>CAYYAQ010000111.1:0-17114 GCA_964469555.1 uncultured candidatus Brocadiaceae bacterium | reverse complement strand
GTCTGTCCTTCATGGACCTGATCGAGGAAGGCAACATCGGCCTGATGAAGGCTGTGGAGAAGTTCGATCCGCAGGCGGAGTGTCGGTTCTCCACCTACGCGACGTGGTGGATCAAGCAAGGCATCCGCCGGTCATTGGTGAACAGCGTCAAGACGGTGCGCGTTCCGTCGTACATGTCCGAAATCGTCTCGAAGTGGAAGGCGATGGCGAAGGAGTTGAACTACCGACTCGGGCGGGCGCCGACATCGGCGGAGATCGCAGAGGAGTTGGAGTTGCCGGTAGCGAACTGGAATGTCGTCCGTGAGACGGTGCTCTCGAATTCACAACCGGTGCACTCGATGAACGAGGACGCGTCCTCGGTGCACACCGAGATGCTGGAGGATCCACGCACGAAGACTCCGGAGGAGGAGATCTTCTCGAACATGGAACTCGTGCGCTTGCTCGAACTGCTCGAGAACATCGACGAACGCGAAGCTTCGATACTCAGGATGCGCTACGGCCTGGAAACGGGGCGTTCGATGACCCTGAAGGCGATCGGCGAAGAGCTCGGCATGACGCGAGAGCGCGTGCGACAAATGGAACAGGAAGGGCTACGCAAGCTGAATTCCACGATGTCCCGGGAGTTCGGTGAGGAGAACGAAGAGTTCGTCCTGGCGATGCGCAAGAAGCGTCGAAGCTAGCTCCTGCTCTACACTCCGAGTGCGAGTCGGTTGGCGAGCACCTCGGGTAAGCCGGCGTTCATGATCTTGCGTTGCGCGGAAGCGATGTCGTACGACACGCGATGGATGCTGGCATCGCGGGTCTCCGAGTCGTAGATCGCGTACGCGGCTCGCGGATCTTCGTCGCGTGGTTGTCCGACGCTGCCGACGTTCATCAAGACCTTCTTGCAGCGCGCCGTCTTGGCCGTGACTTCTGGACTGAAGACGACCTGGATGTCCTCGTCGTCGCCGTCTTGCGTATAGATGGCCGGCACGTGGGAGTGTCCGACAAAGCACACGGGCGTGTTCTGTTGTCGCAGCGAGTCCCTCGCCTCGACGACGCTCATGACGTAGCCGAACTGGTCGGGCATGTGCAGCGTGCCGTGGACGACGGTGTACTGTTCGCGTTCGACGACGAGGGGAAGCTGCCGGAGAAAGTCGAGTTCACTGGTGTCGAGCTGCGCGCGGGTCCACTCGACGGCCTGGCAGGCGTAGGGGTTGAAGTACTCCGTCGACAGCAAGCCGACGACCGCGGCGTCGTGGTTGCCGAGGCAGACGGTGCAGTTCAACTCCCGGACGCGACGGATGCACTCCGCCGGTTGGGCGCCGTAGCCGACGATGTCGCCCACCTGGACCCAGTGGTCGATGGAGGCAGACTGCAACGCGGTGACGGTAGCCTCGAGGGCTTCCAGGTTGCCGTGGACGTCGCCGAGGATGCCGATGCGCATTGCGAGTGTCAGAGTCGGAGTCGGTGGTAGGTATGAGCCAACGACACCGCGAGCCCACCCAGAGTTGCGAGTAGGGCGGACAAGATGCCGGATAACATGGTGGCTGCGCTAGAGGGGTCTGAGAATTCCGGGGGCCCGAAGAAGTGGATCCCCACCGCCAGTACGGGCAACCATACGACGACGATCGTGGGAGTTGACCAGGGTGTCAGCGCGAGGGCCGGCGCAAAGGAGGCGATGACGAGCAGGAACTCGGCGGACGACAAGACGACCGCAGCAAGATCGGCCCAGGGGATCGGTATACGGTAAGGCGTAACAGAGACCAGCCAGGACGCGGTGATCGAAAAGGCCAACGCGCAGAGGATCAGGACGGCCCCATACCCCACGACCCCCAGCCAAGTGGAGAGCACGGCGAGACGGACAGACCGGGCGCTTTGAAGTGTCCAGACCGCGGCCTCGAACCCTTGGGTTAGCCGCCAGGCCAAGGGCAGGAGCCCCACCACCAGCATGGTCATCGCCAGCTGGCTGGGCCAGAAGAAAGGGACCCCCTGGTGGGCGAAGAATGCGGGCTCCTGGAACTTGATGAGCGCGGTCCAGCAAGCGAGCAGCAAGAAGGGCCAGATCGACAGGGAGCGTCCGAGGATCTTCGCACCGAGCAGGCTGGGTCGCAGCAGGGACATCACCACCCCAAGATGGCCCGCCGGAAGGGTTGGGGCCAGCGTTTTTCGGGGCCAGCCTTCCCCCGGTGGCAGTGGCGGGATACATCTTTCTCTGTAGGGATCGTCCATGGCGGTGCGGCGATCCGGTCCCAAGGACACCCCGGATTGAGTTAGGTTAGGGAGACGACAAATGGTTGATCGAAAGCTGGGTCGAGGATTGGAGTTCTTCTTGTCAGATTCCGCGGAGCGCAAGACAAAGGACGTGCCGGGCATTTCCGGCGAGTCTGTGCAGGACATCGAGCTGGGCAAGCTGGTCCCGAGCCCGTTCCAGCCTCGCACCAACTTCGATCCGGTCGACCTGCAGAACCTCGCGGCATCCTTGCGCAGCTCCGGCGTGCTCCAGCCCATCCTGGTCCGACGCGCCGGGAGCCAGTTCCAGATCATCGCCGGAGAGAGGCGGTGGCGGGCTGCCCAGCTCGCCGGCCTCGAGCGGATCCCAGCCCTCGTGCGGGAGGTCACTGACGAGAGCGCCGCGGTCCTGGCCCTGGTCGAGAACGTCCAGCGGACCGATCTGAACGCCATCGAGAAGGCCAAGGCGTTCAAGCAGATCCAGACCCTGACCAAGGCGAGTCAGCGAGATCTGGCCCGCCAGGTCGGTCTCGAGCGTTCCACGGTGACCAATATCCTGCGATTGCTGGACCTCCCGGAGGAGGTTCAAGAGCAGGTTTCACGTGGAACCATCACCATGGGCCACGCCCGGGCGCTGCTCGGCCTGGCGGGTGCGGACGAACAGAAGGCGTTGGCCGTGGAGATCGTCAGGAAGCGGCTGAGCGTCCGGCAGGTCGAGGTGTTCATTCAGGCCCTGAACCAGGCCACGGAACCACCAACGGAGGGCAAGGTGCGCAAGGCGCCGGTGGGCCGCCCGGTCTGGTTGAACGAGATCGAAGAGAACCTGACCGCCTCGTTGGGGGCCGCAGTATCGATCCGGTATGGCCGGAAGCGGTCGAGGGTCACGATCGATTGCGTGGGACGGGAGGAGTTTGAGCGGGTGTACGAGTTGTTGAAGGGCGTGGGCGGAAAGGAAGAGTAAGTGCTACGTGGTGGTTCCACGTGGAACCACCAGGTCGAGTCGCTCCGCGTGGGGGATACGCGTGAGCGGGGACCGGGGAGTTGCCTGGGACTCGCGACGAGCGCTGCTGCGGTTCCCGCGTCGGTGCGCGACGCTGCGGACGCCTAGAAGTAATCCCGCCGGTTGTCGCGAGGGTTGGCTGGCGCCGTGATGAGCCTGCGCTTTCCGGTACCTGCCGCGTTGTCAGCAGCGAGGAGGCCACCCGCGGGTCGCGCGGGACGGCTGCGGACGACTACTTCTTCTTCAGTTCGCTGGACACCACCTGGATGTCTTCCACGGGGCGCCCTTCTCCGGCGTTCTCTTCCGTTTCGTCCAGCATGTCCCCGCTGACGATGTCCTGGATGTACTGGCCGCCTCGGATCACTCGACCGAAGATCACGTAGTCGCCGTCGTACTGGCTCGCGCAGTCGTTGGCGGTGATGAAGAACCGGCGTCCTGAGGACTTGCCGTCCTTTTCCTGCTCGGCGGCCACCATCAGCGGGAAGAAGCTCAGCCTCTTCTTTCCGCTCTCGAACTCGAGGATGTCCTCTTCCTTGGCGTCGACGACCTCGGTCCACTTGTCCCGGTTCTCATCCTTGGAGTTGGGGTGCCCGATGTGGATCGTCCGGGGAGCCTTGTCGTCGTCCTTTCCCTTCTGTGCGCGTTTGATCTTGTAGACGCGCATGTCCTTGTAGTAGCCCTCGGCGATGCTCTTCTTGAACGCTGCCACGTGCTTGGCAGCTTCGGGGAAGAACCCGATCTCGATCTCGACGGGTCCCGCCAGATCGACTCCGGAGAGCGTGAAGACCACGGTCTCCGCCTTGTCCGTTTCCGGGGCCGTGAAGTACTGGGGGTTGTCGTTGATGAACTTCTGGTCCTTGGCGATGGCGGCGAGCAGGTTGTCCACGGGGATGCCTGGCACGGCGCCGACGAGGTCTGCCTTCTTCTTCTTCTTCTTCTTTTTCTCGTCGTCCTTCTTCTTGTCCGGGTCTTCCTTTTCCTTCCGGAGCTGCATCGGGTACGGGCTTTCGCTGCAGAGGAAGTGCTTCGCGTGATCGGTCTTCAGCGTGTTACATCGGGCGCGGGCGCCATCCCAATCCCCCTCCGTGTAGAGTTTGTTCGCGGCGACCCAGATCAACCAGGGCACCTTCGTGTGGTCCTTGGACGCCGCGATCTGCTCGTCGATCTTGGCGATGTCCGCGCCGCGGATGTCGTCCATCAACTTCGTCACCAGTTCTTGCTGCTTGGTGGCGAGCGTCTGCCCCCAGATCTGGGCTTGGAACTTCTTGTACTGCTCGGGCAGCGGCTCGAGCTTCACCGAGGAGGAGAACCCACTGGCCAGGCCCGAGACCGCGGTGAACTCGCCCCAATCCCGGTTGATCTCGGCGCGGTCCAATTTCTGCATACCGTAATTCACTCCAAGGGCAGCCACGAGGAGCATCGCGAAGGTGTAGATCCACTTCTTGTTCTTCTCAAAGAAGAGTTCGAGTGGGTTGGGCCCTTCGGCCCCAGTCTGGGGAGGAAGGCCCGTGGTGTCGGAGGAGGACATGCTTGGCTTTTTCGGTCTTTAGAGTTTTGGATGGGTTCGGACGCGGATTTCCAGCCGAGTCAGGCGCTCATGGTTGCTGATCGTGCACGTCGAGGTGTGCGGGCCGCGTTGGAATACGAGTTGCTCGCCGCCGGCGACGTTTTCCTGGCTGACCAGGCGGTACGCGTGTTTCGGCATCGTTTCGAGCAGGTAGGAGGCAACCTGTAGCGGAGTGCGACCGCCCTCGTAGATGAGGTTGGCGTACCGGTAGTCGTCCACCTCGAGGGTATTGCTCTGGTGCAGGTGGGTGCTCAGTTTCATGCCTTTCGGCACCCGGATGTCCGCCCACTGGACCGCGTGCACGCCGTCGTCGGCGTACGACATGCAACCGGGAAGGAAGGCGAGGGCCGCGCCGGCGAGGCATAGGATCTTGGTCATGGCGAAACTCTGATTGGCTCCGGGGAAACGCTGGCGGAGTCTAGCCAGGGTTTCCCGTCCAGGCAACGAATCGAGAAGGACTCTGCACATGTTGTCGCCGCCATGGAATCCAGGAGTCCTGGTTGCCGCGCGCCGGTTCCGAACCGACCGGTGTCGTGGGGCGATCACAGAGGGGCGGGGTCACCGAGGCGAGTTGGTCCCCGATCCACATCAGGTCTCGACGCGGCGTCTTCCTTGCGCTGGTGGTGGTTTTCGCCGGATCGGCCGCCAGTGCGCCCCATTGCACCCAGCGGAGCGAAGCCTAGAATCGGTTGTGCTGGCCAGAGAGCGCGATGCAACCCAACTCACCCTACAAAACGGACTTGGACAGGCGGCCAGCCTTGGATCGAGCGGTTTTGGTGTTGAACCGATCCTGGCTTCCGGTGCATGTGACGACCGTCCGGCGGGCCATCTGCATGGTCTACCAGGACATCGCCCACGTCATCGCCACGGACTCGCTCCAGACCTATCGATTCGAGGATTGGATCTGCCTCGACGACCCGCCGACCTCAGCGTTCATCACCACCACGTACCTGCCGATTCCGGCTCCAGAAGTGGTCCAGCTCCAGCTGTACAACAAGATTCCGAACCACGAGGCTCCGTTCACCCGCCAGAACCTCTACCACCGGGACAACTTCACCTGCCAGTACTGCGCCCGCCGAGAGTCCTCTGCCCACATGAGCATCGACCACGTCTTGCCGCGCTCGAAGGGCGGGATGACGAACTGGGAAAACTGCGTCCTGGCCTGCGTGAAGTGCAACGCCCGCAAGGCCGACCGCACCCTCAAGGAGTCCGGGCTGCACCTGATGAAGCTGCCGAGGCGTCCGCGGTGGACGCCGTACATGAACCTCGCCCATCGGGATCGCCTGATGTCGTGGCGGCGGTTTACGCCCAAGGGCGACTGGGGCGCCAGCCTGACCGGCTGAACACAAATCCCGAGTGGGAGCCCTCCTCTGGGCGTTCGGCGACGTATCCTGCGCGTTCCCAGTTCTCCCAATCCCCAGGTAGATCGTGATGCGCCTCCGCCACATTCCTTTGTGTTCCGTCCTGATGCTCGTGTGTCCCTCGCTCGCCGGACAAGTCGGGGAGTCCGAAGCGAAACAAGAGAAGGGAAAGGCCGCCGAGCAGGACAAGTCGAGCCAGGATACGTCCAAGGCCCGCGACGCCCGATTCAAAGCGAAGGGGTGGGTCAAGGTCGAGGACATCTGGGTCGCGAAGGAACACGTCAAGGATGCGAGGAAGGGGATCTTCCATCACGACGGTGACGTGCTCAACAAGTACGAGATCAGCAAGCTCCAGAGCGGCATGGTGCGCCACCCGCTCACCGGGCGGTTCATCGCGGCGGCGGACATCGGCAAGGCGAAGACCCAGTTCCCCGTCGCCGACGGCGAGTGGGTTTCCAAGGAAGAGGCGAACAAGTACCACTCCAACCAGAGGCGACCGTGGATTGTCCGCACGGCCAACTGCAACATCGCGAGCACGCTGCCGCTGGACACGATCCTCTACAAGGTCGCGGGACAGGTTGACTCCGCGTACAACAAGCTCATGCCGATCTTTGGTGGCGTGAAGCCGCCGCCGAATCGGCGTCCGACGATCGTCGTCCTGGCCACGCACGACTCGTACGCGGCGTTCGGCGCGGACAACGGTTCCGGCGGTTCCGCCCACGGTGCCTTCCTCACGGATCAGTTCACATTCTTCGTCGACGGCAGTCGGCTGCGCGTCGGGGCAGCCGTATGGGACAAGAGCTGGGGGCCGTACTACGTGCGCCACGCCACGGCGGTCGCCTTGAATCACGCGCTCCTGGGCGACGAGACCGACGACGTTCCCGAGTGGTTCCACCGCGCGTTGGGCGGCTACGTCGAACGGCATTTCAGCAAGGACCTCGCCAGGTACTTCGGCGCCCAGCATGTCAAGAAGGGCGGCGTCGAGGGCCTCAAGAAGTGGCTGTCCGGGTTCAGGATCGGCCCCGATCTTCCGCAGCGAGGCAAGGGTGACATCGGCTACAACGTGTACCAGGCAGGACTCCTGCTCTCCTTCAGTATGGGCGGAGGAAACAAGAAGACGACCACGGCCCTGAAGAAGGTCACCGCGGCCTTCACCAAGGGAAAGAAGCGGGCAGCGGCGATCAAGACGCTCGGCAAGGTGCTGTCCAAGCAGGAGGCAGAGCTCCAGGCCTTCCTGGAGAAGACGGTCCAGTAGTGCCACACCCCGAGCCCTGACCGGCCTCGAATGGCCGAGTCAGGGCATCCACTGGGGATTGGTTTCGGGGCATGCGTTCGGCTAGGCTCCCGTGGCCCGTCAGCCGTCTGACAGGGACCTCGGGACGTTCGACAGGTCCCGACCCCCGGGCGGCCACCTATCCAAAACGTACCAGATTCGTCCCTGCGAATCGCTGGGCCATCCCATTGCACTATTTCCGGCGTGGAACCCACCCTCCACCCAAACTACAGGAGTTGTTGATGTTTCTGACTCGAGTCACCGCGAGCTTCCTCGCAACCGCTGCGCTCGCGGCGCCCGTCCTCAGCCAGGGCAAGCCCTTCAAGCATGCCCTTCCGGCCAAGACCCTCGCGTTCTTCTCCGTCCCGGATCTCAACACGAGTCTCGGAGAGTTCCAGAAGACCCCCTTCGCCAAGATGTGGGGGGAGAGCGAGGTTCAGGACTTCGTCGCGGACGCCATCAAGATGGGTCAGGCAAAGTGGATCGAAGGCCGCGCCCAGCTGAAGGAGATGAACGAATCGGGCCAGTTCCCGATCTCGCCGGACGACCTCGTGAAGTTGCGGGTCCAGAGCGTCAGCGGCGCGCTGACCGGCCTGCAAATCAAGATGGGTGTGTCCCAACCAGAACCGAGCATCGGCGTCCTGATCCACGTCGACTTCGGCGAGAGCGCCGCTATCTGGCGCAAGTTGGCGAACGTGGGCATCGGGGCGCTCCTCGCGCAGACCCAGGGCATGTTAGAGAAGTCCTCGAGCAAGCTCGACGGCGACGTCGAGTTGATCACCCTGACGCCACCGGAAACCGACATGTCGATCAACGTCGCGTTCGTCGGCAGCGGCATTGTGATCGGTTCGATCACGGACGAGGTCAAGGACTGCGTCAACGCCATCACCAACCAGAAGACCATCCTCCCGGTCGCCGACAACTACAGGGCGACCTCGAAGTACCTTTCCACCGTCGGCGCGGAGATGGAGATGTTCCTCGACATCGACGGCGTGATGAACTTCGCGATGGACTTCCTGAAGCTCGCCGAGAAGGAAGCGCCGAACTGGCCCGAAGAGTTGCAGATCGAAGGCATCGAACGCGCGATCGCCGCACTCGGCTTGCGCAGCATGAAGACGATGGGCTTCACCAGCAAGTACGAGGGCAACAAGGCCGTGACCCGCGGGTTCATGCTCGCGCCCGAAGCTGACCGTAAGGGTTTGTTCGCCGGCGCGAGCACCAACCTGGATCTCGGCTTCCTCAAGTGGGTGCCGAAGGACATCGCTTCGCTGTCCGCGACGAGCCTCGACATCGCGAGCATCTACGACGGCCTCGTCGGCGCGATCAAGGCGTACAACCCCGAGCAAGCCGACCAGCTGCTCGGCATGTTGAAGGAACAGGAAAAGATGTTTGGCCTCTCGCTGAAGGATGACCTCTTCGGCGTCTTCGGCGACCAGGTAGTCTGGTGGTCGATGGGCGTGCAGAACTTCATGTCGGCGCCGGAAGGCGCGATGCTCCTCAAGATCAAGGACCAGGACAAGCTGCTCGCGACGCTCACGAAGATCGCGGAAATGACCGAAGGCATGATCGAGTTCCCGTCGAGCGAGCGGAAGGGCATCAAGACCTGGCGTCTCGAACTGAACCCGGAAGCCCTCGACCCACAGATCACCGGAGCGCTCTCGTTTCTGCAGCCGTGTTTCGCGTTCAAGAACGGCTACATGGTCATGGCGCTCGCCACCGGCGACGTCCGCAAGGCGTTCAAGCGCATGGATCGCGAAGATGATCCAAAGGACGACATTCGCAGCAACAAGGAGTTCGCCGGCTACCTGGCCAACATCCAGCAGCAGCAGATCTCGTCCTTCACCTGGACCGATTGGCGAACCAGCTTCGAGAACCTCTACTCCGCGGCCACGTCCGTGATCGCGTTCGCCGTGAGCGCAGACGAAGTGCCGTTCGACCTCACCCTTCTCCCCGAGGCCGAGACCCTGAGCCAGCACCTCTTCAGCTCAGCGTCCTGGTCGACGACGAACAAGGACGGTTACATCTCGACCAACATCAGCCCGGTCGGGCCGGAACTGTTCATCGTTCCCATGGTGGTGGGGGTCGGCGCCAGTGCCTTCTTCGCCGGTAGTATGAGTCAAGCGCGGGACATGGCCGAGGGCCCGGTGAAGGAAGAGGAGATCGAAGAGGAAGAACTCGTCGAAGAAGCAGCCGAGGCGAAGCCCAAGCCCACGAAGAAGAAGGGCGACAAGAAGGGCGAGGCTGAAAAGAAGGGCGAGGCCAAGAAGGAAGTGAAGAAGATCAAGTAACCTCTCCTTCATGGCTGACAAAGCAAACGCCCTTCGTCGCACCCCGCGGCGGAGGGCGTTCGTCATTCTTGCCTCGCTCTTCATCTGCACCATCCAGGTGAAGAACCCGGCGCAGTTTCCGGTTCGCGGAAGCACCGAGCCATACCGCGAGGTTGGATACGTTGCGTTGCAGCAAGCGGTGCGCGACGCTTCTTCGGACAACCTGGCGCTGCTCGTCGCGTCGCACCCCGACGACAGATATGTCTCGCCCGCGGCGTATCTGCGGTTTGACCTCGGCATGCGCGTCGCGATCGTTCTCTTCACCAGAGGGAAGGGTGGTCAGAACAACGTCGGACCCGAGACCGGAGACGCGCTCGGCGTGTTGCGCACGCTCGAAGCAGAACAAGGCGCCGCGCACCTCGGCGCGAAGGTCTACTACCTGAACCGACCGGACAACGGCTACAGCCGTTCGGCCGAGGAGACACTGGCGGAATGGGGCGAGGAGGAAACGGTCCAAGATCTCGCTCGACTCATCCGGAAGATCGAGCCGGACCTCGTGATGACCACGCATCACCTCAAGGAGAATCACGGCCACGATCTCGCGCTGTTGAAGATCCTGCCGAAGGCCGTGGCGTTGTCGGGCGATTCGAAGTTCGAGACGCCGAACCTGCCGCCCTTTGCCGTGTCGCGGCTCTTCCGCGGCGCGAGCGTCGGCGAAGAGGACGACGCCACGGTGAGTCTGATGATGGATCACTCGGACCAGGCCCGGGGTAGGACCTATCGGGAACTAGCGTACGAAGCGCTGAAGGAACACCGCACACAGGCGCCTCTGCAATCGATGGCGACGCTCCTCCAGCCGATCGTTGAGATGGTCCCGGTGAAGATCGGTGACCAGCCGCTGCGTCGGACCATGCTCGATCGACTACCCAATCTCTTCTTGGCCCTGCACGAGACCATCCCGAACTTCGATCACCGTCGGCTGAACAAGGGGCACTTCGACAATCTCGCGAATCATCTCACCTCGCTGCCCGAACTCTCGACGGTCGCGATCGAACTGCAGAAGAGACTTCGCGCGGTCAAGGCTCCCCCGGGATCGGACCTCGAGCGCCGGCTGAAGAGACGGATCTCGGCGGTCGATCGGGTCATCGTCCAGAGCGCGGAGGTGAGGGTATTCATGAAGGTGCCCCTCGGCGTCGAAGCTGCGCCCGGCGAGGACCTGCCGTTGCAGATTTGGATCGGCAACGAGGGGCACCGCGACGTGACCGGCATCGAGGTTACCGCGACCAACAACGGCAAACTCACGCTCGTCGGCCCGGGCCGCGACAGGAAGACCCTGGAGTCGCAGGAGTCGGTTGTCATCGAGGCGCTGTATCGCCCGCCGAACCTGTCGAAGGAAGATCGTCGTCGGCTCTTCACGCGAGACACGTTCGAGAGTCCGTTGCGCATACGCTTCCGGTTTCGGATCGATGGCCAACCGATCACGATCGAAGAGTTCATTCGCACGGAACTCCAACCCGCGGTCCAGATCGTAGTCACGCCGGGCAAGCTGCTGCTTCCGAGTGGCGCGAAGAGCGTGCCGTTCGTAGTGACCGTGGAGCGCAAGACGCGGAAGCGCGTAAGCCTCAGGCTGCGCATCAAGACGTCGCCGTTGATGCGTGTCGAAGACGGCTTCCGTGACGTGACGATGGAGACCAACGAGCGCTTCCGCGAATTCACGTTCACGCTGAATGCGCCGCACATGCCGCCTGGGGTGAGCGTCATGCACGTGCATGTCGGCGACGAGGTTGTTCGGGTGAACGTCCACAAGGTGGAAGTCGACGTCAGCGACAACCTGCGCGTCGGACTGGTTCCCGGCGTGGACAACACCACGTACGAAGTCCTCCAGTCGTTGATCGGCGAATCACGTCTGGAGAAGTTCGAACCCGGCCTCACCCTGCCCATTCTCGACCGGAGCCGGTTGCACACGATCGTCGTCGATGTCCGGGCTCTGCAGAATCCCAAGGCTTGTTCGGGATTTGCGCGACTCCTGGACTTCGTCAAGGAAGGCGGTCGACTCGTCGTCTTCTACCACAAGGCGAAGGAGTTCAACATCGGCGACGCGTTCTTCCGCGGCGCGCCGTACAAACTCGAGATCGGCAAAGGTCGGGTGACGAGGCAAGACGCTCCCATCCGCGTCCTCGTGAAGGATCATGCTCTCTTCACTCACCCGAACACGATTCGCAGCAAGGACTGGGATGGATGGAAACAAGAGCGTGGGCTCTACTTTCCGAAGACGTACGACGCGCAGTTCACCGAGCTGCTGGAGATGCACGACCCGGGTCTCCCTCCCGAACGTGGCGCTCTCCTCCACGCGAGGTACGGAAAGGGCGACTACATCTACTGCGCCCTGTCCCTCTACCGGCAGCTCAAGAACCGTCACCCAGGTGCGTGCAGGATCTTCGCCAACTTGATTTCGCCGCGAAAGGCGAAAGACTGAGCACCGACAGCCCGCACCAACCTCGCCGTCGAATGACGATGGCGATGCAACCCGCGAGGTTCACGACCAGAAGGCCGAGCACTGCGATGAACCCTCGCCCTTCCGGGGAAGAACCCACCGCAACGCCTCTCGCCGCTTCGGTTCGTGATGTCGGGAAAGCGATCTCCTCGCGAAGATCCGTCAGGCGATCACTGATCATGGTGTGGCTGAACACGGTCGTCTTCGCCAGCTCGACCAACGAGTGCTCGAGGCCCTGATAACTCTCGAGGCTGTCGCGAAGATCACGGATTCCATCCAGCACGGGACGGAGATCGGTCTGCTCGCTCTCTGCGTTCGCTTCTTCGGACGTGCTGAGTAGGGGGCCCATGATCGAATCTCGACGCGCTCGCGTCATTCGTACCTGTCGTCGTACTCGGCAAAGCGGAGCCCGAGACAGGTGACTTTCGCGTGTTTGCCGTACATCGATTCGGAAAGCACCGTTGCCATTGGGGGTTTCCTGCGTGGCATCCGGGCGCGTTTGGTCTATTCCGTGGGCATGACATCCCTCCCGGCGAAGCTCATGGCGCTCGCTGTCCTCGCCGTCGCAGCGACGGCGCAGGTGCGCGTGATCCCGGGAGGATCGGAGGTCTCCGGGTCCCAGTTGAAGGCGGTCGCGGCCCTTGCCCGAGAGGGCATGTCCCGGTTGTCCCGGCTCTTCCCCGGGACCCCGTCCCGCGAGATTCGAATCGTCGTGCACGTCGACGCGGACAGTATTCCGCCTGCGTTGCGGCGCTCGTTGCACCCGGGGGTTCCCGGATTCGCGCTCTTGCAGAGGGACGAGATCCACCTCGTCTTCGCAGACATCCGCATCGACCCACCCAATGATCTCAGGACGACGGTCGACCACGAACTCGTGCACATCCTCCTCGACCAGTTCGTCGGCAAGAACGGTCACTTCGTCGCCCGTTGGTTCCACGAGGGGCTCGCGCAGGATCTCGCCGGGGGCGGCTATCTCGGTGTGCAAGAGGAAGAGCTCGTCCTGCGCGTCCGCGCGCGCTCCTACATCCCCTTTCCCGAGCTCGAGGAAGGCTTCCCGAAGGACAATCCGGACCGACTGGCCCTCGCGTACGGCCAGAGCTACTCGTTCGTGTCGTTCCTTAGGGGGGAGGTCGGTCTCCAGAAACTGCTCACCACGGTGAAGGAATGTGGTCCGAAGAAGACATTCTCGACCGTCTTTTCGGCGTCGATGAAACAGCCCCTCTTCGTCTACGAGGACGAGTGGCTGGAGTACATCAGCAACGAGTCCGGCGCGGGTTTCCGCGTGATCCTCCGGAACTGTTTCTTGATCCTTGTCCTGGCGCTCGCGGGGCCCCTTCTGGCGCTCGCCGTAGCGCGGCGCCGCAACCGTGAAGAGCGGATGAAGAAGCGGCTGGGCGAACAGGACAGGGCCGAGGACGTCGCGTTGGACCTGGCGGAAGCGGAACGTGCACGCATCGAAGCCGAGGGGGCCGCCGAGGACGGATGGAACCCCGACGGCCACATGGACGGCGAAGACACGGACTATGAGGAGACCGGCTTCGAGGAGGTGGAGGACGACGACGAGGTCGACTGGGATGACTGGAAGACCGATCCGGGAAGAAACCCGGACGAGAGATAGAACGAAAACGCCGGCAGCGCACAGCACGCCGTGCTGGTAAAACGCAGCCCGTGGACGCCCCAAAAGAGACCCTGTTACGCCGCGTGAGCGCTCCCCATCACCTCCGCGGATTGCTGGTTTGCCTCGTCATGCTCATGCCGTGCCTGCCGAGTTGCCACGCCACGACGTTCCGCGTCGGTATTGGCGGCAACAACATCGGCCAAGAGACCATGCACCAGTACTACCTGTTCTTCGGGCTCATTCGACTCAACGAGGTCAACATCCAACGGGTCGTCGGCGACTACACGAGCTACGACGTCGAGATCGGTTTCGCGTACCGCGATGGGTTCTTCGATATGGTCTCCGACTTCTTCGTGTCGACTCTCTTCTTGCCGTTGACGGTGACTCGTCAGGCGGTCACCGTGAAGTATTGACGCGATGCAGTCGCTCCGTTTCACGAAAATGGAGGGCGCCGGCAACGACTACGTGTACGTCGATGCCATCCACGATGAGTTCGACCTCGAACGCGGGTCAGAAGTTGCGAAGATCGTGTCGGATCGTCGCTTCGGGATCGGTGGCGATGGCTTGATCGTGTTGGCGCCGAGTTCGACTGCCGATGTGCGGATGGTCATGTGGAACGCCGACGGGTCCCGAGGCGGCATGTGTGGCAACGGGATTCGCTGCGTGGCGAAGCTCGCCCATGACGTCGGGGTGGTTGAGAAGCCGACGATGCGAGTGGAGACGGACTCGGGCGTCAAGGAAGTCGCGGTGTTGTTTGGCGACGACGGAGCGGTCACCGGCGCGCGTGTCCACATGGGCGAGATCAAAGTCGATACGAACGCGCAGGCAGTGCGGCTCGCTGGTCGCCAGTGGAGCTACCACGCTGCCGATGCCGGCAACCCTCACGCCGTCGTGTTTGTCGAGAACGACCCCGCGGATGAACCGGTTCTCGAAACCGGTGCCGCGATGCAGGAACTGCCGGTGTTTCCCGACGGCGTGAACGTCGAGTTCGTCCGCGTTCGCCCGGATGGATCCCTCGACCAACGCACTTTCGAACGCGGTAGCGGAGAGACGATGGCCTGCGGTACCGGTGCGACGGCGGCGGCGTGCACGGCGGTTCGGATCGGTGTGACGGCGGGCCCGAAGGTGACGGTCCATCTTTTGGGCGGTGATCTCGTGATCGACTGCAGCGGTGCGGACGTTGTCATGGAGGGCCCGGTGCGGACAGTGTTCAGTGGCGAAATTCAGTTGCCGATAAGCTGAATCGACGGGACACAGTCTCGTAGTCGCTGCGGATAACGGGGGAAGAACAAGCGCAATACGTGTGGATCGCTTTGGGCGTCGTCATCGCCGCCATCTACTGGGCCGTCGCGGCATACAACCGTCTGGTCAACGGGAGGAACGAGTGCGAGAACTCCTGGGGGCAGATCGACGTGCAGCTCAAGCGTCGGTACGACCTGGTTCCGAACCTCATCGAAACCGCGAAGGGCCACATGAAGCATGAGCACGAGACGCTCGAAGCCGTGATCACGGCGCGGCAGATGGCCATGGATGCCTCCACGGTCAAGGATCAGGCGGCGGCCGAGAACATGCTGACCCCCACGCTGCGCTCGCTGATGGCGGTGTAGGAGGACTATCCGGAGCTCAAAGCTGGCGAGCACCTGTTGAACGTACAGGAAGAGTTCACGTCCACGGAGAACCGGATCGGCTTCGCGCGGCGGCACTACAACGACACGGTGTTGCAGTTCAACAACATGATCCAGATGTTCCCCAACAGCGTCGTCGCCGGTCACTTCAGCTTCGAGAAGAGAGACTGCTTCGAACTGAAAGACGAAGAGCAGCGCGAGCCGGTCAAGGTGCAGATCTAGACAGAATTCCCGGATCGATCGCTAGCTTCCGGCTAGAACAGGGGCATGAGGCTCGAGGCTGTCGCCATCCTGCTCCTGTTTTCCGTTCCGCTCCTCGCCCAACCCGCGAAGGTGGAGCCCGCGAAGACGGCGCAGGACCCGAAGGTTGTCGCCGCCGCGCGCAAGGCGATCGCGAGCTGGGTCGGCGTCCACATCGACGACCGTGACGCCCTCGTCTCGAAGTCCATCGATCGCATCGATGCTGCGGGCAAGAAGGGGATCGCCATGCTGGCGTCCGAACTCCGCGCCGCGGGAAAGGACGATGACCAGAAGCGGGAGGCCGCGCTCCATTCCCTTGTCGGCTGGCTCGGACTCCGGTGGTTCGTGAAGGTCGAGAAGAGCAAGTTGGTCTTCGCGGGTCAGTACGACGACCTCGGCGCGTTGATGCCCGCCATCGGCGACTTCTACCTGGGTCTGCTCGTCCAGACTCCGGAGTGGTTTCCCATCAACGAACGGATCAAGGTGATCCCGGCCCTGCGCGACCTCTATCCGAAGGGACCGGATCGGGTGATACGGGACCAGGTCGAGGCGATGGCGACCGATGACAAGGAGCCCAAGCACCTTCGGACAGGACTGGCTTACGCACTGGCGCAGTGGGGCAACCGGAAACTGATCAGGACGGAGATCCAATCGCTGGGGAAGAAGTCGCGCAGTGACGACGACGAGACCTCGATTCTCGCCCTGCGCGATCTCGCGGAGATCTACTACAAGATCCGCGATTACCAGATAGCTGCTGTGACCTATCGGGACTTCATTCGGAAGTCGGAGGCGGTGGACTACTACCTGGTGCCGGTGCACTACTACAACGCGGCGTGTTCGATGTGCCTGTCCGGCGATCGTCGGTCGGCGTTGGGCTTTGTGCGTCGGTGCTTGAAGCTCAACAAGTCTTCGAAGGTCGACAGTTCCATGCGCATGGTGCGGAAGCAGTTCGAGAATGACCCGGAGATCGCGTTGGTCCGCAAGACGAGTGGATTTGCGGAGATGTTGGACAAGGCGTTCGGAAAGAAGGACGGCGCAGAAAAGAAGAAGATGCCGTAGTGCCGCTGCCGTACTCGTTTCTTCTTGGGCTGTTCTGCCTCTTCGCTGCCACCGACTTGACGTCGGGTCTTCCCCGGGATGTCGACTCCGCCGGCGTGCTTCCGTACTTGTCGCTCGTCGTCGTGCCGTGGTTGGCCGTGCGGGTGCTCGCGACGTGGACGGTGTCGCGCGCCCCTTCTGCGAGGAGGCGGAGACACGCACGAGGTGCGCTCATGCAGTTGGCCGTGCCGGGTGCGTACGGCGTTCTCCTGATCTCAGGAGAGTTCGCCACGTGGACGGATCAATGGGTGACGTCTTCGTTGGCCCTCGGGCTGTTTGTGAAGTTGCTACCTCTCCTCTTCATGGAAGTTGGCGTCAACCTCGCGCGGCGACAGGCCGGTGCCGCCGCCGTTCTGCCGG
>CAYYAQ010000110.1:17014-17408 GCA_964469555.1 uncultured candidatus Brocadiaceae bacterium | reverse complement strand
GCGAAGTATGAGCGCAAGGACGTCACTCGTGCCGTCCATCGCGTCAGCACGAGCATCTACTATCGCTTCCCGCTGACGCTCGACGTGGATCGATGCGATGTCTGCGTACTCCGCGCCCCACGCGCTTGGGCAGCCTCACCGCCGCACGAACACCTCTCCGATCGGGACGATCTTCACGGCGTCCGAGTCGATGTTGATCTTGAGGTTCTCGATGACCTTGTCCTCCTCGAGGATGTACTTCGCCGGCTTGCTCAGGTACGTGATCGGCGTCGCAGCGTCCCCGAGAATCTTGGCCTGAAAGGCTTTCGCGTCGTTGGTGATGACGACGAACTGGAGGCGGGGGCAGAGGAGGCGGAGGAGGTTGCGGAGGAGGAGGCGAAGGAGGGGGAGGAGG
>CAYYAQ010000110.1:0-17004 GCA_964469555.1 uncultured candidatus Brocadiaceae bacterium | reverse complement strand
TCGGCACACGGCACTCGGCCCGGCGGCGTGTCGGACGACGAACTGGAGGCGATCGGATCGGAGGTACTGCCTGATCACGCGGTTCACGTCATCGACCGTGAGCTTCGCGAGGCTCTCCTTGATATGGATGGGGAACGAACGGATCCCGTAGAAACGGCTGTCGATCGCGTAGCCGAGTTGGCGATCCTGGGACGCCACGAGAATGTTGACGAACTTGGACAAGTACGTCCTCGTGGCCTCGAAGTCCTTCTTGGACATCCCGTCCCGAACCAGATTCCGCAACTCGTAGTTCATCGCGCGGAACGTGAACGGTCCGTTCTCGTGCGGCACCGGACGGATCCAGATCTGGAAGATCTGGCTCGAGCGAGCGAAGTTCGGCTCCGGGTGGGATAGCCCTCCGCCATTGGGAAAGTACTCGATGTACGCGTAGTCGCCGTAGTTCAGCCCGCGGATCTCCCTCAGGCGCTGGTAGAGGAATGAGTTCTCCGAGCGGTGTTCGCCAAAGAACGAACGCGCCAACCAGAGGGCCGGCCAGTCCGGATGTGCGCGGGTGATGTCGATGGGGAAGCCGACGTGGATGCCAGTCGCGCGCGTGTCCTTCTCGACGATGGTCAGACGGTTCTTCTGGATCTTGCGGATGCCCTTCCTGAAATCCCGCCTGGCGGCGGCGACGTCCTTCGACTTGCCGAACGCCACTTCGAGATCTTTGGCGACCTTCGCCGGGAAACCCTTCGGGTAGCCGCCGGAGAGCCCGAGGAACGCCCCGCGAAATTGCTCCGTGTAGAACTTCTTCACGTCGTCGAGCGTGATCTCGCGCACGCTTTCAATCGCGCCCACGTTCAGGTGTCCGTACGGATGCCCCGCGTAGATTTCCTCGTAGAGAACTTCCTTCCCCGTCTCCTCGTCGTCCGCACGCCGCAAGCCTGCGTCGATCGCACTCTCCGTATTGGACTTGATCCGATCGAGATCCGCCTGCTTGAACCCGGGGGTGATCAGCATCTCCTTCAGCAAGTTGTAGTACTTCCCCAGGTTGTCCCGATGGACCGTCCCGACGAATACGGTCATCTGCTTGTCGACACTCGCGCCCAGCGCAGCAGCCATCGGGAACCTCGCGGCTACGACGTCCGCGTAGCTGCGCCTGGCCGTGGCCGCGTTGGTGATCATCTGCGCCGTGATGTTGGCGAGACCTTCCTTTCCCCGCGGATCCGCAGTCGCGCCGGTCGGGAACACGATCCGGAACGAGACCAGCGGCGAACGAGTGGGAATGAGCACCGCGGGTCTCGGATCCGCGGCCTCCGGATCCAGCTCGAGTTTCGCTGCGATCGGTGGGGCCGCTGCCTTCGCATCGGCGACCGACTCGACCCCAACGTCTGACAGTTTGACCTCACCGAGAGCGGGAGCCTCTCCTTGGAGAAGCGTGCAGACCGTCCGCGACGTCGGCACAAAGTACCGCTGCGCCACTCGTTTCACGTCGGTCGCGGTCACGGTGTCGTACGTGGCGTAGACCTGATTGATCGTCGCCGGCGTTCGCGACTGAGCGACGTAGTGCGCGAGGTTTTCTGCGATCGCCGCCGAGCTGTCCAGTGCGCCAGCGAACGAGTACTTCAGGCTCTGTTTGACCTCTACCAGCCGCTCGTCGCTAATGGACTTCGTCTTCATGCTCTCGCACGTGCTCAAGATCTGATCTCTGACGTAGCCCAGATCTTCCGCCTTCTTCACTCGCGCGAAGACCATCAACAGATAGGGATCCTTGTGATCCGGGAAGTGCGAGAAGAGCACATCGACCTTTCGCTCGGTCACGAAGAGTTTCTTGTAGAGCTCCGAACTCGGAGAGAACGCCACCGAACTCAGCACGTCCAGGGTCGGCATGTCCTTGTTCTTCGGCGAGAATGCCGGACCGTGGAATGCCACGCCAACCCACGGTTGCGTCGGTGTCCGCCACGGCACGTGGCACGTCAGCGGCTTGCTCTGGGGGGGTTCTGCCGGGATCTCGACGGCGTGAGTACCCTTCTTCCATTTACCGAAGTATTGGTTCGTCAACCGCCAGACGTCGTCGTGCTCGACATCGCCCACGACGAGGATGGTGATGTACTCGGGCTTGTACCACCGCTTGAAGAACGACTGGCTGTATTCGTACTGCCGCGGCATCTTCACGATGTCGCGCAGGAAGCCCATCGTCGTGTGCTTGTACGGATGCCTCTGAAAGGCCGTGTCGCGCATGACCTCGAACATTTTGCTGATGGGGTTCGAGCTGTTCTTGTTGTATTCCCCGAACACCGCCTGCGACTCGGTGCGGAAGACCTTCTTCGAGTACATCAGGCCCTGGAACCGGTCCGCCTCGACCTTGAGAACGGTCTCGAGATCTTCCTTGGCAAACGTGGTGTGGTAGTTCGTGTAGTCGTCGGTCGTGTAAGCGTTTCGGTCGGCGCCCACCTCTTTGAAGATCTTCGCCTGTTGGGCGCTCGTGTAGTTCTTCGAACCCCGGAACATCATGTGCTCGAAGAAGTGCGCGAATCCAGACTTGCCCTCTTCGATCTCATTGCGAGATCCCGTGGCGACGACGATGTGCAGCGAGACGATGTCGGGATAGTCGTTCGGAATCGTGATCAGCCGCATCCCATTGTCGAAGTCGTCGACGTGGTAATTGTATGGGAAGAGTGCCGTCGGGATAGGCTTCTGGTCGGGGGTGTACACCTCGCCCATCTCCTTCGCGAGGCGGCGAGCCTCCATGAACCGCTTGACAAGCCCGCCTGACCGCCCGACTTCCTCGAGGAACGAGTTCTCCTTCTTCGCGGCATCCAGCGAACGTTGCAGGAGCTTCGCCGCGTCGACAGGGTCTTGTTTCTTGGCGGGTTTCTTGTCCTGTTTGGTGTTCTTCGGCGCGTCGGCCTTTTGCGGCGGAGTTTCCCCGGTCTTGACTTGGGCAAACAGGCCGTGACTCAGGGTGGCGAGCGCGACAACGAGACAGGTGGATCGAATCATGGTTCCGTGCATCAAGGTGTCAGCGAGATTTCGATCGGTTCGAATCCGATCGCATCACACGCGGTGAGATAGTAGTGGATTCCTCCGGCCTCTCCCTGGAAGCCGTACTTGTGGGCATCGCCGTGCAGATGACCGTAGACGCAGACTGAAACCCCGGCTTCTTCCAGCAGGGCGACGGCGTCCGTGACCCGACCGTCCGTGTACCGAGGCGGGTAGTGGATCAGTGCCAGTGTCCGCTCACCATCGAGTTTCGCGCCGGCTTGAATCGAGAGCTTCAGCCGACCGATCTCACGGTTGAATATCTTGGCCGCCGTCTCGCTTGCCCAGGGAGCGTCCGGTGGATCCCACAACCGCGCGCCGACGACCACCGTGCCGTCAGGCATTCGGACCGCGTCGTTTTGAAGCAGGTGGATCGAGTCATCGATCACGGCTTGCACTTTGGTCCGCGAACTCCACCAGGTGCAGTGGTTGCCCTTGATCAGGATCTTCTGCCCCGGGCGTTCGCCGAGCCAATCGAGATCGGGCCGGGCCTCGTCGAGGGACAACCCCCACGACGTATCCCCACCGACGAGAACCCAGTCGTCCTCGGTGATCCGACTGTCCCACGACTCCCGAATCTTGTCCGCGTGCCCGACCCAATGGGATCCGAAGATATCCATGGGTTTGTCCACGCCAAAGCTCAGGTGGAGGTCGCTGATCGCAAATAGACGCATGGTCGGAATCCGGGTTCGCCGCAGGGTTTCTTAGGCGACCGCGGTGGGTTTCACAAGGCCGGGGGGGTGGTGTCAGCCGATGTGTGCGGCCACCACGTCGAGATCCCCTGGCTCGGCCCATCGACAATCGTCGCCGCCCAACGTCGCGGATGAGAATCCGAGAAGCTCGCGGGCGAGCTCCCGGAAACTCGTGCCACGGACATCCTGGGCATCCAATCCACGGCGGGCCGCGTCCGTGTGCAGCGCGAGGAATGCGTCGGCATCGGGCGGCACGAGGCTGCCGGAAAGCGCCTCGGCTCGGGATGTCGCCGGCGGGCAGTAGATCAGGCCGGAGAGCAAGGCGAGGACACTGCGGGCGAACTCCCATTCGACCGAGTCGAGGTAACGCACCTCGAGGTAGTTGCGCAACCGCACAAACGGAAAGAGCCCCGTGAGGTGGAGCTCCAGATCCTCCATCGTGACATCGCCAGTCGCGACGACGTCCTCGAACGGCTTCGCGGGAGCGGCCACTAGCGCGCCGTCCCGCTTCTGGAACATCATCGTCGCGCGCTTCGCGAACTGCTTGTAGCCGTCGATCGCGGTCTCCGCCTGCAAGCCACCTTCGGGGACGCCGACGCGATCCCGGTCCGTGTGCAACCACACGTAGTGTCGGAAACTCTCAAACCCGCTGTCCTCGCCTTCGACCATTCGAGAGTTCGCGGTGATCGCCACCATCACTGGTGCCATCCGGTTGAGAAGCGCGAGCTTGCGACCTGCGTCCTCGCGATCGTTGACGTCGTAGGTCAGCTGGAATCCCGCCGTCGCGCGCATCATGTTTCGAGTCAGATGTCCCCGCGACATCATGGACGCATCCATGATCTTGTAGCGGTCTCGGGGGAGCAGTCCGAGGTCAGCGACCTTCGTGATCGGCGCGTGCCCGAGGGAAGACAGGCCGTAGCCGGTTCCCGCGAGTCTGCGGTCGACCAACTCGCGGATCATCGTCATCGTCGGGTCGACTTCAGAGAGACTCGATCGCGGCGTGGTCGCCAATTCGAGCTGCCCGCCGGGCTCCATCGTGAACGAATAGCCGTCTCCGTCGACGCGGTTGACGACGTCACCGTCGAAGTACTTCTTTCCCTCGATGTCATCCGCAAGATCGATGAGCAACTGACGACAGAATTCCAGCGGGGCGGACTCCTGCGTTTGGGTGTGGAGAATCAAGCGCTCCACTTCGATGCCCAGGTACTGACGACCCAAGGCCATGGGCTTGCCGATCAAGACGTTCTCGAGTGTGTCGTTCAGATTCGCCGGCTCGATGAACTCGGACGGGGTGGAACTTGGCATGTATGGGAGACAACTACCCTCTCGCGCCAGAGAGGGCAACGCCCTCGCTCCTACACGGTTGTCTTCGACAACGAAAACCGGGGCAACGCTGGCGCCGACGATGGCATGCCGACTTCGAACGCGAGGCACGAACGGCTATGCTCCGCGCCCGTGGAACCCTTGCTTGCGGAGCTGAGATCCCTGTTCGGCCCTCGTCGAAGTCTGACGACGAAGGACGCGCTCATCGCGTACGAGTGCGACGGTTTCACGATCCACCGCCAGTCCCCGCTCGCCGTCGTCCTGCCCGAAACCACCGCAGAAGTCCAGCAGGCGGTCCGCATCGCCAATCAGTACGAGATCCCCTTCCTGCCGCGCGGTGCCGGGACCGGGCTGTCGGGCGGCGCAACGCCCTCGCAACCGCTGGTCATCATCGACTCCGCGCGGATGAGGAGCGTGTTGTCCGTCGATCAGGAGGACCTCGTCGCGGTCGTGCAGCCCGGATTGATCAACCTCAACCTCACCCGGCACGTCGATGGGCACAGCCTGCACTACGCGCCGGATCCGAGCAGCCAGTCCGTCTGCACGATCGGAGGCAACCTCGCGGAAAACAGTGGCGGCCCGCACTGTTTCAAGTACGGCATGACCACGGACCACATCCTCGGAGCGACGGTCGTCCTTCCCGACGGTGAGCTCGCGATGCTGGGGGGCCCGTCAGGATCCCGCCCCCCCAGACAATTCGACCTCGCGGGGTTGTTCTGCGGATGCGAAGGAACATTCGGCATCGCCACGGAGATCACCGTGCGCCTCAGTCCGAATCAGGAGTCGATCGTGACCCTGCTCGCGTCGTTCCGCACGATGGAGTCAGCGTGCGGAACGGTCTCCGACATCGTCGCCGCGGGCATGGTGCCGGCGGCGCTCGAGATTCTCGACAGCGCGACGATCGCCGCGATCGAAGCGTCGGTGTTCAAAGCAGGCTACCCGCAGGACGCCGCGGCTGTCCTGCTCATCGAACTGGACGGGCCGAGCGAAGCGACAGAGGTCGAGTCGAAACAGATCGAGGATATGTGTCGAGCCCGGGAAGCGATTCGCATCGAAGACGCACGGGCACCCGAGGACCGCCTGCGGCTGTGGAAGGGAAGGAAGGGCGCGTTCGGCGCGATGGGTCGACTGAGCACGGACCTGTACGTACTGGACGGGGTCGTGCCGCGGACGCGACTGATCGACACTCTTCAGAAGATCACCGCGATTGGAAAGAAGTACGAACTCACGCTGACGAATGTGTTCCATGCCGGCGACGGCAACCTCCACCCGAACATCGCGTACGACGGTCGTGATCCGGAAGAGACCAAACGCGTCGTCGTCGCCGGAAACGAAATCCTGAAGATCTGCGTCGAGGCAGGGGGGAGCATCACGGGCGAGCACGGTATCGGCTCCGAGAAACTCGATCACGTGGCGTTGATGTTCGACGACGACGATCTCGAGGTGATGGCCCGCGTGCGTGACGTCTTCGACCCGAAGGGCCTGTGCAATCCGGGCAAGGTGATCCCGACGCGCAGCAGCTGCGCCGAGGTAGGTCGTTGGCCGCAGATGGTCGAAAGGGTGCTGCTGCCGGAGGACCCTTCGTGACGTCCTCCTTCCCCGAAGTCGACTTCCGCGCGGCGCAGACGGTCACGGTCGAAAACGAATTCGAACTCCGCGAAGCCCTGGCGTCCTTCGATGCAGTCCGTCTCGCGGGCACCGGTTCGGCGCAGTCCCGGGTGCCGGCACCGGACGATGAAGTCGCCGTCGTCAGCCTCGCAGGCATGGCACGCATCCTTCGTCTCGAAGCCGACGACCTGACGTGCTCGGTCGAGGCCGGAGTGCTCCGGGCGGATCTCGATTCTGAACTCGAAGAGCGCGGACTGTGGCTACCGTGTGGCGGTGGCGGCACGCTGGGGGGATTGTTCGCCGCCGACGAGATCGGTCCACTGGGCCCGGCGCAACCAGAGCCGCGCAGTCTGCTGTTGGGGATGACCGCGATGCTCGCCGAGGGAAAGCGGTTTCGATCCGGCGCGCGCGTCGTGAAGAACGTGGCAGGGTTCGACCTTCAGAAGCTCTTTGTCGGGAGCCGTGGTCGCCTGTTCGCCGTCACCGAATTGCACCTCAAGCTCAGGCCTCGACCGCGGGCGATGCTGCACTTCTTGAACGGCGACCTCTCCCGTGAAGAAGCGCTGGATCTGGCGGCACGGCTGCGGCGTGAACCGACGCGACCGGCTTCGCTCATCGTTGAGGGAAACGAGAGTCTGGCTGTGAGCGGTACGCTGGCTGGCAACCCCAGCCACCTGGATCGGTTGGCGAAGCAGTTCGGACTCGTTCGGATCGCAGACGCGCCGGCGAGTCGACGCGAGCAGGACGACGTTGAAGCGGATCTCACGCGCGAAGTGGTCCGCGGACAGATCCGGTTTCGACGCGTCGTCAACCTCCTCGCAAAACTGCCGTCAACCGCGGAGTTCCGCTTCGCCGGAGAGCGATTCGAGATCTATCTCGACAAGGACAAAACAGATGAACTGCTCGCCGATCTCCCGTCGTGCGGAGCCGCGGGGGAGATCACGGAGGGTGTCGCCACGCGGCGCGGCATCGGGACGACCGGCGACCCGAACAGCGCCCGCCTCGCAGCCGGACTCAAGGCCGCACTCGATCCGAGAGGCGTGCTGCGTTGAATGCCACGACATCGACCTGGTCGTTCTACGAGACGACGCTGGACTGCGTGCACTGCGGGCTATGCCTGCCCGCATGCCCTACTTACAACGTGCTCGGACTGGAGACCGATTCGCCCCGCGGCAGGGTCCACTTGATGCGCGCCCTCGCCGAGGGACGCATCGAAGACCCGACGGCGATCCGCGTGCACCTCGACCAGTGCCTCGGGTGCCGCGCCTGCGAAAACGCGTGCCCGTCCGGGGTGCAGTACGGCCAGACTCTCGAGGGCGTCAGGGAAACGATCGAAAAACGCTGGCCGGCGAAGGGCTTCAAGGCCGGGCTGCGTCGTTTCCTGCTGCGCCAGGTCGTCGCGAGACAGGGACGGCTGCGGTTCGCGTTTCGGCTGGCGAGACTCGCCGAGAGCATCGGCCTGCGATGGCTCGCTCGGAAATTCGGCTTGCTGTCGAAACTCTCGGGCGAGCTGGTGCCGCGCGTGCCGAGCGCGACCCAGCGGAAACCGCTGCGTGGCACGCACGAGCCGGAAGGTGAAGTGCGAGGAACGGTGGCGCTGTTCACCGGCTGCGTGATGGAACAGGTGTTCGGCGATCTCAACCGCAAGACGCTGGAGTTGCTCGTCGCCAATGGTTTTCGCGTTGTCGTCAGCGAGGATCAGGGATGTTGCGGCGCGTTGTTGATGCACGACGGCCAGACTGACGCGGCGAGAGAGCTCGCGGCGCAAAACGTCGCGGCGTTCCGAGACGCCGAGGTCGTGATCCACAATAGCGCAGGGTGCGGCGCGGCGATGCGCGACTACGGTCACCTCCTCGGCAGCGAGGAAGGGAGCGACCTCGCCAACCGATGCCAGGACGTCTGTGAATTCCTGGGCGATGTCGGGCTCAGGGCGACGCCGGCGCCGCTCGACCAGAAGGTGGCCTACGACGATCCTTGCCACCTCTGCCACGGACAGGGCGTGCGCAGCCAACCGCGAGAGTTGTTGCAGCAGATCCCAAAGATCGACCTGGTCGCGAACCCCAATGGCGAGACCTGTTGCGGTTCAGCCGGGATCTACAACCTGAACCAACCGGAGTTGGCGGCTGAGATCGGCGAGGCGAAGGCGGCGGCGCTTCAGCACACGGGAGCCGCGATCATCGCGACCGGCAACCCAGGCTGCATCATGCAGATCCGCGCCCATCTCACGCGCGCGGGGACGACGATGCGCGTCGCGCACCCGGTCGAATTGCTTCTGCCTGCTGTCCCCGAAAACGACGACTAGCTGCCGACGACGTGCATCAGGCCGGCAGTCGCTGAGAGGTTGGCGTTCGGGGACGCCTTGTCCAGTATCAGCCACTGAGAGTAGACCTTCGCGCCACCCAGATTGCCGAGCGGAGGCACCGGTGTCTTGATCTTGGCGCTGCCCGTCCCGGGGCCACCGCCGACCGTGGTCGTGAACACATAGAAATCGGGAGACACGAGCAGATTGCAGTTCGGGGCGAAGATGAACGCCAGGTTGAAAGGCAGGTTGGAGGTCCCCCACTTCGTCTTGCTGATGCCCACGATGAAGATGCACGGATAGCTCGAACCGGCCTTCGTCAAGAGCTGCTCGTAGCTGCCCAGGCCCGGCATCGGCACGGCGTTGGCCGAGCCGACCGGAGCGATGTTGTTCCCACCCTTGCAGCCGGCGCCGTAGTCGTACGTCCCGCCTTCCTGGAAGAGGAAACGCGTCGCCAGTCCGTGGTGACCCGTCGTCCCAGAGCTGTTCGCGGTCGCGGCATTCGGGTTGCCGATGAAGTACTGCCGCTTGACGTTGCTGAGAGTCAAGACCGTCGACTCCGCGGCGAAGGTGACCGACTTCCCGTGGCCGTTGTCCCACATCTTGATGTCCAACACGACGTTCGACGTCCCGTCGTACTTCCAGTCGATGACGAATGGCAGCTTCGTAATCGCACCTGACACCGGGATCTTCCTCCGCGGAATAACGGTCACTTTGTTCGAGACGAAGTTCTGAGCGAAGAACCCCGAAAGTGACGACGAGGCGTTCGCCAGCGTGACTTCGATATCGAGCGTCGAACCGGACGGCATCGCGCCGAAGAACTCCAAGCCGACGAAGCGCACCGGCTGCTTGACTTCGGGGCTGAACTGCCTGCCCTCGTACCACTGCTGGTAGTGGATCTTGTCCTGGCCCAAGGGCAGGGAGCTCGTCCGCGGGACCGGGTTGGACTTGGGGAGCTTCACCTTCTTCGTCGTCTGGGTCTGGGCCACGGCTGCGACGGCGAGAACGGGAAGCAACGCAAGAGCCAGAAGGGAGTTCTTCATGATCAGAGGAAGGGTCGCGTGACGGGCTCGGGAAGGCTGGGCAGGAAGTATATGGACGGAAATATCCATGGTAACGCCCCAGGAGGGCGAGTCTTCGGGATCTGGGGGCCGACCCGCATATTCGCCCCTCCCCTGGAGAGGTTCCGCGGAAGTCTACCTCAAGATCCCCGCCGACCCGGGGCACCGCAAAGGGCCTTGAGACCCGTGGGATGGGAGGCAAACTGGGGCGATGCCAATCTACACCGGCACCGGCGACACGGGCTTCACCGGTCTCTTCGACAACCAACGGGTTCAGAAGGACGACCTCCGCATCCAGGCGTACGGCACCGTCGACGAGGTGAACTCATTCCTCGGGCTCCTGCGCTGCGAGGACCTCCCCGCGGAACTGGACGAGCGACTGCAACAGATTCAGTGCGCGCTGTTCGAGCTCGGGGCGAGCCTCGCGACGCCGGGTAGCGGCGAGGCGTCCCCCACGCTGCGCGCCGGCGCAGACCTGCTCGAGGGCTGGATCGCCGAGAGCGAGGACCAACTGCCCCAACTCAAGACGTTCGTCCTCCCCGGCGGGCACCGCGAGGCGGCCATGCTCCACGTCGCGCGGACGGTGGCGCGACGGGCAGAGCGCCTGTTCTGGGCCCTGCACCGCAAGGAGAAGCTGCAGGACGACGCCGGCATCTACCTGAACCGGCTATCCGACTTGTTCTTCAGCTGGGCCCGGACAGCAAACCTGCGCCACGGCGTCGCAGATGTGCCTTGGGTGAGTACGGACGGGTAGCCATTGGCTCGAAGTCTTCGCCACTGAGCATCTGGTGCCGATCGAGCCGGGCTTGGCTAGACCGGTCCCGCCGCAGTCCGTCCCAGCCGGCAGGCGCGGCGCAGCCACATCATGGCGCGCTCGACCTCACGGGGGCCGTTCACGGGGATCTCCACGAACTCACGAAGGTTCGGATCGCCGTTATCTGCTTGGCGCTTCGCGCCTTGGATCTTCAGTGCCTCGGTAACTTGGGGCGGGGCCAGCTTGACCACCACGCCCTTCTTTCCAAGATAAGCAAACACCTGGCCGCGGACAAAAAAGCTGTCCTTGCTGTCCACGTCTTCACGGGCAACATCTTTCCAGGCACAAAGCCGCTCAACAATCGTCGAAATAGGGTCCATTGAGCCCGCAGATTATAACTGATGGGGGCCGACTCACCTATCCCACATCATGTGTCGTAAGCACATTATTTGGGGAGCCGACCCGCCAGGAGACCCGCTTTCTACCGCTGACACCGGGAGATACCGATATCTCGCCGAGGTCGGACCAGGATGATCCGCGCGGGAAAAAGTGCAGTGGATTCTCCGATTCGAGCGGGGCTCAGCCCCTGAGGAACCAGTTCTTGAGCACCAGCAAGGCCATGGCTGGATACTCGTCGAGCCGTCGCCTCAGGTAGGCGATGGCCATCTTCCAGCCCATGGCAAACGGCACGTAGAGCCGCACCCGGATGCCCTGCCGCACGAGGTCGGTCAGGAGCTTCTGCCTCGGGACCCCGAACAGCATCTGGACCTCGAATCGGTCCTTCGCGACGTGGGACGGGCCGACGACCTCGTCGAGGAAGCGGCGGATATACGTCTCGTCGTGGGTCGCGAACTCGACGATGTGACCGCGATCGAGGAGCCGCGCCGCGAACTCGAGCATGCGGTCCTTCATCTCGGGCTTGTGGGTCACCGCGACCTCGTCCGGTTCGCGGTAGATCCCGATCACGAGTCGGACCCGCATGCCCGCGGGCAGACGGTCGAGGTCTGCGGCGGAACGGTGAAGGCGGGTCTGGATCACGCAACCGACGTCGGTGAAGCCCGCTGCGTGAAGCTCGTCGAGCGCGTCGAGCGTGAAGTCCGTCCAGTGCCGACTCTCCATGTCGACGGTGACCCGCACGCCTCGCTCCCGGGCGTACTCGCAGATTCGGAACAGCGCTTCCTTCGAACCCTTGGCGTCGCCCTCGTCCTCCATCGGAGAGGTCGTGTAGCTCGACGGCTTGAGGGACAGCGTCGGGCGCTGGCCATCGCCGTCGAAGCGTGAATCGCTCGCCACCGCGTCGACCATGCCGAGGTACGTCAGCACGTTCTGCTCGACGATCTCCTCCGAGTCGATCCCTTCCGCGAGCAAGTCGAGCGTGGTGAGGAACCCGTGTTTCTCGAGAAGAAGCGCCGCGACATCCACCGCCTTCTCGACGGAGTCACCGGCGACGTACGGTTTCGCGAAGAACCGGACGAGGGGCGGGGGGATGAGGCGGATGAGGGGGTTCACGCGGGACGAATCATGGGTAATCCACCTTCTCCGTGCAACGAGCCGTCCGCGGGTTATCCGGTCGACGTGGCGATCTCCCGACCGCCCTCCGTCATCGGTGGCGTCTCCGCGCCGATGGCCTCGAAACTCGCGACCGCCGCCGCGTCGGTGTCCGCGTCCCACAAGGCGTCGGCGAGCCGGACGTGCATCTCCTCGCGCGGATCGCGGAGCACGCTCTCGAGCAACGGCAGGTCGTCATCGCCCGCATAGCGGGTCTGCATCAGCGGATGCCGCCGCGAATCCTCGCCGAACTCGGACTCGGGCAGCGGGCGGTAGCGCCAGAAGAAGCCGAGGTGCCACGGCAGGAATCGCATCACGCGCACACGCCCGCGATCGTCGTCGTAGAAGTGCTCCTTCATGTATCCCGCGAACCTGCGATAGATCGCGACCCGCTCTTCGGAAGTGGGCTCGATGCTCCGGCCCTCGGCTATTTCCTGGAAGATCCACGGCTTGATCAGGGCGCCCCGCGCGACCATGACCGATGCGCACTTGGACCGTTCTTGAAAGCGGCGGGCCTCGTACCACGTCAGGATGTCGCCGTTCCCGATGATGGGGATTGATCGCTCCTCGACGAGTTGCCCGATGAGATCCCAGTCCGCGGCCTTCGAATACCGCTGCTCGCGCGACCGTGCGTGCAACGTCACCGCCGCCGCGCCAGCCTCTTCCATCAGCTGCGCGATCCGGGGCGCGTTGGTCTTTCCCTCCTTCCAACCGGAACGGATCTTCACGGTCACCGGCACGGGCAACTCGTTGACCATGGCCTCGACGACCCGAGCCATGGCAGTCGGTCGTTGCAGAAGAGTCGCGCCCATGCCGCGGCGGACGACGTCGTGGATCGGGCACCCGGCGTTGAGGTCGATGAACTTCGAACCATCATCCACTGCGCGCAGTCCGGCCTTCACCGCTTCGGCTGCCTTGCCAGCGGCGATCTGCACGCCGAAATTCGTCTCGCTGTCGTGCTTGCGCAGCAGAGCCAACTCCGACCGGGTGCCGCGGTTAACCTGCCTCGCGTAGGCCATCTCGGACATGGTGATCACCGCGCCGAAGTCCACACAGAGTCTTCGGAAGGGCAGGTTCCCTCCCCTCGTCAACGGAGCCAGAATCGCGTTTCCTTGCCAGTTCATCGGGCGGGGGATTCTAAACCTCTCCGCGGGCTCGCCGGGCTACAATAGCGAGCCCAGGGGTGACGTGATCCCATTCGGATCTGCCTGCCCGCCAAGAAAACCCCTGCGCCCCCCACAAAAGAAAGGTCACCCATGCGCATTCACGCACTCGCCATCCTCGCCGGGACGTGTGCGGTCGTCGGCACGTTCATCGCAGCGTCCAACATCGACCGCCATCCGATCAAGCAACCGGGCAGCACCACGACCCTCCAGACCGCTCCGGTTCCTCCTGGCCCTCCGAAGTACGGACACCTCATCCTGCAACTCGAGGGAAACGTCCACGGTCTGACCGTGACGTGGATCACGCCGAAGGCGTCCGGTTACAACGAGACAAAGATCAAGAGCTCGTTCGAGGTCGATCTCTTCGACGGCGCCGGCGCGAAGCTCGGGACCTACCCGATCGACCTGTCCGCCTTCGACACGGATCCGGCGCGGATCGGCAAGCCGCTGCGAGTTCAGGGCTGCGAGATTCGCGACAGCAGAATCGTCACGATCGTGAACGTCCCGTACTTCAAGGCCACCGCGTCCATGCGGATCCGCAGCGGCGGGATCGTAATCGGTCGTCTCGGCGCAGCTGGGATTGGCACGCTCACGGAGCAGGGAGAGGTGCGATGAAGTTCACAACCGCCCTCCTCACCATCGCGACCCTCGCAGCCGGTGTTTCGGCACAGGTGACGGTCAAGACCATCCTCAACAACGGCGCCTCCAGCAACCGCTACGACATCGTCATCCTCGGCGACGGGTACCAGTCCACCGAGCAAACGAAGTTCAACAACGATTGCGCGGCAGTTCTCAACAAGCTGTTCGCCACCGAACCGTACAAGACGTTCAAGCCGTTCTTCAACGCGCACACCGTGTTCCGCGCGAGCAAGGATTCCGGCGCGGACCACCCCGACAAGAACCCGCCGATCGTCAAGGACACGGTGTACGACGCGTCGTACAACATTGGCGGCACGCCCCGTTGCCTCTACATCAAGAACACGTCGCAGGCGAGCAAGGACGCGGCGCTGGCTCCGGCGGTCGAGGGACGCATCATGGTGATCGTCAACGACAGTCGCTACGGCGGCTGCGCCGGTACGTTTGCAGTCACGTACAACGGTTCGTCGATGACGAACGTGCAAGTGCACGAATTCGGGCACTCGTTCGCGCGCGTGGCCGACGAGTACGACTACCCCAACGGCACCTACACCGGCGGCGAACCGAGCCAGAAGAACGTGACCAAGGACCCGACCGGCAAGGCCAAGTGGCCGCTGTGGCTCGGGTTCAACGGTGTCTCGGCGTTCGAGGGTGCGAAGTACTACAGGTACGGCTTATACCGCCCGGTGAGCAACTGCATCATGCGGTCCCTCGGTCGGCCAGTGTGTCCGGTCTGCGGCGAGCAGGTCGTGATCTACAGCTACAAGACCGTCTCGGCGATCGACAAGCCGGTTCCGGCAGCGACGATCGTCGCGGTCAACCAAGGCACGAAGCAGACTTTCTCGTTCACGAACATCGCACCCGCGAGCGGCAACGCCGTGACCTCGTGGAAGGTCGACGGCGCGCCGCAGTCCTCGACTTCGAGCGCTCTCCGCGTGGACACATCCGGGATGTCGTACGGCGACCATCAGGTGGTCGCGCAGGTCGTGGACAAGACCGCATACGTGCGCAACGACCCTGCCAATGACCTCGTCAGCACGCGCACCTGGACGCTGAGGATCAACACGCCGAAACTGGCCGACCTCTACGCGTTGTGGCTGCCGCTGCGGGCCGGCGTGCCCGCAGGAACGAGCCTGCAACTCGATACTTGGGTGCAGAACATCGGATCCGCCGCCTCACCGACGGTTCGGGTCGATCACTTCCTCTCGACGGACCCGATCTTCACCAGCGCCGACATCTACCTCGGCGGCTACAACCAGAGCGGACTCAACCCTTCCAAGGTCATGAAGACCAGTCGATCGTCGGTGAACATCCCGGCGCACGTTCGACCGGGCAACTACTACCTCGGCATGGTCATCGACCGCACGAATGTCGTGAAGGAGTTGAACGAGAACAACAACGTGCACTCGTTCGCCATCACGATCAAACCGGCAGCGTGCACGGCGTATCTCTCCTACGATGATCCCCTGAACTACCCGCCGACCGCCGGAGCCGTCAACGCGACGACCGGTGGCGTTCTGCACCCCGTGGTTACTGCCCGGTGCAACATCGGCGACGGTTACATCATTCTACTCGGCTGCTCGGGGACATCGCCGGGCACCGCCCTGCCTCCGAACTTGACTCTTCCGCTCAACATCGACGCGTGCACGGATGTGTTCTACCGCGGCATCGGCAGTCCGTTCTTGCTCGGCTTCCTCGGGAAGATCGACGCGCAAGGCTTCGGACGTGCCCGCTTGACGGTGCCATCCGGTCTGCCCGGCGTGGTCAATGGTCACTTTGCCTCCGTGATCTTCGACTCGACGACCGGCGCCTTCAAGCGCGTGACCAACGCGGTCAACTTCACGTTCAAGTAGTCTGGCCACCTCGTTCTCCACCCCCGTGCGCCAACACACCACGGCGTCCGGGGGCGGGTCTCGTCAGAAGGTCGTGACCTTCAGGAATCCGATCGGGTCGCCGACGATCGCCGTCTCGATCGACTCGGCGTCGGGCTCGATGTGGAGCGCGCACGACTCCGCGCCATCCATCAGCCAGGCGACTTCTTCGAAAGTGGTCGTCACCCACGCCGGCGTCGAGAGACCCCCGAGGAGTTTCGCGACGAGACCGCGTATCCGCGTTCTCTCCGCTTCGAATTGTTGGGTGTCGAGCAGCACGGGTGGCAAGCGACCGTAGGACAAGCCACTCACGACGGGATAGGTCTCAGGGTCGTTGAGCACGCTGACGAGCGACAGGTGGTCGTATCCGCCGTCGATCACGACGTCCGCGGCGTCGGAGTGTTCGAACACGAGTCGATCGCCGAGGCCGACCTCGCGGAGGCACGCGTTGAGAATCTCACACTCAGGTCGGTTCAGGGTCACCACCCTGACCTCGCGGCGAAGATCGCAGACTTCCGTGACCAGAATTGGGAGCTCGGCGACGCCGGCGCCCACGTGGAGGCTCGTCCCGGTAGTCAACCGATTGCCGAGAGCTCGCGCCCACTCGATGCCATGGCGAAGTGCGGGCTCGCGATGCGCCCGCCAGAACTCATCACCGCCCTCCTCGCAGTAGATCTGGCCGAGTCCCGCATAATCGAGCCCTGCGAAGATGCGGTCCAGCAACTCAAGACTTTCGGACGTGGGCACACTCATGCACGGCTCCTCGAAAACCAGAATACATGGACATTGCCACAAGTGAGCACAAGGCGGACAACAATGGTAGATGATGGTTGTGGAATGCAGAGCACGGAACACAAGACCTAGGAAACCCAATCATGCGAGCCCGATCCCTTCTCCTGGCACTCCTCGTACTGCCGTTCTTCAACGGCTGCGTTTGCGAGAAGCACTCCCGAAATCATGACCGGCGTGGTCAGAGCGCACGCGAACACCGCGCCGTTGAGCTCCGCTTCGGCGAGCGCACCGTGACG
>CAYYAQ010000109.1:0-17883 GCA_964469555.1 uncultured candidatus Brocadiaceae bacterium | reverse complement strand
CGTCGCCGGGCTTGCCGTCGCCGGGCTTGCCGTCGCCGGGCTTGCCGTCGCCGGGCTTGCCGTCGCCGGGTTCCTTCGCGTCGGCGTCGAGGTCGCGAGTCTCCTGCTCGATCTCCTTGAGATCCTCGGAGACCTTCTCGGCGCGGTCCTTCAGCCCGCTCTCCTTGTTGGACATCTCGGTGGCCTTGTCGGGATCGGTGGCGAGTCCGGACTTGTTGGCTTCGCCGCGCAGATCCTTCTGATCCTTGATGAGATCGTCCAGATCGCGCTTGGCCTTCTCGAGGTTCTTCAGGTGATGCTCGAGAGCCTCGGCTCGCGCGGAGTCATCCTTCTCGGCCTTCTCCTGCTCGATCAGGTCCTCGACCTTGTCCTTGAACTTCTCGAGGCGCTGGATCTCTTTCAGGATGTCCTCGATCCGGGTGTCGCCCTTGAGCAGCAGGTTGATCAGGGTGTTGAGGTCCTTGATCACTCTCTGACATTTCTCGATGGCGTCGTCCCAGGATTCCTCGGCGAGAAGGGTCTCGATGTCCTTCATCGCGGAGGTGAGGGCCGTTTCCTCGATGAACTTGGCGCCCAGGCCGATGATCTTGGCCTTCTCCGGATCGGTGGACTTCAGGGTCACCCGAAGCTTTTGCATCCTCCCCGTCAGGCTCTCGAACGCGCGAGTCGCCTGCTCTTGCTTGGTGAGAACCTTCACCTGCGCGGGAAGGGTCCCCAGCAAGGTAAGCGACCCGATCAGGGTCAGAGTCACAATCAGAGCTTTCATAGGATTGTCTCCTGAGCTAGCAGTGCGCCAGGACCACTCGTCGCGGCGCGGAATTCGGTTGTGGTGGTGGTGCTATCGTGCTGCCACGGAAGGGGGAAGCTGTCGATTGCGGTTCGGCAGCACGGCCCCGGGAACGCCGTCCAGCCCAGTTGTGCAGTGTAGTCCCGAACCCCCCATACGGGGCAGACTTCGCTGGTGTTGACCAAGCGCTTGGACTCCTGTCACCGAACCTTGCTCCCATCCATCTTGCTAATCCTTGCCCTTGTCCCCGTTACTTCTTCTTGGGCGGGGTCTTCTGCCCATTTCCGGGCCCCTTCTCGCCCGCGGGATTCGAGCCTTCCTTCTTGGTCTTCTTCGGGGTCTCGACCTTCTTGGCGCCCTTGTCCTCGGAATCGAGGGCCCTCTTTGTGCGGGATTCGACACCCCGTTCCATATCGCGGATCCGCCGGACGTCCTCCAGGATGCCCGCGACGCTCTCCAGGTGACGCATGTTGCTGATCACCTGCTCCATGATCTTGATGATGGCGCCGTAACTCGCTAGTGCGACAGTCCTTTGGTCCTCCAGACCGCGGTGGGCGAAGTCCTCGACCTCCTGGGCAGACGTCGGGAAATCCTCCTTGCCTAGCTTCTCCAGCGGCAGCTGGATGGCCTGGCGCTGCTTGACGATCTGGCCCGGCTTGAGGATGCGGTTGTTGAAGTACTCGTCGAGGATCAGCTTGTAGCGTTCCGCCACCCCGAGCACCTGTTTCTGCAGGGCCAGTTGATCCCGGGCGATGGCGCGGAGACGCAGCTTCGCGAGCTTGGCCCTCGAGTCCGAAGCCGCCGGGGAGACGATCTCCTTGATCTCGTCCTTGTAACTCTTTTCCTTCTCCAGGATCTGGGTCAGCTCCCGGCGCCGTTCGAGTTGCCGCCGGTGCAAATCCTGCATGAGCTTCTCCTCATCGACCACCCGGAGCGTCAGGGTCTCGCTCAAGCCCACCTGCTTGTCGCCAGGACCGAAGTTGTCCGTCGCCTCGAAGCGGATCGCGAGGAGCATGCCCGGACGGATCGGGTTCTTCGGATCCTTCGGACCGAGCTTGATGTCGTTCCGGGTCAGGAGGTCGAACACGACCTTCTCGTCGTAGTCGAGTTCGTTCGCATCGGTCGCGGGTTCTCGCAGCCCGTCGAACTTCGTTTCCCCCCACGGCACGTCATCGTCCTTCGGCGGATCCTTCACGGTCGGATTCTTGGCGTCCGGGGAAACCGCGCCGGTACCAGTCACCCGGATCTTGGCGATGACTTTCGTGATACCGAAGTCATCGCGGATCCTGAGCGTACCCGGAATCAGCGCCTTGTAGACGATCATCGAGCCGATCCCCATCGTCTTGTAGTCGACGATGGGGGCGATGTCCTTCACGACGCGGAGGAACAGCTTCGGCGGTTTGTGCGCGCCCAGGCCATCGCGATCGGTCACGTCGAGGGTCAGCACGCCGCTCCTCTCCGGCACGAACGTGCCCTGAAACGTCGAGTTCGCCTTGTCGACCTGGATCGACTGCTTCTTCTCCTGGCCAAAGGTCAGGTAGGCGTCCACGAGTTGCTTCGTCGACTTGCCCGTGAGGTTCAGCGTGACCCCCGCGGGCAATCGTACGTCACCCTCCGACGCGCTGATGCGTACGGGGTCGAGCTTCATGTACGCGGGGAAGGTCTTCGTGATGACCACGTTCTGCAACACGGGGCGCTTGACGAGTTCTACTTCCAGCGTCCGGCGCTTCGCGTCGCCACCGACCGCGTGAAGCGTCACGTTGAAAATCACGGATTCGAGCGTCCATGTGAACCGCTTGCCGGCGGCGTCGTCCGTCTCGCCCGATAGTGCCATCGCTTCGCGGCCTGTCGTGCCGTCGGGGAACTCGTACTCGATGAAGACCTGGTCAGGGACTTCCTTGGTCGCGTGAACTTCGACGGTGAGGTCGTTGCCCTCGGCGACGCGGACGACGCCGTCCTCGGTTGCCATCGCGAACGCCAGATGGTTGGCCCTCGGCCAATCATCGCTCGACATGAACAGGTTGCGCTTCGCCCAGAGGAGCAGGGAATCGCTATCAGTGATCCCCCACGCCGTGACGACGGCGACGCATCCCAGGATCATGGTAGCGAACTTGCGCGTGCGCCCAAAATCCAGAGCTGCTTCGTTGCGCAGCGACGAGACGCGGCTGTAGACATCCTTGACGACGTGATCCATCAACTCGATGGACTCTTGGCGCTCGAGGACACCCTTATTGATGGCGCGTTCGAACTGCACGGCGCTGATCAACGACTGGTGCAAGTCGTCTCCACGCTCCATGGCGAGAGCGAGCTCGTCATCTGTCAGTTCAAACCGGATGGGCTTGAAGACGCTCCGGCGCAGGAGGTGCCACACCGTGAAGAGAAAGACCGCCAGCAGGCACGCCCGATAGACGGTCTCGAGCCGCAGCATGCGATCCATCGCGAAGCTGACCACCATGAAGGCGATCAGCACCGTCACGGCGAGGGCCAGACCCTCGATCAAGATGCCGGTCTTGGCCTTGCCACGCAGTTGGGAGAACAGCGATGCGGGTGTTGAACTCATAACAGGTTCCACATTTTGCGCAGCCACCACTCGAGGGCGAGCAGCGTGAGGATCAAGGCGATGGTGATCCAGCTGTCCCACATCGCGTGCGGCGTTTTGAATTTCTCGATGGTCGTCCGCGATTTGACCGCGTCGATTGCTGTCAGCAGCTTGGCGGGTTCACTCAGCAGCTGTCCGCCCTTGGCGCCGGCGATCGCACCGAGCTCTTCGTTGTCGACCGGCCCTTCGCGCTCGACCGCGGCGGCCACGACCTGGAACGTAGCTTCGGTCTTGTTCTTGTCGTCGTTCGGCGTAATCCGGTAGAAACCCGTCTTGGTCGGGCGGAACGTGACTTCGTACTGACCCGGAAGGTTCGGGGCCGGTGACAACTCGAGCGTCGTCGGCGGTTCGTTGCCCCGTGCGATCCTCAGGGTGAACGACTCTGTCACGAGCACGCGATACGTCTCGTCCTTCGCCGTCACCGAGATCTTCACCGGCTCGCCCAACTCGAGTTTCTCGCCACTGATGTCGATGCGCAGCCGGCTGCTGCCCGCCGTCAGTCGGCCTTCGAACAGGTAGCGGATACCCTTCACCCAGAACCGGTTGTATTGATCCTCGAAGAGGCTGCGCCAACGGTACGTCTCGTCCGTGCCGGAGAACAACACGCGGCCCGCGCCGACGAACTGCGTCGCGAAGATCGGCATGGGACCCTCGATGCCTCGCATACGCGTATTGGTCGTGGTCGCGATCAACACGCTGGCCGCGGGTTTCGCCCGCTTGACCGGCATCGTGAAGTGCCACCCCGGGAGCTGACTCCAGTAGAAGTCGTTCTCGTCCTTGCCCGAATCGACGAGTCGCGCGATCTGGTGGTTGCGGCCCTGTGGCGTCAACTCGTACGGATACGTCCTGCTGAAGCCGCGACCCATCGGGATCAAGATCTTGGCCGTGTCCAAGTCGATGACGACGGGCAAGAGATCCACGAGAGGCTCAGTGGTCTGACCCGTGTCGAATGCATCCATCGAGTACTTCTCGCCGATGACCCACCACATGCCCGCGCCGTTGTCTTCGACCTGCTTCGCGACCCCCTGGCAGAACTCGAGGTCCATCGCTGCGGGATCCGGATCCATGAAGATGAACACGTCGAACGGTTCGAGTTCTTCGCGGCTGGTGGGCAACTCCTTGAGGTTGACATTGCCGTCGTGGAGGAAGTTCCGATCCGCACTGAGCAACCAGCACGACAGCTCGACGGTGTTGTCCCTGGTCAACAACTGACGCAGGATCTGATACTCGTGCATCGGTCCACCAGCGATCAGGAGGACCCTCGTCTTCTGGTCGAGGATCTCTACGCGCGATTCCTTGCCGTGACGTTCCTTGTCGGTGGGTTCGCCGACCGGTGGATCGATCTCCACGCGATACGTGTGCACGCCTGGTTGGGCGACCTTGATATTGACGAACTCGAGTTCGACTTCCTGCTTGCCGGGAGCGATCGTGACGGTCGTGCTCTCGACGACGGTTCCCGAAGTCTCGCCCTCGCGGATATCGATGAGCCGCGCGGCGAGGTTGAGGGAGTCGTAGCCCTGGGACGTGACAGTCGCCCTGATCTTGAATGGGTCCTTCTGGAACGCGCGCTCTGGCGCTTCGATGCGTGCGACCGCGACGGTCTGCGTTTCGGAAGGGTCACCGATTCCGACGATCAGAGTGTGGTCGACCTTGCGCTGAGTGAGATAGCGGGAGATCTCCGCGCCTTTCGCGCCGATGTTGCGGCGACCGTCGGTGAGGACGATGACCGACGCGATCGAGGAGTGGCGACTTTTCTGCAGAGCGGATCGGATCGCGCCACCGAGGTTCGAGTACTTGCCGTTCGCAATGATGTCGTCGAATTTGGGCTGCGGGGCGATGCGCTTGCCTTCCTCGAGCGGAATCGGGTTTCCCTTGTCGTCCTTCGGCAACTCGGTCGCGACCTGCGGCATGGTTTCGAGGCCGGCACCGAACGTGTAGAGCAAGACCTTGTTGTTCTCGCTCAGCTTCTTGATCACGGCGTAGTCGTCGTGGGAGAGGAGGGCTTTCGCCAACTCCATGCGAGTCGTGTTTGGCAGGTCGGACTGGCCGAGCTGACCCCACGACCCTGCCAATCCTTGCACCTCCGGACGCCGGAACGCGTCGCGATGACCCATCGACTGGGAGACGTCGAGCAGGATGATGGAGTGGCCGTCGCGCACGTCCTTCTTGACGGACACGAGATTCGGTTCCAGCACGACCAGGAATGCCGTGAGGATCGCGAGCCCGCGAAGCGTCCCGAGCATGATGCGCTGACCGCGAGTCAGGTTCCTGCCATCACGCCGGTAGACCATGATGACTATCGCGAGGGCGGCGAGCATGCCCAGAATCGTGAGGAGCCCTGCACCACCGGATGGGAAACCGGAGAATTCAAACTGGAGTTCTGCGCCTTCTTCGATCGGGATGCCGCGAAGTCTTGCCAACCAACCTAGAAATTCTTGCATCGCTAGTTCTTCCTATCTCCGCCCGAATCTCCAGGCCAACAGTGTTTCAAGTAGTAGGACGGTCAACAGGATGAGGGCGAGGAGACGCCAGATCTCTCCTTCGCCGGCCTCGGAACCTTGGCCACCGGTTGTGCCGTCTTTGACCTCGAGGCGGTCGGGGAACGCGAAGTTCCGATCCCACCCTTCCTTGTTCAGACGCTGCATCCGACCCTCTGCCGGCGGTGCGCTGCGGGTGAGCAAGCGAACTTCGGCGTCACCGCGGTGCGGCGTCAGCGTGACTTTGAACACGCCGAGCCCCGTCAGCTCGCTCATCGGCACCGTCAGCGCCGACTCGACCTTGCCGGTGTCCAACTCCTTCTTGTCCTCGGAGGTGTACGTGCCTTCGAATCCCTGCGCGCCGATTCCCCGGACCAGGACGTCGCGACGGTACTCCGCGGGGTCGAGATCGATGCTCAGGTTGCCATCGGTGCTCAAGTTGTAGGGCGCGAGTGAGTGCACTCGCGTGGCGTGCTTGTGGATCTCCATCAGGAGCACGAGAAACGCCGGCGACTGGCACATGTCGTTCCACTTGAGATCCGCGCTGCTGCCGAATACGAGGCTGTAGCCGCCCTGCTTGAACGTCTTCGACACGAGGAGCGGGCTGCCGGTCGCGCCCTTGACCCGGATCGGAATCGACACCGCGTCGTCCGGGCCTTCCGCCATCTCGTAGTAGCGCTGGATCAGCACCATCTTGGAGAAGACCAGGTCCAACAACTCGGCGTTGCTTTTGATGGCGAAGTGGGTCGTGTCCGAGACGAACGCCGGGTCGGGCTTGTCGACGTTGCCCTTCAGCGTGGTGAGCGGCAACGGGAGCAATCCCTTGCCGTCCTTGTACATGACATCGTTCATCGCCCGTTCGACGGTCATGTTGCCCAGGAACATCATCAACCCGCCGCCGGCGGCGACGAATTCCTCGAGTTTCTTGACGACCTCCGGTCGCGGCGCCGAGACGTTCGCCAGGAAGATCATGTTGATGTGGTCGAGCTTGTAATCGGCCAAGCTGGTCGTCCGGATCGCTTCGACGGTGATGCCAGAGACGACGTCCCCGCCCGTGTCGAGCGCGGCGCTGAGGTAGAAGGTCTCGCCGTCCTCGACGTTGGTGCCCGGATCTCCATCGACAACGAGCACCGGCGAAGTCGCCATGACCTCGAGCGCGAGCACGCCGGTGTCGTCGACCGGGTAGCGATCCTTCTTCATGGTGGCGACGACCGCGTGGAAACCGGGCTCGTGGAAGGTGTGGTCGATATCGACCACGAAGCGACCACCAGCAGGGATCGAGGGAACCGGTCGCACGACCTGGCTCTTCTCGTCGATCGAGACAGCTACTTCGGTCGCCTCCGAGTTGTCGTCGCCGAAGTTCGTGACCTCGATCTCGAGCGTGACGGAGGCCTTGGCCATCGCCAGGCGGTCACGCCGTCGAACCGCGGTGATGCCGAGGTTGTCGGTCTCCTTGGGTCCGACCAGCATCAGCGTCATCTGCTGGTGGGCCGGGTCCATCTCCTCGAGGTGCTTGAGGACATTCGTCCCCGGCTTGCCGTCGGTCAGGAAGTCGTGCTCGCGCGAATCCGTGATCAGGTAGTAGTGGACATCACCGGCGTCCTTCTTCTTCTCGACGCCCCACTTCTTCGCCGCGGCGAGGAAATCACCTGCGTCGAGAGAGGAATCGCCGCACGGCTCCACGAGCGCATCGCGAACCTTCTTCTTCAGATCAGGGCCAACCCGACTCGCGAAGATCATCGGCTGCTTGTCGCGCTGGGAGGAGAGAATGAGCGTGAACAAGTCGCCGCTGTTTGTCTCGACGAGATTGCCGACGAGCTTGTGGATGCGTTCGACGCCCGCCTTGTAGACGTTCGTGGCGCCGGTGCGTTGTCGCATCGACGCCGAGTTGTCAAGGCAGACGAGGTGGTGGGTGCTCCCCGTCAGGATCCCACCACCACCGGTCAACTGCGGTCGCGTCACCAAGGACACGAGGAAGATGACAGCGAGGGTGCGGAGCAGCAGGACGAGCCAGTGCTCCATCTGCATGCGGCGACGGTTGCGCTTCATCGCGCGCAGCAGGTACTCCATGGCCGCCCACGGGATCTTGTTGAACCGACGCCGATTGAGCAGATGGATGATGATGGGCACCGCAGCCAACGGCAGCGCCCAGAGCATGTACGCGTTGAAGAATCCCAGAGAGAGCATGAGCCCGAGGGTCAGGTTTGGGGGGGCCGACCGACGTCAGCTGCCCGTGTGGATGGGGGGGATATCGTGGTGTAGCAGGCCGTCGAACAACGGCCCGCCTACTTCTGGTAGATGGGCACGAGTGCGTACGGCAGTTGCAAGATGGTAAGGGCGATGGCCGTCCCGTACGTCTGCCCAACGCCGTCTCCTTGCCAGCTGCCGTCCTTGCGTTGGGAGCGGGCCAGCCACTTGCTCATCTTCCCGTAGTACTTCAACCAGCGCTTGTCGCCGGTCTGATAGATTGCCTGCGCTAGATAGAGCTGCGCGTAGTAGTGGTGACCCTGGCCGCTGCCGTTCACCGGGAGCGTGCGGATCGCATACTTGAGAGCCTTTGCGGCGATCGGGTCGTCGTACTTGCCAGCGTTGTAGAGCACGGCTACGGCCGCCGCCGTGATGGCGGGACGCCCGGCACCGCCACCTCGCAAGCTGTAGCGAATGCTGCCATCCGAGTTCGCGGATTTGCGGATGTAGCCCACGGCGCGGGTGATGCACTTCTTCGAGACAACGATGCCGGCGTTGCGGCAAGCTCGGAGCGCCTGAAGCTGGGTGACGGTCACGCTGCCCTCATCGCTGCGTGAGTCCGGCGTGTAGTACCAACCACCGGCGGACGACTGGGCGCGGACGATGACGTTGACCGCCTTGGTCAGGATCTTGTGCAGCTTCTTCTGCAGGCGCGGGTCCTCTTCCATGCCGTAGACCTGGGCCAGGAACATCGTGGAGAACCCGTGGCCGTACATGCTGCGGCCTTCTTCGGCCGCGACGGTGATCACGCCGTCTGGCTGGGCCTGCTTCATGAGGAACTGCGAAGCCTTCCGCACCGACTTCCAGTGCTTGCCCTTGGTCGGCGTCGATCCGGAACCGATGAGCGCCATGCCGGCGAGCGCGGTCATCGCCGTCGGATAGGAACCGTAGCCCGTGGCACGCCATGCGCCGGAACGGTCCTGGGTGCGCACCAGATAGTCGAGGCCGCGACGAATCGTCGCTTCGATCTTGGCGTCTACACCCTTGGGATACTTACGGATCCCCTGCCCGAATAGTGAACCCGCCGCCAGGCAGGTCACGAGAATGGGAAGAACAAGCTTCGTAAGCGTGGCACTGAACATTGGACTGCTGATTGGTGACTACTTGATCGATCCGCTCTCGATGAACTCCTGCTCGCGCTCGATCCCGGTCAGATCTCCGAGCGCGCGGAAGACTATCAGGCGGAACAGGTGGACCCGCCGAATGTGACGCGGACCCTGCATGCGTTTCTCGCACCGATCGAGGATATCAAGGGCTTCCTCCCGGCGCTTGTTCGTGGCCAACCTGACCGAGATATCCTCTACGAGGCTGAGCGCGCGGATCGACAGCTTGCGCCTCTTCGACTCGCTCAGGTCCTTGCGATCCAGTTCTTCGAACAGGATCTCCGTAGCTTCTTCGAGCTTGCCTGCGTGCACGAGGAACGCCGCTCTCGCGTCGCGTGAACCGCTCTGCATCGCCAGCGTCGCGAGCGCGTCGGACGAACTGTAGAGTTCGACGCCGCCCTCGTAGGCGAGGGCGAGGTACGCGCCTTCCACGAAAAGATTGAACGGGCCGGTGAGCGGTTCCTTCCCAATCGAGAAGCTGGGGAGCTCGACGGTGTGGAAGCTGGACTTCTTCCTCGACTTCGCGGAGATGACGTGGACGCGGCGGGTGCCGACCTTGCCCGGAAGAACGACGAAGTCCTCAGTGACGAACCCGCGACCGGCCCAGTCGTCTCCGAGGTCGATTCCGGGAACGTTCGCGAGCCAGTGGCGGATTCCGGACTTGATACCGACGCAAATCAACTGCTGAGAGGCGCCCGACATCACGAACAGGAACTTCTTGTTGTGCCCGACGACGTGGCTCAGCTTTTCGACGAGCACCTCGTGCTTCGGCTCGGCGGCGTTGTGCAGCCAGCGAACTTCTCCATTCGCTCCGTTCAGGCAGAGCAGCACCGAGCTGTCGACGGCGCCCACGATCAGCAGGTCATCCGCGACGTAGAGGTTGGTGGGAGCGAACCCGCGGAATGTCCAGGCCGTCGGCGTGATGTAGCCGCGACCAAACATGTTGTTGCCCGTGGAAACCCTCTTCGTCCTCCGGGGGCCGCGTCGAGGATGTACTCGCTCGTACTTCCGCGACCAGTTCAGCGCGCCCGTATTCGCGTCGATCGAGGCGAGCACGCCGGCGTTGGTCAGGACGTAGGCGATCCCCGAGTCCACGACGACCGGCGCCGAGGGAGCGCGGGCGAAAGAAGTGCCCCGATAGTGGAGGTAGGTCCGGTAGATCTCTTCGCCCGCGTCAGCGGACAAGCACATCAATCCGTATGAGCCCGCGTCGAGGAACGGCAACAGCAAGTTGTTGCGGTACACGGTCGGCGTCGACAGGAACGTGATCGGTCGCTTGCGATTGGCCTTGCTGTCGACGAGCCAGACCTGCTTCCCGGTCTCGCGGTCGTGGGCGACGAGCTGGTTGTCCTGGATACCGCGGAAGGTCGAGTTTCCGGAGACGGTCCGGTGGTAGCCGATCAGGCTGTAGTAGTTATTCTTGTCGACTGCGACGCGATTCGCGAAGTAGTCGTACGCCGGGTTCCTGGCCCGCGGGATCAAACTGTTCGTGGGCGGGCGGAACGTCGCGAGTTCATCGGGGCCCATCGCCATCCGCTGCCGGCCCGACGTCAACTCGTGGACGACCGGGCGGTAGCTGTCGAGAAACACGAGCGTGTTGTCGACGAATCGGACGGACGTGCCGGGAGAATTCTTGTTGAGCCGCGGGAAGCGGCTCCCGTGGATGACTCGACCGCCCTGGTTGAAGACCCGGAAGCTTCCGCGGGCCGTCTTGACCTTGGTCCTGGACCGGTACGGGTTCGGCGTCGTGTAGCGGAACTCCCACAGCGGCACCAGGCTCGACACCTTGGAGAGGTCGACAGTAAACGGCGCGCGGGTGTCCTGCATCACCACGACGCTGCCGACGCCGAAGAGCTCACTGGCGGGCAGAGCCTTCACCGTGTAGAGCTCGCCCATCAGCCGCACCGATTCTTCCGGGTACGCGCGGGCGGCGACGACGAGTTGTTCTTTGGCCAGTTCGTGCTCGCCGAGCTGATGGAAGCAGATCGCCACCTTGACCATGAGCATCGGGTCCCGGATCCCGGCCTGACGTCGGCTGATCTCGGGGTAGATGTCCAGCAAGGCGGTCAGGGTCTGGATCGCGGCGCGAAACCTACCTGCGTCCATCAGGAGGTTCGCGGTGTCGCGCATCGCGCGCGCGGCGCTCAACGTCGCGAAGTAGTGGTTGTAGACGGCCTCCAGCGCGGAGACATCCCCGACGGCCACGGCGGCCTCGTATTCCTTGGCGGCCTGGGCCTCGAACTTCAGCCGGTAGAGGCCGATGCCTTCGGACGGCATCGATGCCAGCAGCTCGTGGCAGAGCCGTGCGACCGGTCGGTAGATGCGTTCGTCGCTGCTGAACACCGAGTAGGCCGGGTCGTCGTCATCGATCGGCAGCTCGTGCGCCGGCTTCGCTTCAGCTTTCTTGGCCGGCTTCTTCCCCGCCTTCTTGTCCGCCGCGGCCTTCTTCTTTGCCGCCGCCTTCTTCTTCTCTTCCTCGATATCGATGAACTCGCCGGTCTTTCCTTCGATGATCTCCTGCAGCAACCGGATGGCCTCGCCGTAGTCCTCTCGACCGAGGAAATCCTGGGCCCGTCTCAGGAACCGATCCAGGTTGGCGCTCTCGAACATCTCGACCGGCACGCCGGGATCCTGTGCCGGACCTCGCAGGTACGGCTGGTTCGTATTCTTGACCTGGGCTCCAAGGGTCCCGGGCAAGGCTCCGAGGAGCGGAACCGCCGTCGAGCAGACCAGAACCAGGCTTTTTCTTAGCGGGCTCACTACGGGGATTCGGGAAGATCCGTGGCCGGTCCGGAGACCAACGGTAGAGGGGTTGGGAGGGTCAATTGCAAATCTACGTGTTCCATTCCGGGCCAGCGAGCCCCACATCAAGTTATGTTGGCTCGCCCCCCATAGACCCCCCTCCCTACGATCACACTCCACGTAATCCTGGAACCATGATCAAAATCCTGCTCTTCGGGCTGGTCCTCGTGACCACCCTTGCCGCCGTTCCGACCCTGGCCGCTCAGGAGGTGTGGAACGACGAGCGACTCGAAGCAGAGATGGCTCCGTTCAAGGACAACAAGACTACGGACGACCTCCAGACCGTCGCGCACCTCCTGAAGCACCAGAAGGAGGCCACCCACGCGATCTGCAACCGGATCCACGGCAACCACGCGGAGTATTTGCTGCGCATCGAAAAGCTCCTGGACCAGCTGACCGACGAGCGGTGGGCAAACAGGGAAAAAGCGGAGGACATGCTGGTCGAGGTAGGGGGCAAGGCCAGGGAGCTGATCCGGGTCCGGTCGAAGACGGCCGAGACCGTGGAGGAGCGGATCCGGGCTGCCAGGGCCCTCGAGGCGATCAAACTCCGGGGCACCGAGCGCGAGGAGATCGAGGCCCGCTACATCCGCGGCCTGTCCCTGACCGCGCTCTACATGAACCCGTCGAAGAAGCTGACAAAGGCGTTGGTCAGCGCGCTCCAGCACACCGATCCGATCATCGTCAACCGCTGCATCCGGGCGTTGGGTCGGATCGGCGATGACTCGGCCGCCGGCAAGCTGCTCGAACTCCTGAAGACCGACGGCTCCACGCACGGGAGCGCGATACGGGCATCGCTCGCTTCGCTTCCGGGATCGAAGGGGCGCGACTACACCGCGGCGCAGCTCGCCGAGTCACTGCTCGCCGAGACCGAGTCGCTGCTGATGCTGCGGATCCTCCGGGAACGCTCCGACGGCGCCGCCGCGCTCGCCACGGTCGCGAAGGCCGCGAAGAATCCGGTCGTCGTCACCGGCGCGAAGATGCCGATGCCGAAGTCGGTCTTGCCGCCGATCACGGTGCAGGTCTCGCTCGCCGACCAGACACGGATCGAAGGCACACTGCTCGGCTACGCCGGCGACAGCATACGTCTCGGTCAGCCAAAGATCGTCAAGGGCTCCGAGAAGGAGTCCATCGACATCGCCGAGTTGAGGTTTCCACTAAACCGCTGTGATGGCATCGATGCCGTCGGGACAGTGGCGAAGAAGACCGTCGATGCGTGCCGCATGTTCCTCGCGCAGGGCACGCTGGTGACAGGCAAGCTCGAAGCGGTCACGAACGAGAAGGTCATTCTGATGTCGGCGACGTTCGGCAGGATGGTCGTGCGCCGCGACCAGGTGCAGGGTCTCGCCATCGATCCGAAGTTGGATCGGCTGCTCGGCGCATCGGCGAAGCAGGACAAGATCCGATTCAAGGACAACAAGCTCCACGCCGGCAGCATCCTCGCATTGGACCACAAGGGGCTGTCGTACCAGGGAGAGGACGGCAAGGGCCACACGGCCCAGCTCGAGGACATCGCCGGTTTGCTGTTCAAGCGTCCTCTGCAGACCGCAGTCGACAACCGCACGTTCACCCGGACGATCATGAAGAACGGGGACCGTGTCCTCGGCCACGTCGCCGCATTGACCGCCTCGCACATCGGAGTGGTCGCGCCGGGCATCGGCTCGACGATCATCGCCATCAAGGACATCGTCAAGATGGAGTACGACATGGGTGGTGGTGCGATGTGGGGGTTCACGCTCGTCGCTGACTACTCAGACAACCGGATCGTCGAGTTCGACGACCAGGGTCGCGAAGTGTTCTCCATCGAAGAAATCTTCGGGGTCTGGGACGTCGAGTGCCTGGACAACGGAAACCTGTTGATCACGGAGTTCTCCGTCAACCGCGTTTCCGAAGTTACGCGTCAGAACAAGGTCGTCTGGTCGTTCGGGGACCTGAAGAACCCGTACGACGCCGACCGTTTGGCGAACGGCAACACGCTCATCGCCGACACGTTCGGTCGCCGTGTGATCGAGGTCAACCCCAAGGGCAAGATCGTCTGGGAGTACAAAAAGGACATCCATCCCTACGACGTCGACCGCCTACCGAACGGCAACACGCTCATCGCCGACACCCACGACGACCGCGTGATCGAAGTAGACAAGAACGGAAAGATCGTCTGGCAGATCAAGGAAGTGCCGAACGTGCACGACGCCGATCGACTGCCCAACGGCAACACGCTGTTGACGATCCGAATGCTCAACGAGGTGCGCGAAGTCGATCCGTCGGGCAAGACCGTCATGACGCTCAAGAACCTCAGTTCGCCGAGTGACGCCGACCGCCTGCCGAACGGCAACACGCTCGTCGCCGAGAACGGCTTCATCCGCGAGTTCGACCGCCACGGCAACGAGGTGTGGAAGAAGACGATCACCTGGGCGGTCGAGGTGAACAGATACTAGCCGTCCGCCGCCCAACCCCGGGGCCCATCCCAAGGCGCCCTCCCGATGCGCGTCCGGGACGCCGCTACTACAACTCCGGGACAGGACGGGAGTCTCGCGCTGCCGTAACATCGCCAGTCGCCCACACGCGGCCCTTTCTGCCCAGCCTCATCGCCTCATGAAGACCCTCCACCGTTGTTGTGCCGGCCTGCTCGCCGTAACCCTGGTCCCCGCTCTCACTGCCCAGAATCGTCCGCCGGATCCCAGCGAACTCGACTTCAAGGACGGCACCGGGGCGATCCCCGACCGCGCGACCTACGAGAAGATGTCGTATCAGGGCCCCGACGTCATGATCGACACCGGGCTGCGAGGCGTCCAGTACGTCAAGTATCAGTTCGAAGCACTCGATACCGACAAGCCGAAGCTCTACTTCATCAACACCAAGACCCATCGATCGCATCCGGCCTTCATGCGGACGATCGGCATCGTTCGCGGCGGTCGTGGTCGCGGCGGTCGTGGTCGCAGCGGCCCGATCAAGCAGATGCGGGGCGTGTTGGCGTACCGCCCGTTCCTCAATTCACCGAACGACACCGCCGGTCTCTACACGATCGAGTACGAGCCGAACGACCAGTACCAATTCAAGATGGTCAAGATGTCCATCGAGAAGCTGGGGGAGAAGGCGCCGTTCACGAAGGGGAAGATCGCGTACTACCCGATCGGGCAACGCGCGGAAGCTCAGTACCAGAAGGACAAGAAACTGTACGAGGATGCCGGCATCCCCGCGTTCTTCCCGAAAGACGTCTACAAGGACATCGCGTTTCTTCCCTTGAACGCCGCCACCGGTTTCGGTCGGCTTCGCGTGATGAAGGATGGCGAGCGTCCGAGCCCGCGCGACGTCGTCCTCTACGCCACGCTTCCCAACGAGATGCCGCGCGTCGCCGGCGTGATCACGGAAGTGCGGCAGACACCGCTCTCACACGTGAACCTCCGCGCCGTGCAGGACGGCGTGCCCAACGCCTTCATTGCGAACGCGCGGAAGAACAAGTCGATCGCAGCGCTGATCGGCAAGTACGTGCGGTTCACGGTGAAGCCCTCCGGCTACGAGATTCGCGAGGCGAAAGTCGCCGAGGTCGAAAAGCACTTCGCCAACATGCGACCGAAGAAGGCGCAGGTGCCGGCGCGTGACCTCGCGGCCAAGACCATCCGCGCACTCTCGGAGGTCGAGTTCAAGGACTCGCCGAGCGTCGGCGTGAAGGCCGCGAACGTCGCGATGCTTGGCAGGCTCGGGTTCCCGGACGGCACGACGCCGAAGGGCTTCGCCGTTCCGTTCTCCTTCTACGACGCATTCATGAAACACAACGGTCTCTACGCGAAGGCGTCGGCGATGAGCAAGGCACCGGGGTTCGGCGGCGACACCGACAAACGGGAGAAGGCCCTCGCGAGGTTCCGGAACGAGGTGACGAAGAGCAAGGTCCCGGCGTGGATGCACAAGGCGCTCGGCGAAATGCACAAGGGATTCCCGCAGGGAACCAACGTCCGTTGCCGCTCGAGCACGAACAACGAGGACCTTCCGGGCTTCAGCGGCGCCGGTCTGTACGACTCGTTCACGAACCGCAAGGGTCACATCAGCGAGAGCGTCAAGCTGGTCTACGCCAGCCTGTGGAACTTCCGCGCGTACGAAGAGCGCGAGTTCTATCGCATCGATCACTTCGCCACCGCGATGGGCGTGCTCTGCCACCCCAACTACTCCAAGGAAGAAGCCAACGGCGTCGCGGTCTCGGACGACATCGTCTACCAGTCAGGTCGGAACTACTACGTCAACGTCCAGGTGGGCGAGGACATGGTCACGAACCCGGACGCGCTCTCGATACCCGAAGAACTTCTGCTGAGTCCGTCGAGTGCACGAGACGACAAGCTCATCCAAGTCTCGAGCCGTGCGAAAGACGGAGCGCGGATCCTCGGAAGGGAACACCGGGAACAGTTGCGCAGACACCTGGGCAGGATCAAGCGCAAGTTCCGGCGCCTCTACGGCCACAAGCGCTCGGACGGAAAGTTCGCGATGGAGATCGAGTTCAAGATCACCGCGGAAGGCAAGCTCGCCATCAAGCAGGCCAGACCGTGGGTGTACTGAGCTAGCCAGTCACCGCAGGGACCGCGCGAGATCATCGTCGAGCGCGAACTCGCTCAGCAAGTGCGACTTCAGCTCCGCGACGCGCTCGGCATCCTCTCGCGACGACGCTTCGCTGTACAAATACAGTGAGAGTTCCAGCGGCGTCGGGTGGGGCTTTGCCATACCGACGGCGAACCACCGACGAGCCGACTTCGGCCCATTGCGCAACAACTCGATTCGACCGCGGCGCAGGGCGCGCTCCGCGAGATCGTCGCGGATCTCATTCCACTCCCCACCGTCGGGATACAGCTCTCGGGCCGCAGCCAGATCGTCGCGCAGCATGCTGACGAGGCTGTCTCGACCAGGAGGCAACTCCGTGGACAAACCCTCGAGCGTCTGTTCGGCGGCGACGAATCCGCCGGTGTAGAACTGCAGGATCAACTTGTCCACCGGCCAGAGTTTCGCCTGAGCCCACACCGTAAGCCCGAGCGAGGCGACCACCAGCGCGACGAGCGTACGGCGCAGCATCTTGCCGCGTCTCTCGAACCTCTCTCGGAACCAAGGGTCGCCCTCGCACGACAGGAGGTGCAGGATGCGACGTTCCTCGCTGGGGTGCCGGAAAGTCTCCCGTTCAGGTTTACTGCCGAACAACTGCGACACCTTGTGGAGGGCGAGGATGCACGGCACCGAACCACCTAGCGCATCTGCACTGAGAAGGTCGGCTTCCAATTCGAAACGATGCGCGATCCGACGCATCACGAAGAACGCGACGACGAGGACCACCACGGCGATTGCGGCCAGCGACACTGTGCCCAACTCGATCATCCCGAGCACATCGAGCGGGTTGAAGAGCAGCAGCGGAACCAAGCCGAACACGGTCAGGAGCAGCAGCGGGTGGTGCGCCTTGGCGTGGCCAACTTCGTGCGCCACCACGCCTCGCAGGGACAACGGATCGAGCAGCGACACGAGACCATCCGTCAGGAACAGGTACCGGAAACCAGGGACCGGTCCGACGAGCATCGCGTTCACCAATCGGTTGTCGGTGCGGAGCATCTGGACCTTGCGTGGGGGAAAGCCCAGCGCGCTCGCCGTGGTCCGGGAGTCGTCGGGCACGGCGTTCGACGGCCTCGTCACGAGCCTGAATACGAGCGGCAACGCGACACACAGAGCGACCAGGAACCCGATGATCCAAACAAGATTGCCAATGGCCGTGCTGAGGACGAACACGTACGCACCACGGTGCAGGGAGACGAGGTCCAGGGCCGCGCCGAACATCAGCACGAGAACCGTCACGAACGTGACCAACGCCAGGTGGAACGGTACCGGACCGCCCATCGACTCCGGCAG
>CAYYAQ010000108.1:0-17991 GCA_964469555.1 uncultured candidatus Brocadiaceae bacterium | reverse complement strand
ACGGCCTCGTGCGCTGGCCTGATGCCGACCGCACGCGTCGCGAGATCGCGGCGTTCAGCAAGCGCGACTCGGAGATCTACCCCGAGTTCGGTCGGGAGATGATGAAGGTCGGCCGAATGGTCAAGCCGATCCTGGCGATGGTCCCACCCGACCCCTCCTCGCTGAATCCCGCGCGCCTGCTGGAGATGCTGAGGTTGGGTCGGCTGTTTGGCGAGCTCACCGAGGCCGAACGCGTGCTGCAAGCGAAGATGTTCACGATGAGCGCGATCGACTTCCTCGACGAGTGGTTCGAGGGAGACCTGCTCAAGGCGACGATGGGCGTCAGCGGCATCATCGGGACGTTCCAGGGCGTGCGGTCACCGGGAACGGCGTACGTGCTGCTGCACCACTACATGGGTGAGATCGACGGCGCGTTCCGCGCATGGGGGCTCGCCAAGGGCGGGACCGGCGCGATCAGCAACGCGATAGCGGATTCGGCGCGAAACCTGGGCGTCGAGATCCGCACGGATGCATCGGTCGCGAACATCATCGTGCGCGGGGGCCAGACGGTCGGTGTCGCGCTCGAAGACGGCACCGAGATCCGGGCGAAACACGTCGTCTCAGGGGTCGATCCTCACCGGACATTCCTCGGCTTGTGCGAGGCCACGGACCTGGATTCCGGGTTCCTCGCGGCCATCAAGAAGTTCAAGTTGCGCGGCAGCTCCGGGAAGGTGAACCTCGCGCTCGATCGATTCCCCGAGTTCGCCTGCCGACCGGGTGTCGGACCCCACGTCCGCGGTGACATGGCGATCGCGCCGAGCGTCGACTATCTCGAACGGGCGTTCGATGACGCGAAGTACGGTGACTTCAGCCGCCGACCATTCATGAACATCGTCATTCCCTCGCTGACCGACCCGACCGTCGCGCCACCCGGACAACACATGATGTCGATCTTCGTGCAGTACGCGCCGTACGAGCTGAAGGAAGGGCCAGAGGCATGGCCGTCCAAGCGCGATGCGTTTGGTGACGCGGTGATCGACACGCTGGCCGAGTACTGTCCGACTCTGAAGGACTCGATCCTCCACCGCCAGGTGTTGACGCCCTGGGACCTGCAGCAGGAATTTGGCTTGACCGAGGGGAACATCTTCCACGGCGAACTCAGCCTCGAGCAGTTGTTCTTCTTGCGCCCGACGCCGCTGTGGACGCGCTACGCGACACCGATTCCCGGTTTGTGGATGTGCGGGTCGGGCACGCACCCAGGCGGTGGAATCATGGGCGCATCCGGCGCCAACGCCGCGCAGCAGATCTTGAAGAAAGGGTGACCCAGCGCGGTGCAATACGACATCATCATCATCGGCGGCGGTCACAACGGGCTCACCACCGCGGCATTGACGGCCGCGCGTGGACGCAAGGTGCTCCTGCTCGAAGGTCGCGACGCCCCGGGTGGGCTCGCGGCGGGCCGGGAGTTCCATCCCGGCTACCGTTCGACCGGCATCTTGCACGACACCACGTCCGTCCGGCAGTCAGTGATCGACGCCCTCGCCCTGGAGTCGCACGGCCTTCGTCGGCGTAGCGAGCCCGCCGCGGTCTTCGCACCGCAAGCGGACGGGGCCGGTCTCCTGCTCTCTTGTGACGCATCCAAGGCGGATGGGGAGATCCGGGCACATTCCTCGGGCGACGCAGATCAGTACGCCAGGTTCAGCGAATTCCTCGAGCGAGTCGGCGGCTACATACGGCGTCTTCTCGCGGACCCACCGCCCGACATCTCCCTGACTCGCCTCGGCCAGTACATCGAACTGTTCCGCAAAGGCTGGGGCTTGCGGCGCCTCGGTCGCGAGACGATGTACGAGTGCCTGCGCATCGGCCCCATGTGCGTGCAGGACTGGTTGGACGAATGGTTCGAGAACGACCTCCTGAAGGCCACGCTCGCAGCGCCTGCTCTTCTCGGAACCTGGACGGGTCCACGGTCCGCGGGCACGACCGCCCTCTCGCTGATGCAGCACAGCACGGCGCGCGGGGAGATCGCTGGCGGCCCCGCTGGTCTCGTCGCTGCGTTGGTCGGAGCGTGCAAGGCGAAGGGTGCTGAAATCCGCACTGGATCGACCGTGAAGCGGATCCGCGTCGGTACCGGATGTGTTCTCGGCGTGGAACTCGAGAGCGGCGAATCCATCGACGCCCTGTGCGTCGCATCCTCGATCGACCCGAAGAGGACTTTTCTCGATCTACTGCGACCCGCGGACCTGCCCATCGGTCTCGAGGTGCCGATGCAGAACTGGCGTTGCCGTGGCACGACGGCGAAGATCCACCTGGCGCTCTCGGGTCCACTCGAGTTCGCGTCGCGACCGGGCGACTTGTTCGAGAACATTCGGATCGGAGAGAGCCTCACCGAGATCGAGCGGGCATTCGACGGAGTGAAATATCGCGAATTGCCGGTGCGCCCGCACCTCGATATGCGCGTCCCCACGATATCGGACCCGACCCTCGCCCCCGAGGGCCATCACGTCGTCTCGATCCTCGTACACTTCGTGCCCCACGATCTCGACGGCGGCTGGACCGACGAGAGGCGCGACGAACTCCTCCAATCCACCCTCGCTCGTCTCGCCGCCGTGTCCCCCAGCTGCGTCGATCGCATCGCCGGCCACGAGGTCCTCACACCCGTGGATATCGAACGCGAGTTCGGAATCACCGGAGGACACATCCACCACGGCGAACACGGACTCGATCAGATGTTCTCGCTACGCCCCCACCCGCGATGCTCGCGCTACAAGACGTCGTTGCCCGGGCTCTACCTGTGCGGAAGCGGCAGCCACCCGGGCGGTGGGATCACCTGCGCGCCTGGAGAGTTGGCCGCGACAGCGATGCGCTAGCCGCCGATTGCGGTCGTGAGTCCGTTGCTGACCGCGAGCCCCGCGGTGTTCGCGCTCTTATCGAGAACCATGACCTGCGAGTATGCCCGGAGTCCGCGCAGCGACGGGTTCGCGGGGATGACAATGTTGAGCGAACCCTTCCCCAGGAAGCGGCCGACCGACGCCATGAGCCGCGCGTCCTGCGACAGGGGGCAAGACGGCGCGCCGAGGAACGGAACCAGCGTTAACCTTGCAGCCGACGCCGTACGATCGCGCATACCCGGTCCACGCATCGTAGTCCTCGTCGCGGATGCGGGTGAAGAGTTCTACTGTCTGACCTACGCCAGGAAGTTCGGGGAAGGCCCTCGTCACAGCGTGAAGATCGCACCGCGGACCGGGCAACTCTTCATGAGGCCGCGGTCTTGGCCATGATCTCCCGGATCGTCGCCTGGTCCTTCGCCGATGGCATGCCCCAGTCCTCCTGGTATTCAAACAACTCGTGCGCACTAACCCCACCGAACCGACCATCGAGGATTTCGAAGTGCTCGGGCGTCACGAGCGACGGGTGTGGCACGCCGCAGGCACGCGCGAGCCAGAGGATCTCCTTTCGCAGGGCGATCAGGTAGTTGGCGAGACGGTTGCCCTTGTGCGTGGGGTCGAGACCGCGCATCAGCCACTTGCCTTGCGTGGCGACCCCTGTCGGACAATGACCGGTATGACAGCGCTGCGCCTGGATGCAGCCGATCGCCATCAGGGCCTCCCGCGCGACGCCGACCATGTCGCACCCCATGGCGATCGCGAGGAGCGCTGTCTCGGGGAACCCGGTCTTGCCGCTGCCGATGAGCACGACCTTCTCATGCACGTCATGACTCGCGAGCAAGGTGTAGACCCGGCTCAACGCGATCTTGAACGGGAGCGCGACATGGTCGCAGAACACCAGCGGCGCCGCACCCGTCCCTCCCTCGCCGCCATCTATCGCGACGAAGTCAACGCCGCGGTCACCCGGCGCCATCAACCGCCCCAGATCGTCCCAGAACTTCATTTCGCCGATCGCCGACTTGATGCCAACCGGGAGCCCGGTTTCGTCAGCAAGCATTTCGACGAAGTCGAGCAGGCTGTCCGCATCGTGAAACGCCGTGTGGCCCGCTGGACTGATCACATCCCGCCCGACTGGCACGCCGCGAATCTCAGCGATATCCGGCGTGACTTTCGCACCGGGCAGCACGCCGCCTCGTCCGGGCTTCGCCCCCTGACTCAACTTGACCTCGATCGCCCTGACGTCGTGCTTCCCCACCGTGTCGAGGAACTTCGATATCGAGAACTTGCCGTCGGTTTCGCGGGCGCCGAAGTAGCCGGTCCCGATCTGGTAGATCAGGCCGCCGCCGTGGTCGTGGTATGGTGCGATGCCGCCCTCGCCCGTGTTGTGCAGCGCCTCCGCCGCAGCGCAACCTTGGTTGATCGCCTCCACCGCCGGCGCGCTGAGCGAACCGAAGCTCATCGCCGACACGTTGATGATGGACTTCGGTCGAAACGCGTGCTTGCGACCCCGCCACCCACCAAATGGAGCGGATCGTAGTCCGGATCTCCGGGGCTCGGCGAAGGCAGGCCGAACGCCGCGTGCTTCACGATCAGGTAGTTCGACGTGAGCTCGACTTCACTGTCCGTGCCGAAACCGAAGTAGTTGTTCTGCTTCTTCGAACTGGCGTAGACCCAGCGACGCTGATCACGGCTGAAGGGTCGCTCTTCATCGTTGTTCGTGACGATGTACTGCCGCAGTTCCGGACCGACCGCCTCGAGCAGGTAGCGGAAGTGGCCGATGATCGGGAAGTTCCGCAAGATCGCGTGCTTGCGCTGCAAGAGGTCGTAGACGGCGACCAGGAGCAAGATCGCGCCGATGATGCTCAACGTGTGCCACATGAATGGAAGCGAGCCTACGGCTCTGTGGCCCCGAGTAAAGCGACGATCGTTCCTGGTCCCCAATGCCGCGAGACTGGCGACAATCGCGGACGCCAACCGGCGCTCGCGTGAAGCGCGTTCTCCTGGACGAAGCGAGAATCCGACTTCCTGCTGCCCGCGGGCCGCATCTTCGTCGGATGGCACCTCGAAAGTCGTTCCAAGGACGGCGCCGTCGGGATCGAAGTAAGCTGCGGCTGCCAGTCCGGGCAGTTGACCTCGCGCTTCGCGATCACGAGCGTCGGCGTGGCAGCCCAGTTGTTCGAGGAGTTGTTTGTGAACGAGCCAGACGTTCGCTGGCCCGTGTGATTGGCCACCGAGTTGAACCCCGGATTATCGCTACTTGTGAGACTCCGTGAACCTGGAGTTAGCCTGCCCAATCCGCTCTGTCTTCCATAGCCAAAGGGATTGATGTCGCCCGTAATCGGTCCCCGGGCATCTCCCGTGTCGCGCCAGCTACAGATCGACCGTCCGGCCCGTGCGGAACGACTCATCGGCGGCCAACACCGTGCGCGTCGCGTTGATCGCGTCGGCCATGTGGTCGCGCAGGTCGATATCTTCGAGGATCGTGCGCGCGAACAGTTGCTGCTCGCGCAGACACAGGCCGTCGTGGTCGGGCTCGTCCGTCATGTCCAGCATCTCGTCCGGCTTGACGAACTCATCGTCGCCGTCCCGATCCTGGTAGTGCACCTTCAGGCTATTTGTCGCGGTATGCGAATCGACATCCGCGGAGCCCGCTGCCCGCTCGGAACCCTCGTTGTCCGTGATGCTCACGCAGCCGTTCGGACCGACGACGTCCTTCACGAAGTACGCTGTCTCGCTCATCATCGGTCCCCAGCCGGCCTCGTACCAACCGACAGACCCATCGTCGAAGGTGACCTGCAGCTGGCCGTAGTTGTACATCCCCTCGTCCAACTCCTCGCTCAGCCGCGCACCGATCGCGCTGACCCGCACGGGTTTTGCCCGCGTCATCTGGCACATCACGTCGATGTAGTGCACGCCGCAGTCGACGATCGGGGATATCGAGTTCATCAGGGACTTGTGCGTGTTCCAGTCCTTGCCGCGGCTCTGCTGGTTGAGGTTCATGCGCATGACGAGCGGCTTGCCGAGGGTCTGCGCGACCTCGATGAACTTCTGCCACGCCGGATGGACCCGAAGGATGTAGCCGACGACGAGTTTCACGCCCTTTTTGGTCGCGAGGTCGACCAATTCCTGGCACTGCTCCACGGTGTTCGCGAGGGGCTTCTCGATGAACACGTGCGCGCCGGACTCGAGGCTCTTCTTGCAGTATTGGTAGTGGGTGTCCGGGTAGGTGTTGATGGACACGCAATCGGGGCGGGCCTCCGCGATGGCGGCGTCGAAGTCACAAAACGTCGCGACCCCGCCGAGCTCCGCGGCGAGCGCCTCGCGGCTTTCGGGGCCCCGGCTGACGACACCGACGATCTCAAATTCGTCCATCGAATGGTAGGCGCGTGCGTGCGACGTGCCCATGTTGCCACAACCGACGACGAGGACCCTGAGTTTGCTCATGCGACCGTTCTACACCGGGGAAGTCGCAGAGACTACTTTCCCAGGGCCTTTCGCATCATCTGCTCGAACCGATCCTCGGAGGCCATACCGCTGTGTCGGTCGACGAGCTTGCCGTTCGCATCGATTGCCACGGTCTGCGGAATGCCGCCGGGCAGACCCAGGGAGTCGTTGATCCCGTCGAAGTCGTCGCCGTCGTACAGGACCGTGGTGAACTCGCCGACAGCGGCCTTCTTGAAGACCCTCTCGATGCGGCGTTTGGATTCCGCACCGTCGTTAGATTCCATGAGGTCGTAGGACACGCCCAGCAACCGACCGCCCCGAGATCGGAAGCGCCTTGCCACTTCGATCAGATGGGGCAGTTCACTCTTGCACGGCGCTCAAGTGGTCGACCATATGTTGACCAGCAGGCCCTTACCCCGATACGTCTTCAAGACGGCGACCAGGGCCTGGTCGTCGACCACCTTCAGTTGGTGTTGGGTCTCGATCGGAAGCGTCGGTCCGTCCGCGACCGGATCCGAATCGGCGCACGTGACGATCCCGAGTGCCGCGAAGACGATCCCGTAGAGGCCAAGGTTCGTTTTCACGCGTTACTTGTCTCGACGATTGCGGCGGTTGCGACGTTTCTTCTTGCCGTTCTTGTTTCCCGCACGGGGAAGAGAGCGCTTGATGCCTCAACCGTACGGTCGGGTCGATTTGTTCTCGTAATCGTCGCCGGCGAGCAGGGCGTCGATCGCCACGCGGACGTGGTTCGAAGCCTTCTCGCCCTTGCGACCGCGCGGGTCATCGTCGAGCGCACCCTGGTAGCGGAGCACGCCCTTTTGGTCGATGACGTAGCAGTGCGGCGTCGTGCGCGCCTTGAACATGTCGGCGACCTTGTTGTTGTGGTCGACCAGGATCGGGTACGGAACTTTGTTCCGTTCGACGAACTTCCTGACCTTCCCGTACGGCGCGGGAGCTTCGCCCGCGCCATCCACATCGGTCGCCTTGGCGACCGCGGGGTCGAGCCCGATCTCGCGTTGGTTCGCGTTGATGCCGAGCACGACGACGTCCTTGCCCTTGTAGTCCGCGTGGATCGCATTCATCCGCGCTTGGCTCTTCTTGATCGCCGGGCACCGGGTATCCCAGAAGTGCACGAAGACGACCTTGCCGCGCAGCGACTTGAAGTCGTGTACCTTGCCGTGGATGTCCTTCAGGGTGAGGTCGGCCTTCACGACCGAGCCCAGCTGGTAGGCCGCCTTCTTGTTCGTTGCCTTCCGGCCCTTCTTCTGGATCTTGCCCTTGGCGGGCTTCTCGACTTCGACTTGGGCCGTGAGGCCCGGGGTCAACAGGGCTGCCAGGATGGCGAGCGTCGTCATGCGCATGGTTACGTTCCTTGGATAGTCGTATCGGTTGCTTCACAGTATGCCAGTCCACGTGCCTGCGCGTCGCGGCGAAACGTCACCAGAGTGTATCCTGGGGTCTCGTAGCCTCATCTTGGCAGCAATCTGCACACTACGGCGAACTCGTCGGTCGCCATCAGAGCATGGCGACATCTGCGATTGATGGGTGCCGATGAGACCGAGGCGGACGACACGACCGCACGCGAAGAACAACGCCGGGCAAGGCACCACGCAGAAGGACAAGTGAGTCCGTCTTTCCGGGCCCACGGCACGGTCCTCTGCGCTTTCCTGCCCCCTGGGTGGGCTGAGTGGTCCTTGCCTTGGTCCGCGCCCTGCGGGAAGGTAGGGCCATGCGCTGGTCCACGATTCTCACCCTGTTTCTCGTATCGGGTTGTCTGCTCTTCCCCTGCGAAGCACAGATCACCGGGTCGAAGCCCAAGCCAACGATCCAGACCCCCGTGCTCCCCGTGCTCGAAGATGGGCCGCATCTATTTCACGGGAAGGACGGCTCCGTCACCGCGAAGTGGGTGCACGCCGGGAAGATCGTGGAGAAGCGTTTCGCCGCCGGCAAGCCGATCGAGTTGCCCGAGTTCGAGGCGCTTCTCGGCAAGTCGCTGAAACTCGGCAAGCACACGCCCCCCGCGTCGACGTGGCCGATGCCCAAAAAGTTGTTCATCATCAGCGACGTCGAGGGCGAGTACGACGCCATGTTCCAATTCCTGAAGGCCAACGGCGTGGTCGACAAGAACGGCAAGTGGGCATTCGGCAAGGGGCACTTCGTGTGTGTCGGCGACATGGTCGACCGCGGGCAAAAAGTCACCGAGACGTTGTGGATGCTGTACCGGTTGTCGCGGGAAGCCCTCGCTGCCGGCGGTCGCCTGCACTACGTGCTCGGCAACCACGAAGTCATGATCATGGGCGGCGATGTCCGCTACATGGCGCCGAAGTACAAACGCGTCGCGGCGCTGTTCGGCATCCCGCCTCGGGGCATCGTCGGTGCCGACACCGAGATCGGACGCTGGATGCGCGCGCAGAACTCGCTCACGAGGGTCGGCGACTATCTCTTCGTCCACGCCGGCGTCTCGCCGCCGCTCGCCCCGGGCAAGGTGGATCTGGCCGGCTTGAATGTCGCCATCCGCTCCGTCCTCGGCACCCCACCCCTCGAAATCCAGAACAAGACGCTCCAGGCCATCACCTGGGGTACGCAAGGGCCCCTGTGGTACCGCGGCTACTTCAAGGAGTGGAGCCTCAGCTTCGGCCCGACGCCGACATCCGACCAGATGGACGCGATCCTCGAGAACCTCGGCGCGAAGACGATCGTCATCGGACACACGAAGGTCGCCCAGGTCACTGCCATCTACGACAAGCGCCGCGTTTTGGCGATCGACGTACCCTGGACCGATGCGAAGAAGGTGCGGGGACTCCTCGTGCAAGGTGACCGCATCGACGTCGTCGACGTGAACGGCAAGCGCTCAGAGTTCAAGTAGACATGACCATGTCCGATTACCACTGCCCGAGGTGTCGGGTCGCGAGGTGCCAAACACGCGACGCCGCGACGAAATCCCGCCCCACGGTGGACCACATCCGGGGGAGACACCCGGATCAGGGGGCGTGATCGCGAGTGCGATCGGTACCCACACTCTGGGCAGCAGCTAGTCGAACGGCGGCGCCTCTCCGTAGGGTAGCTCGACCTGACCGGGCAGCATCTCCCGGACCGCTTGGAGAAACGGAATCACGACGGCTTCACTCGTCACCGCCGTGATCTCTTCCGTGCGGTCCCGTTCCGGGTTCGAGATGCAGAGCGCCGACCAGCTCGAAACACGAATACTCGTGTCTCTCTCGCCACGGAACAGGAACGACAGCAGGCTGAGCGGGAACGGTAGAGCCATCATCAGGCAACCGACGCCGGATTGACCCGTCTCGGTCTTGGCTGCCCTGGTCGATCGGTGGGCGACGCCGAGCTGCCGGTTCGTCAGATCAAACTCTCGCCGGACGATGGGGAACAGCACGAACACGCGCCACTGAAACGTGACGATCCCGGTGTCCATGTCGACTCGCAGGAAGCGATGCCAGGGCCGGATGATCACGAGTGCCATAAGAAAGGCGAAGATCATCAGGATCGTCTCGCCACCGTGCCACGTCGTCGGGGTCTGTGACCGGATCAGGAAGAACAGTCCGGCATTCACCGCGACAAAGTTGACGTAGCGCCAGCTCGACGCCTCGTGCGCTTCGACCTGCCTGGCGCTGGCGCGGACGTCGAGTCGGTGAATCGCGCGTGGTGTCACGATCGACCGCCGCTCAGGCTGCCATCGATCCCTACCGTCGCTTGCGCCCCAGCATCTGACGCAACAGCGCGCGTTGCAACGCAGCCTCTGCCTTCGGCAGGTTGACGTCGACCTTCGTCCGGTCGGAGATCGCCGCGCGGGCGCGCTTCTCGGCTTCGGCAGCGCGCTCGAGATCGATCTCGCCGGCCAACTCTCCAGCTTCGCAGATCAGAGAGAGGATGTTGCGGCGGACTTCGGCGAAGCCGTCGGTGACGATCATCTCCTCCACGCTGCCATCCGTCTCCTTGATGGTAACGATACCCGGCTTCGTGGCCGTCATCAGGGCGGCGTGACCCGGCAGGATGCCGTAGCTGCCGTCGACACCCATGAACTCCACGGACGAGACCTTGCGGTCGATGATCGTGCTCTGTGGCGTGACGACGCGGAGGTGAAGTTCGGCCATCGGACTAGCCCTGCATGCCCTTGGCCTTCTCGACGGCCTCCTCAATCGCGCCCACCATGTAGAAGGCCTGCTCGGGGAGGTCGTCGTGCTTGCCTTCGAGGATCTCCTTGAAGGAGCGCACCGTGTCCTCGCGGTTCACGAAGATGCCCGGGGTGCCGGTGAACGTCTCGGCGACGAAAAACGGCTGGGCGAGGAACCTCTGGATGCGGCGGGCGCGGTTCACGACCTGCTTGTCGTCGTCGGAGAGTTCCTCCATTCCGAGAATCGCGATGATGTCGCGGAGATCCTGGTAGCGCTGCAACGTGACCTGCACGTCGCGGGCGACCTTGTAGTGTTCTTCGCCGACGGTGTCGGGGGAGAGCATCTTCGAGGTCGACTTTAGCGGGTCCACGGCCGGGTAGATGCCGAGCTCGGCGATCTGCCGCTCGAGGATGATCGTGGAGTCGAGGTGAGCGAACGTCGCGACCGGCGCCGGGTCGGTGATGTCGTCAGCGGGCACGTAGATGGCCTGCATCGACGTGACCGAGCCGTCCTTCGTCGACGTGATGCGCTCCTGGATCGCGCCCATCTCGGATGCCATCGTCGGCTGGTAGCCCACTGCGGACGGCAGGCGACCGAGGAGTGCGGACACTTCGGAGCCGGCCTGCACGAACCGGAACACGTTGTCGACGAACAACAGCACGTCCTTGTGCTCGACGTCGCGGAAGTACTCCGCCATCGTCAGACCCGTCAGGCCCACGCGGAGACGCGCGCCAGGCGGCTCGTTCATCTGACCGAACACGAGGACCGCGTTGTCCAGCACCGAGGCCTTCTCGCCGTCGGGGGTCGTGTATTCGGACTCGGCCATTTCCAGCCAGAGGTCGTTGCCCTCGCGGGTGCGCTCGCCCACACCGCAGAACACGGAGAAGCCGCCCTTCTCCACCGCGGTCACGCGGATGAGTTCCTGGATGATCACCGTCTTGCCCACGCCGGCGCCCCCGAAGAGGCCGATCTTGCCGCCCTTCGCGAAGGGGCACAAAAGGTCGACGACCTTGATGCCGGTCTCGAACACGACATCGATGGTCTCCTGGTCCTCGAAGCTCGGCGGTGAGCGGTGGATCGGGTGGTAGTCGACCGCGTCGGCGCCGCCGATCGTCTCGCCAGTGCGCGGGTGGGCAACACCTTCGTCGAGGGGGCGACCGAGGGTGTCGAACAAGCGGCCCATGGTCCCCGGACCGACCGGAACCATGATCGGTCCACCGGTGTCGATCGCCGCCAGTCCACGCCGGACGCCGTCCGTCGTGGACATGGCGACCGTGCGCACCGTCGAGTTGCCGAGCTGCTGGGCGACCTCGAGTACGAGGTCGATGTCCTGCTCATCGTTCTTGACGGTGATCGCGTTGTAGATGGCCGGCAAGTGCCCCTCGGGGAACTCGACGTCCACCACGGGTCCGAACACCTGGAGAATCTTGCCTTCGGTTGTGGCAGTGGCGGTCACGGTTGGTTGTCCTCTTTGACTGTGCTTTGAATGTCGTGGTTGGTGGGTGGGTCACACCGCGCTGGCGCCGCCGATGATGTCGAGCAGCTCCTTCGTGATGCCTTCCTGTCGCGCACGGTTGTAGACCTTCTTCAGGTCCTTCTGCATGCGGTTGGCTGCGTCCGATGCGCTCTTCATCGCCATCCGGCGAGACGCGTGTTCGGAAGCCTGGGACTCGAGGATCGCGTCGTAGATGACCGTCTCGAGGTAGCGAGGGATGAGCCGGTTGAAGATCGTCTCCGGATCCGGCTCGAGCATGTAGTCCGGTTTGTGGCTGTCGGTCGAGGCCCCGTCGCCGGTCTCGATGTCACCGACCGGCAGGAACGACGATGGCGTGGGCACGAACTTCACGACCGTCTGGAACTCCGTGAAGAGCACCGTCACCTCGTCGACCTCTTTGGCCTCGAACGCGCGCACGAGCTCGGTGGACACCATCTTGGCAGCGCTGAAGTCCGCCTTGTCTAGCGGCGGCTCGACGAAGTACTTCTCGATCTGGTAGCCGCGCTTGTAGAGGTAGTTGTAGCTCTTCTTGCCGTAGCAGAAGAGCTTGAACTGGCGGTTCGGGTCCTCGGCCTTCTTCGCGCGCTCCAAGCTGTGGAACTTCGCGAGCAGGTTCGAATTGAACGCGCCGCACAACCCGCGGTCCGAGGAGATAATCAGGACGCCCGTGGTCTTCACCTGGCGCCGTTCGAACAACGGCAACGACGCGTCGTTGCCGACGAACTCCGCGAGGTGATCGATCAGGTGCCGGATCTCACCGGTGTAGGGACGCAACGACAGAGCCGCAGCCTGCGCCTTGCGCAGCTTCATCGAAGCCACCATCTCCATCGCGCCGGTGATCTTGGCGATCCCGCCGACGGATTTGATGCGAACCCGTAGTTCCTTGATGTTGGCCATGGCTGTGCTTGCCCGCTAGACGCCGAACTCCTTGACGTAGGCCGCGGCGGTCTTGTCAAAAGCCTCGGCGAGCTCGGGGGTCCACTTCTTGTCGACGCGGATCTTCTCGAGCAGATCGGCGTGGTTCGCCCGCAGATCACTGATGTACGACTTCTCGAACTCCTGGATCTTCGCCGCCGGCACCTCATCGAGGGCCCCCGACGTCGCGGCGTAGAGAATCGCAACCTGCTCCTCGGTCGCGACCGGGACGTACTGGCCCTGCTTCAAGACCTCGACCATGCGCTCGCCGCGGGTCAACGCCTGCTGCGTCGCGGCGTCGAGGTCGCTGCCGAACTGGGCGAAGGCCGCGAGCTCGCGGTACTGCGCCAGGCCGATGCGGAGACCGCCCGAGACCTTCTTCATCGCCGGGATCTGCGCCGCACCGCCCACGCGCGACACCGAGATGCCGGCGTTCACAGCCGGTCGCTGACCGGCGTTGAAGAGGTTGGCCTCGAGGAAGATCTGGCCATCGGTGATCGAGATCACGTTGGTCGGGATGTAGGCAGAGACGTCGCCTTCCTGCGTTTCCACGACGGGCAGCGCGGTCATCGAGCCGCTGCCCATCGCGTCCGACAACTTCGCGGCGCGCTCGAGCAGGCGGGAGTGCAAGTTGAACACATCGCCCGGGAAGGCTTCGCGCCCCGGCGGACGACGCAGGAGGAGGAGCACCTCGCGGTACGCCAGCGCCTGCTTGTAGAGGTCATCGTAGATGATGAGGACGTGGCGGCCTTCGTCCCGCATCCGCTCACCCATCGAGGCGCCGGCGTAGCACGACATGTACTGCATCGCCGCTTCGGAGGAGGCCGGCGCAGAGACAACGATGGTGTAGGCCATCGCCCCGAGGTTCTCGAGCTTCTGGACGACACCCTTCACGGTGGACTGCTTTTGGCCGACGGCGACGTAGATGCAGAGCACCTGGTCCGTGTTGGCCGGATCGCCGCCGCCCGTGTCCTTCTGGTTGATGATCGCATCGATGCACAGCGCGGTCTTGCCGGTCTGCCGATCGCCGATGATCAGCTCGCGCTGACCCCGACCGATCGGGATCATCGAGTCGATGGCCTTGATGCCCGTCTGCATCGGCTCGGTCACCGGCTGCCGTTCGGGGACCGTCGGCGAACGGCCTTCGATCGTGCGGAAGTCAGCCTCCGTCACGTTGATCGCGCCCTTGCCGTCGACCGGGTTGCCGAGCGCGTCGACGACGCGTCCGAACATCGCCAGGCCGGTCGGCACCGAGATGATGCGTCCGGTGGTCTTGACGGTGTCACCTTCCTTGACGAGCGTCGAAGAGCCGAGGAGCACGGCGCCGACGTTGTCCTCTTCGAGGTTCAAAGCGACGCCGCGGACCCCATTCGGGAACTCCAGCAGCTCGTTCATCATGCACTCGTCGAGCCCGTGGATACGGGCCACGCCGTCACCGACCTGAAGGATCGTGCCGACGTTGGACTTCTTCATCTCTCCAGTGAAGCCTTCGATCTCCTGCTTGAGGACGTTCGTGACTTCTGATGCTCTGAGATCCATGTCTGTCTCTTGGGGTGGAAATTCTCGTTGTGTCTGTATTCGGGGAAGGGCCTACAACGGCGCTTCCATCAGGGCGCGCTCGAGCTCTTCGAGCACGGTGGCAACGGAGCCGTCGTAGAGGGTGTTGCCGAGCCGAAGGCGGACGCCTCCGATCAGGTCGGGGTTGACTGCGACCTCGAGGGTGACGTTCTTGCCCACCAGTTTGGAGGCGTGCTCCTCGAGGCTCTTGAGCCCCTTCTCGTCGATGGACTTCGCCGTCTCGACCACGCCCAGGATCCTCCCGCGCGACCCGCGCAGCAGATTCCTGAACGCCGTGGACAAGTCCGTGAGCACGGCTTCGCGACGGCGCTGCAGCACGACGCCGATCAGGTTTGTCGTCAGGTCGTGACACGGGCCTACGAGCTTTGCCACGATCTGCGCTCGCACGTTCGCCCTCGTGTCGGGGCTTGTCACCACGGCGTTGGCAGCAGGATCGCGCAGGGCGCTGGCAAGCCGACCGAGGTCGGCGTCGACCGCATCCAACGCGTCGTGACCCTTGGCCACTTCGAATATCGCCTTGGCATACCTTTGCGCGGTCAGACTCATGTCAGTTACCTGGATCCGTTGGTTTTGCGCGGCTAGTTCTGCGGGCCCATGAAGTCGTCGACCAGCCGTCGATGCGCCTCGTCGTCGATGTCCTGGCGGAGGATCTTGCCCGTCGAAGCGATGGTCAGGTTGACCACCTCCCGACGAATCTCCGCGAGGGCGCGACGCTTGGCAGCCTCGATCTCATTGCTGGCCTTCTCGCGTTCGCGTTCGGCTTCCGCTTTGGCCGCGGCACGTTCGTCCGCGACCTCGCGTTGGATCCGAGCCATCGCGGCGTCCTTCGCCTGACGCGCCTCGGCCATGGCCTCCTGACGCGATTGCTCGGCGTCGGCCACGGCACGTTCGGCAGCGATCTTCGCGTCTTCCGCGGCGCGCGCCGCGTCTTCGACCTTCTTGTCCCGTTCGTCGAGGTTCCGAATGATCGGACCGAAGACGAACTTGTACATGAAGGGCAGCGACACGAGGAAGATCGCCACCGACCAGATGACAACCCCGGGTTGCCACTGGAAGAGGTCGAAACCGTCGCCGGCGATCACGGCCATGCTCATGAAAAGGCCACTCATAGCCTCACTTCAGGTAGAGCATGAGGCCGATGACGGCCGCGAACAGGGCGACCCCTTCGACCAGCGCCGCCATCAGCAGGGCGTTGCCCTTGATGACGTCTGCGGCTTCCGGCTGACGGGCGATGCCGGTGCCAGCCTGGCCACCGATCTGACCGATGCCGAGGCCGGCGCCGATCGCGGCGCCGCCGGCAGCGAGACCTGCGCCGAGACCCGGGCCGTAGTTGCCGGACATCACGAGCTTGTTGGCTGCTGCGGCGGCTTTGTCAGCGGCGGTCTCCTGCGCGATGGCGATCGCATCTGCGGCCATCGGGGCCATTTCGAGAATGGATTCGAGCATTGTCTTGGGTCCTTCAGTAAGGGGTGGTTTTCGCTAGTTGGATGGAATTGAGGTCAGCGTCAGTGGGCCGGATGCATGGCTTGGTGAACGAAGATGACACTCAGGTAGGTGAAGACGTAGGCCTGGAGGAGGGAGATGAACCCCTCGATGATCATGATGAAGACGCTCATGCCGAACGCCGGTATCGCGGTCAAGCTGGATAGGAAGACGTTGCCGCCCATCATCTTCGCGAACAGGAAGATCATCCCGAGGAACGCGTAGACGACCATGTGCCCGCCGAGCATGTTCGCAAACAGGCGAACCATTAGGGCGAACGGCTTGATGAACATGCCGACCAGCTCGACCACGGCCATCAGCGGGAGCAGGGCGATCGGCAGGTCGTGCGGCAGCAGGTTCCTGAAGTAGCCGGCCACGCCCTGCTGCTTCATGCCGAAGAACAGCATGCACACGAACGTGGTCGTGGCCAGGGTGCCGGTGACGTAGTAGCTCGCCGTCGCGGTCACGCCCCAGACCGGGATCAGCCCCATCAGATTCATGAACGCCACGAAGAAGAAGACGTAGAGGAAGTACGGCGCCCAGGCACGACCGTCCTCCTTGCCCATCACCGAGTAGATGACCTCGTCGCGCAACCAGTGGCACCAACCTCGGAAGACTCGGACGAACCCACCCGGGGAGCCGCCAGCGAAGCTCTTCTTCACCAGCGTGAACACGACGAGCATCAGCGCGACCGCGAACACCTGGAAGAGGTTGTTGTTGTAGAACGTCGCGAAGGTCTCGCCCTCGGGGCCGTGCCCGCCAAACAGCGGGTGCGGGATCAGGTGGAGGAAGTTGATGACGAAGAAGTCCCGGTCCTCCATCTCGGCCAGGGTCTTGGTGCGCTTCTGGGGCAGCGGGACCGGGACCAGAGGCGCGACCTCGCTCTCGGACAAGTCCGCGGCAGCCGTGTGCGTGACGCCCACCGTGGACGGCGCGTCCGGCGCCGTGCCCGACCCCGACTGGGCCGGGAGGACCGTCAGCGCGAGGTAGAGGACCGGCAGGAATCTCAGCAGGCTCGTCAACGTGAATCTTCCTGGTGTGAGGTGGCGACTTCTTGAGCAGTGTCTCGGGAGGCCTGTGCCCGCCGATTGAGAGCGCGGCTGACCAGCACCGTGCCCGGCGCACGGAACACAACAGCCGCACCCGCAAGGGTTGCCCCAAATGCCGCAAACTCCTGGAATTTCAACTGAAGCAAATACAGGGTCATCGTTCCGGCGACCACAGCGAAGACCTGGAGCACGAAATCCAGGAAGATCGCGCGCACGAAGTCCGAGCTGGCCTCGGGTCCGCCGACCCGACGCAGGGCGCCCCGGGCGACGATCCAGTTGCCCAGGGTCCCGATCCCGCCGCCAGCGAGGCCCCCCCACGCGATGAAGTTCCGGGACTCGGGCGGAATCGTCGTCGTGGGCGCCGCCAGGAGCAGCGTGGCGACGATCGCGCCCACCGCCAAAGCTCCGATCGCCGAGCTCCGCGAAGCCACGGACCACGGCAACGGATTCGCTGCCTTCGACGACTCCTGTGCTGTCACGGTTTCGGTCACGCGTGCGAGACTGGTCAAGATGAGGCTTGGTCGGGGGGAGATTCGGAGTGATCGTCGGACTCGGGCTCCGGGGAACGCTCGCCCGCCCTCGCACTCTTGTCGAAAGCGGACTTCTTGGATCGGAATGGCAGCAGTTCAGGCGCCAGCGCCGCGACGAGGTGGATGAACCCGCCGAGGGCGCCGATGAGGAAGCCGATCAACAGAAAGAGCGGGCCGAGTCCGGTTTTCTCGTCGAGCCACCGACCTCCGAGGGCGAACAGGGCGACCACCGCGATCATGGTCATGCCGGCACCCAGGGGGTGGGTGGTTCGTTCGGACTTGATCTGCTGCATCGCTTGAAAGAAAGAGCAGCACGGGAACGTGCGAGGGCGGCGTCAGTGGGACGCGACGTCCCCGCTGGCGCCGATTGGCCGGGGACTATAGGTGCCCGAAATGGTCGATCAACCGGTGCGCCGTTTTTTGCGGGCCAGGATTTCTGACCCATTCCACTGGTGCCGTTGCACAGCCTCGGGCAGTCATCGCCCCCGGCCGACTCTCGACCCGCCT
>CAYYAQ010000107.1:0-18074 GCA_964469555.1 uncultured candidatus Brocadiaceae bacterium | reverse complement strand
GCTTCGAACATCCCGACACCTTCGCGGTCAGCTCGCAGATCTTCCTTGCGGACGAGACGGCGCGTCGCGTCGAGACGGGGCTGACCGGCGGAGCCATGCGTCAGGGAGTCTTGAAGCTATGGCACGACGAGGTGGCCGATCATCTCACCGGTCTGATCCCGGTGCTCTGGGCTGGCGGCGGCTCCGCGGCGTTCGACCGGCGACGTCTCGTTTCGCTCGGTGGCTTCGACGCGCTGTACGATCCGTTCTACTTCGAGGACACCGGACTCTCCTTCGAGGCGTGGAAACGAGGATGGAACGTGCTGTTCGCGCCCGAGTCGAAGGTTGTGCACGCGCACCAGGGATCGAGCAACCGGCTCCCGCCGAGCTTCGTCGGGCGGATTCGCCGTCGCAATCAACACCTGTTCGCCTGGCGACATCTGACTTCGTGGTCGCACACGGTGAGCAGCACGCTGCTTCTGCCGCTCAACGTGGCTCGCCTCGCCCTCGGCAACCGCGGCTCATCGCTGCTTGCCCGCGCCAAGCTGGAGGCCGTAGGACTCTTCCTGACGTTCCCCCGGCTCGTCCGCACCCTGCGCGCGAGGATCAAGAACGCACGGCTCGCCACCCGAACCGACGCGGAGGTGTTCGATCTCGCGCACAGCCGGCATCGATTTGAGTGCCTGACGCGGCCCGCTCCAGATCCCGAGGGCCAGCTGGACATTCTGATGCTCGCCGCCCGTGTGCCAAAGCGCGGCGTCGACGGATCATGGGGTCTGTTCGAACTCATCCGTCTGCTCGGTCAGCGCCACCGCATCACTCTGTGCGTGCTCATGGACACGCAAGACGACAACGGTCATGTGGACATCTTGCGCCCGCTCGTGCACAGACTCGAGGCATGGCCGATCGAGCGCGAGATCGGCGAGAGGGACCTGCACCATCGCATGCCGGCCCACCTTCGGCGGTACTACACGTCGCCAAAACTGCGGCAGCGGCTCGCCGTCTTGCTGCGCGCGGAACGGTTCGATGTGGTACAGATCGACTACATCGAGATCGCGTCCATGGTTCGCGACATCATCCACGGGACACGCAGCGTACACGTAGTTCACGAACCGTGGTTTCGCGCCGAACAATCACGCCAAATCGGCGGCTTGTTTCCCCGCGTCCTCAAACAGGTGCGGTTCATGCAGGCCATCAACTACGAATCGAAGCTGTACTCCCGATTCGCCGTGGTGTCGTGCTTCACCCCCGAAGACGCTGAGCTGGTTGCTCGTTGGACACCGAACACGCGCGTCGAGATCAATCCAATGGGTCCGGACGTGGAGAACATCACGCCGTGCCCGCCGTCGACCGGGCACACAATTCTCTCGGTCGGCTACTTCGGACACATGCCCAACATCGACGCGGCCATTTGGTTCGTGCACCGCGTGCTCCCACTCGTGCAGGCCGAAGTGCCCGATGCGGTGTTGCGTTTCGCCGGGGGCGGTGCGACCGACGCGATCGTCGCCTTGAAGGAACACCCGGGCGTCGAACTCCTCGGCAGAGTCAAAGACCTCTTCGCAGAGATGGAGAACTGCACGATCACGATCGCTCCCGTCCGCGAGGGCGGCGGTCTGCGGACGAAAGCGCTCGAGTCCTTTGCGTATGGACGCACCATGGTGGTTACGCCACTCGGCGCATCTGGGATCGAGGTCACGGACAACGTCGAGTGCCGCATCGCGACGGACGAGCACGCGTTCGCCGCGGCGGTAGTCGAGCTTCTCCGAAACGAAGACCAGCGTCGCGCGATGGAGAATGCCGCGAGAGAACTCGTCGCGGACCGCTACACCAGCGAGATCCATGCGCGGCGTTCCGAGTCGCTATACCGCGAGATCTGCGCCGGAACATCCGGGGAGGGCATTGCGTGAGTTCGCGAGATCAACAAGTCGTCGTGTTTCTAAGCGCACCGCCCGAACAGGCGCGCGGCGAGCTCGAGGCAATCGTCCGCGACCACGCCGAGAGCCGAGTGACGGTCTACGTGCGGGACTCCCATCGACACGAGTACGAAGACTTGCTCGCCAAGTGCTTCGTACACTCCGACAAGCCGAAGGGCTCGAAACGCGCGTTCATCCGCGAGCTCCGCGGTCACCTGTACGACGAAGCAATCGCGCTGGACTTCGGACAGTGGAGTTTCTTTCCTTCCCGGATCCTGTTCTTCCTCGCGCGATCACAGGTGAAGTCCGTGCGGACGGAGCGCGGCATCTTCGAGTTCTCGTTGCTGAAACCGACCACGCTGCTGGGTCACTTCATCTACCGGATCAAACACCGCAGTGGATCCGTCGGGGGAATGCCACATGGCACGCCCTTCCCGTTCCTCTTCGCTCTGTACCGAAAGACGTTCGGACTTCTGTTCGGGGTCGCGTGGTGCACGCTGGAGTACGGGTGGCGACGGGTGACCCGATAGCCCTCGCGCAGAACCCAGAGGCAACTCGGGAACCGCTAGACGTTCGCGGCCTGGGCTTCCTTCTTCTTCTTGCCGGTGCGCTTCATCTGGAACTTGCGCTTGGTTTCCTGCAGGAAGGACTCCATCTTGCTCGTCTCCTTGCCGCGCAGGAAGTTGAACATGATGCGGAAGACGCGCGTCGGGTGGAAGAGGAACGCCGTGATGTAGAAGTTCGCGACGATCCAGTACTTCCACCGCGTTATCTGCTTCGCGGTCAGGCCGTCGCAGTACTTCCGATCCTCGGTCATGAACTTGTTGTGCACGTAGATCGGCAACTTCAGGAATTCGTCGCTCATCGCGATCCGACCCTTCGCTTCGAGCTCTGCGACGATCTCGGTGTTCGGGAGTGGGAAGAAGAACCCCGCTGAGACGTCGTCGACGCCGGCCCGGGCGAGCCTGCGGATCAGGCGCGCGGTGTCGCGCATGTCGCACGCCTCATCAGTCGGGTACCCGAGCACGAGGAAGCAACCGACGTTGAGCCCGTTCTTGACCGACGCCCTGACGGCGCGGAAGAGCTTGTCGTCCGTCAGCATCTTGTTCATGTGCTTGCGCGTGCGCTCCGACCCGGATTCCGGCGCGAAGTTGAGCGACTTGCACCCGGACTGGACGAGCAGACTCGCGACTTCGTCGTCGATGATCTCTGAGCGGGTTCCCGCGGGCAGCTGCCACGTGATCTCGAGCCCGCGATCGAGGATCTCCTTCGTGAAGTTGACGACCCAGTCGCGCTTGAGGATCGCAGTGAGATCCTGGAACGGGAAGTTGTTGGCTCCGAACGTCTTGACGTAGTGATCGATCTCGTTCGCGACGTCGGCGGGCTCCCGCGCGAACCACTTTGTCGTCCACATGTTCGGCGACGAGCAGTACGTGCACTGGTACGGACAACCCCGTGTAGCGAGGATCGGCACCGTCCGACCGTAGTGGATGCCCGTTACGAAGTTGTTCTCGTCGTAGCTCTGGACCTTGAACATCTCCCACGCCGGCCACGGGATCTGGTCGATGTCCTTGATGCGGTCTCGACGCTTGTTCTCAGTAACCTCGCCGTCGGCGAGCCGGTATCGGATACCGGGGATCTCCGACGTATCCGTGCCGTCTGCGAGCGCCCGGAACAGCGCCACCGCGGTATCTTCACCCTCGCCCAGCACGATGTAGTCGATCGGCGCCTCGTCCATCGAGTGCTTCGCAACGGCGGTGAAGTGCTCGCCGCCGCACACGATCGGCAGGGTCGGGTGGGCGGCCTTGAGCGCCTGGATCAGCTCGCGCACGATCGGCCACGAGTAGGACCACATGCTGCTGATTCCGATCGCCCCCGTGTCGTCGTCGACGCTGTCGACGATCTCCTGAACGGAGAGTCCGAGCCGCCAGATGTCGCCTTCCGGCACCATGCGTTCCGGCGCTTCACCGAGCGCGTCGACAACGGACACGTCGTGGCCGTCGTCGCACAGCACCGCGGCAATGTACGCCAAACCCAACGGGAGACTTGGCCGCAACGCGGTCAGCCCGTTCTTGTTGATGTACACGGGCGGATGGATGAGCTGGATCTTCATGCGGGCTTCCGGAGCCGAGACGCCGCAAAACTATAGCACAGGACGGCCCAGCGAAAGCTATCGTCGGGATGGGATCATGAACCATCGAAGGGACTGGGACCGCCTTGGCATGGCGCGCTTCACCGCAAGAATGCGGGTCTCCTGGTGACTACTTCCCCTCTTTCTTCGGCGTCTTATCGGCCAACTCGACGAGGAGTCCCACCTTCCTTTCGCCGCGGAGAACGGTGAAGACCCAGGGAGCCTTGGTGTCCCGCATGATCGAAACAATGTCGACAGCGGAGGAAACCCGCTTGTCGTTGATCGCAACGATCGTATCGCCGGTCTTCATTCCAGCTCGATCGCCGACGCCACCCTTGTCGATGCCGGCCACCTTCAAGCCCTCCAACTCGATCCCGAGGCGGCCCTCGGCGACGGGTTTCGCATCGCCTCGCGGACGCGCCCTGCCGACGCCACCGCGACCCAGCAGATGAGGGAGGTTCGCCGTCCCGAGCGCGGTCAGCGCGATGACGGTCGAGGTGTGGCGTTGGTACTCGGGGATCGCCTCGTCGTACGTGTCCCACTGGCTGTGCCACGTGTAGCTGAAGTAGTTGCTGCGACCGCGGAGACCCCAGGGGAACGCGGGAACACCTGCCGAGAGGAACGACGCGTGGTCACTGCCGCCGCCACGCCCCAGGCTGTTCGACTTCGAAAGCTTGAAGACGGGGCGGTCCCAGTCGTCATCGGGCGCCTTCATGGACATGACGGGTGCGATGACCTTCCGCATGTCGTCGTATTGCGCACTCGTGACGCGAAGGCTCTGCGCCCAGTTCGTGCCGGTGTCATGGTTGAACACAGCCGAGACGTCCTTCATCTCCTGGCGGTGACGACGCACGTACTGGACCGAACCGAGCAAGCCCTGCTCCTCACCACCCCACAGGAGGAACCGGATCGTGCGCTTGGGCTTCGCCCCCACCGCGGTGATGATGCGCGCGGCTTCCATCGTCGACGTGGTCCCGGTGCCGTTGTCCGTCGTGCCGCTCGCCTGGTGCCACGAGTCGAGGTGACCGCACACGATGACGAACTCGTCAGGATGCACGGTTCCCTTGATCTCCGCCACGACGTTGAAGAGCGGCGTCGGCTCATCCCGGAAGCGATTGCGGATGTCGAACTCGGCGATGACCTTCTTCTCGCTGTCCTCAGCGAGGCCCGTGACCTCCCATAGCTTGAGGAACTGGTCGCGGCGGATGCAGATCTGCACGATCTTGCGCTGCGGCCTCCGGTAGCTGCCGAAGACGCGGATGCGGTTCGGGAACCTCCGATCCCCGCGCGAGGAGTAGAGGATGCCCGCCGCACCCACACTCGCGGCGCGGCTCACCGAGGTACCGCGAGGCATGCGTCGGGCGATCAGCCACTTCCCCTTGAGTTCTTCGTCGAAGTCGTCGGCCGACGTCGGCATGCGCACGACCTCTGCCTTGACCCGCCCCTTGGTGCCCGCGGTCCACGCGTCGGTAGCGACCTGGAGGTCCATCTCGATGGGTTCGAGGATCCGACCCTGCCACTGGCCGCGGTTCCACGACACGCGCCACGTCCCCCACTGCTCGAGTTTGGCGTCGAGGCCCATCTTCTCGAACTCCGACTTCGCCCACTCGCAAGCGCGTCGGAAGTTGTCCGAGCCGGTCAGCCGGTGGCCGATTTTGTTGGTCAGGTGATCGAGGTAGTCCATCACCTTGCTGTTCTCGAGCCCTTCCTTCTTGATCAGCTCGGCGAGTTCGGGAGAGACCTGGGCGCTTGGCGCCGCGACGAACACGAGGATGGGGACGATCGATCGGATACGCGTCATTGGGCTCATCGCAAGGCGGATACGGTGTGGAGGGGAGGCAGACGGTCTACGCGGTGCCACGTCGGATTGCGAGCGCCAGACCGGGGATTCTGCCCGCGTATTGGTGCCGAGGGTAGCGATTCGATCCGGACACGGGGCCACCGGGAGGGAATCGCGAGACTCTGCCGGGCCCTGTGCCTGGCTAGCCGTCTGCGCCTAGTTCTTCCGGCCCACCGACGTATCCGAGGAACGCGGACGCCGCGATCACGAGGGGGCTCGCGAGGTAGACCTTGCCGGGACCGGAGCGTCCCGGAAAATTTCGGTTGATGGCGGAGACCGTGACCTGATCCGGGCTGTCCGACACGCCGGGGCCGGCCTTGATGCAGGCGCCGCAACTCGGATCGATCAGGTCGATGCCCGCCTGCTCGAAGAGCGTGATGTAGCCCATCGTCTGGGCGTAGTCGCGGATGTGCTGGCTGCCGAACTGGATGTAGCAATGCACGTCGTCGGGGATCTCGAGACCGAGGTCTTCCGCGCGGCGGACCACACTCGCGTACAGGTCCATGTCCGTCTTCTTGCCGCCGGTGCACGATCCTCCGTACGCGATGTCGATCTTGACCTTCTCGCCGAGTTCGCACAGCGGGGTTCCGTTGCGGGGATCGCCTGGCGTGGCAACCATCGGCTCGAGCAGATCGAGATCGATGTCGAAGACCTTGCAGTACGTCGCGTCAGGATCCGCAGCGACGATGCCCTCGCGGATCTCGTCAGCCGGGAGCCCGCGCATCTCGACCAGGTAGTCCACTACCAGGTCATCCGCTTCGATGATCCCAGTGAATCCACCGGCTTCGACGGCCATGTTCGTCAGCGTCGCACGTTCGTCGAGAGCCATGGACATCGAGCCTTCACCACCGAACTCCAGGACCTTGCCAATCCCGTCGCCGCACTTGAAGAACTCCTGGCTGAGCAGGTACAGCATCAAGTCCTTCGCGCAGACGCCGTCGCGAAGCGCGCCGGTGAGGTTGACGCGCGCCGTCTCGGGCACGCGAACGCGGACGTCCTTGGTGAACCAGGAGTTCGCCATATCGGTCGATCCGACGCCGTATGCGAAGCAACCGAGTGCGCCCGCCATGCACGTGTGTGAATCCGTGCCGAGCACGAGTTGACCGGGCAGGGCGAGTTCTTCGATGACGATGTTGTGGCAGATGCCCTCGGAACCGACGAGAACGCCGTCGCGCTGCACCTCGCCGTAAAGGCGGATGCCCTGGGCCTTCGCGAAATCCTCCTGCACCGTCGCGAGACTCTGCGCCTGCTCCATGAGTCCCATCTCAACGTGGGCTTTTGGCATCACCTGCTCGAGGAATGTCAGGTGGTCGCGGAACGCGAACACGGATTCCGGATCCTTGATCCTGGCATCCTGGCCGAGCCCCATGCGGAACAGCGAGTCGGCCATCGCGGTGACGTAATCGTGGGAGAAGCGCACGTCCGTCCGCGCGAACAACGCGTCACCGGGCTTCACCGCCGCGACGCCGAGCTTGCCGGTCTTCGCGTCGGCGATCGCGCGACGAGATATGATCTTCTCGCACAGCGTCATCGGTCGCATGGCGGTGTCGAGTTCGGGCGGGGACACCTCTCCGGCGAGCCGCGCCTTGTTGTAGGAGAAGAGTCCGCCGTGCTCGACGATCGACGCTGCGATCGGATCCAACCCCTTGGTGAACTCGGAGATCGGGATCTCCTCGCCGTTCTCGATCCGTTCGATCAAGCCGAAGTCGGTTGACGTCAGGAGGCCGATGTTCTGGCAGTTCTGGCCGTAGATCTTCTCGATGTTCTTCGCGATGACGATTTGCACGCCGGCGGTGAGTTCGGAGAACGGTGCGGTCTCGCGGCTGCTACCGCAGCCCTTCGACATGCCGCTCACGATCACGCCGAAGTTGCCGTTCTTGACCGCGTCCTTCTTGACGACGCCGCCGCGCAAGCCGACCAGGCAGTAGCGGGCCAGCGTCTCGTCGTAGTAGTAGCAGACCCATCCCGGCGTCAGTTCGTCGGTCGAGATGTTGTCGACCAGCTTGCGGTCCGGGTCGTAGCTGAGTCGCTCCGCACCGTAGAGCTGCGCCGCGAGTTGATCCTCGTCCTCGGTGAGGTAAAGGATACCTCCTTTGATCTTCACACTGCTGCGCATGCCGTGTCTCGCTGTGTTAGACCCGTTCGATGATCATGGCGATGCCCTGACCGCCACCAATGCACGCGCTCGCACAACCAAGACTCTTGTCACTGTCGGCAAGTTCGCGCACGAGAGTTAGAAGGAGTCGCGCGCCGGTCGCGCCGAGCGGGTGACCGAGGGCGATCGCGCCGCCGTTTACGTTAGCTTTGTCCCGGTCGAGGCCGAGCTGTTTCTCGCAACCCAGGTACTGGGCGGAGAACGCTTCGTTGATTTCGAACAAGTCGATGTCGTCAACAGTGAGGCCGGCCTTCTCGCAGGCAGCTGTGATCGACGACACGGGGCCCAACCCCATCACTTCCGGTTCGACGCCGGTGACGGCCCATGAGCGGATGCGGGCCCGGACTTTCAGCCCGTTCTGTTCCGCGTGCTCGGCAGTGGTCACGATCATCGCGGCGGCGCCGTCGACGATACCTGACGCGTTGCCTGCCGTGACTGTACCTTCCTTGCCGAACGCCGCGCGCAACCCGGACAGGACTTCGAGAGTCGTCTCCGGCTTGATGTGGTCGTCCGTCGTGACCTCGATCTCCTTGCGGCCGAACTTCACGGTGACGGGCACGATCTCCGTCGCGAACTTCCCGGCCTGCACGGCAGCAGCGCCGAGTTGGTGGGAGCGCAGCGCGAATTCATCCTGTTCGGCGCGGGAGATCTCGCAGCGCTTGGCGACATTCTCCGCGGTCTGTGCCATGAAGAAATCGCAGAACGGATCCTTCAACGCGGCGAAGAGCAGGTCTTCGAGTTCGGGGGAAGAGCCGAAGCGGAATCCCTCGCGCCCGCCGCGCAAGACGTGCGGCGCCTGGCTCATGTTCTCCATGCCGCCGACGAGGCAGACGCTCGCTTCGCCCGCCTGCATCGCGTGGGCCGCGGAGATGAATGCCTGGATGCCGCTGCCGCACAGTCGATTCACGGTCAGGGCCGGCACGGTGTGCGGGATGCCCGCGTGCAGCATCACGTGACGCGCGCCGTAGATCGCGTCGACACTGGTTTGGAGCGCGTTGCCGACGAAGACCTGGTCGACCTGATCGGGGGCGACACTGGACCGCTCGAGCGCTGCCTTGCTGGCGATGGCGCCCAGTTGGATGGCGGAGACGTCCTTGAACAGGCCGTGTCCGGGGGTTCCGGAGTACTCGGCCATCGGGGTCCTAGCCCCATCGAGAATCACGATTTCATGCTGCGGCATAGGAGGAGAATAGTGGGACAGATCGGGGTCGCAAACAAGACTGCAACAAGGCTGAGCCAGACCCGGAATCCTCCCCGCAGGAACTGATTCCCGCGGCGAGGATTCCGGGTTCTCGGATCTGTGCCCAGCACAGATCCAAAAGTTACTTGGTGTAGGTGAGGGGTTTGCGTTCGCGCCGGTAGCGTTCGCCGTCCACCGACTGGAACACGTCGCAACCGTACATCTCGCCGCCGTAGACGTGGATCGTGACGGCCCGTTCCGGGTGCGTGTTCTCGATCACGTGGTAGTCGAAAGGCGGGATGAGGGAACCTGCTTCACCGCGTCCCGCGGCGACCTCCTGCTCCTTGCGGAAAGAGACCAACTCGTCGTCCGGCGAACCGACCAGGTCGTAGGAGATCACCTGGATCGTGCCCTGATACACGCACTCGACACACCACTTGCCGTCGTGGCCGTGGATCGGGGTGCCCTGGTCGGCGTCCCAGACCATCACGACGACGACGTAGCGATCGGTGCAGCGCAACAAGCGGCTGGCGTAGCCGCTTCTGGAGATAGTCGTCGATGTCTCGCCGGGGATCGACGACCACGGCTTCGCCGCTCTCTTCGTCACCGATGAGATAGGAAGCCTGTGAGAGACAGTCGAGATAGATTTGCTCGAGGATCATCGCGGTGCAGCAGTCGCAGGTCCGCTCGATCACCGACGCGGACTTCGGCGAGACCTAGTCGTTGTTCCTGCTCTGGACGCGGCGGAACGGGTGACAGAAGTTGGCGAGGGAGTGCGGGCTGCGGGATTGCACCCAGAGTTTGCCCCGACCGCTGAAGCGCAGGAGGATCTGGTCACCGAACAGGAACGAACGGATCTTCCGAGCGCGCGTCAAGCGGTACTGAAGGGAGGGCTCCCACGCAACCGCGTAGCCGTTGTCGACCAGGTATTCGCCGTCGACGTCGATCTCCTGTATGTCGCCGTACGAATGGAAGAACAACGTGCCCTGGCCCGTGCAGCGCAGGATGAACAGCCCTTCGTTGAAGAAGCCGCGCAACCCATCGAACTTCGAGTCGCACTTCACGCCGGGCATCGACGCGAGATACGCACCCTTCTGCAGGTACAGCTCGGACTGCAGATCGAGGGCGACGATGTCGCCCGGGATACCCGGTGCGAACCCGATCGTGCCACCACTCGCGCCCGCGGTAAACGTGTTCTGGAAGAAGCTCTCACCGCTGAGGATCTTGCGCTTCAACCCGCTGAGGATGCCCCCGCGCGTCGTCGTCGTCGTCTCGACGCTGCCTTCGATCCACGTCATGGCGCCCGAATCACCGACGACCTGTTCATTCGGCTCGAGGGCCACTTCGACAAGGGCGTAGCTCGGCTTGGTCAAGATTTCGTAGTTCATTACCGTTGCCTTGCTGGCAGGAGAGGGCCGATCGACTTGCCGAACTCCTTGGGGTTGTGCGACTGCACGAGGATCTTGCCGCGACCGTGGAACTCGAGGACGAGCCCTTCGCCGGCGACGAACGACGACACCCACGATCCGCCAGCCTTTGTCACCTTGTAGTCGAGGGCCTCCTCGAACGCGACCACGTGTCCCGTATCGACGATCATCTGGCCGTCGACTTCTAGTTCGGTGATGCGACCGAAAGCGTTGACGAGCAACTGCCCGCTCCCGGACACCTTGAGGAAGAACAGGCTCTCGCCGGAGAACATGCCCTTGAACCCCTGGAACTGCGTGTCGATGGCGAGGTCATCCGTCGAACCCATGTAGCTCGCTCCGGCGCACAACCACGAGATCGACGGGTCGACGTCGACGACGCGCACTTCGCCCTGCAACGTCGGCGCGAGACCGACCTCTCCGGGTGAGCCATCGGTGACGCGGTACGTCGAGAAGAAGAAGTGCTCGCCGCCGATCAACCGCTTGATGCCGGCGAGGATGCCGCCCTTGCCCTTCGACTTCGTCGTGACGTCGATGTCGACGTTGCTCGACGCGCGGAACATCGCGCCCGATTCGGAGATGAACGTCTCGCCGGGCTGCAGGTGGACCAGCGCGGAACCGAACGCGCCCCGTTTCAGGATGTCGATCTTCATGACAGCGATCCTCTCACTAAGCCGAACAGAATGGGCTCAACCAGCTGGCCGACTCACGGAGCGTGCGCGTCTGCAGCCAGAGCTTGCCGCGTCCGCTGAACTTCAGGACGAGACCTTCACCGGAGAACAGCGTCTGCTTCAGACCGCCCATGCCGGTAACGGTGTACGCGAGGTTCGGATCCCACGCGACGACGTGACCGGTGTCCACGGTGATCGTGCCGTTGACCTCCTTCTCTACGAGCGCGCCATAGGTGTTGTAGAACAGATCGCCCATTCCCGTCGCTTCGATGAAGAAGCCGCCCTCTCCGCCAAACAGGTAGCGCCAACCGCCGAACCTCGTGCGCAACGTCACGTCCGGCGAGCACGCGAGGAAAGACCCTGCCGTCATGATCAGTGGTCCCGCGTCCATGTGGTGGTGCGTGACCGAACCCGGCACTCCTGGCGAAAGCGAAATCCAGCCACCGTCCGGCGCCGAGTAATCGCCCACGAAGAGCGACTCGCCGCCGAAGATCTTCCGACCAAGCGCGGAGAAAATCCCGCCCATCATGCGGCCCTTCAGATCCATGCTCCGACTCATGCGACTCATCGCGCCGCTCTCCGTCAGGAACTTCTCACCCGGCTCGAGCGCGCAGGTTACTTCGCCGTAATCGGGGTTGCCGTTGATCTGGAATTCCATGTTTGAAGACTAGGGGTCGCGAACGGGGAGTCCACGAGGAATCGGGATTGGGCGAGGACGCGGGCGGCGGGCTAGTATGGTCGACCCCTCGAGAATTCACCGACCAGAGAGATTCCATGCGACTCCCCCCCATCGTGTCCGCTCTCCTCGTATCCGCGACGCTTCACGCGCAGGACAAGCCCGGTCGCCTGACGATCGACAAGCTCCTCGACTTCGAATCCGTCGGGAGCCCGCGCATCTCCCCCGACTCGCGGACCATCCTCTACACGCGATCGTGGATAGACAAGGTGAACGACCGCCGGCGCAGCGCGCTCTGGATCATGGACCTCGACGGCAAGAACCAGCGGTTCCTGGTGAAGGGGTCGTCCCCGCGCTGGTCGCCGGACGGCAAACGCGTGGCGTTCCTCGCCTCGGGCGAACCCAGCGGCAACCAGATTCACGTCCTGTTCATGGCCGACCGCAGCGTGACCCAGATCACGCACACGGAGCAGAGTCCGTCTGGCATCCGGTGGTCGCCCGACGGCTCGAAGATCGGGTTCGGCATGCAGGTCCCGGAGAAGGTCAAGTTCCCGATCAAGCTACCGCCTCGACCGAAGGGCGCGAAGTGGGCACCGACTCCGACGATCATCACGCGGTTGAGCTACCGGCGCGACCGACGTGGCTACAACCCGTCCGGGTTCCGCCACATCTTCGTCGTCGACTCGACGGGCGGCACGCCGCGACAGGTGACGAGCGGCGACTTCAATCACGGTTCGCCTTCCTGGCATCCGGACGGTGAGACGATCTACTTCTCGGGACTCCGCGTCGAGGACGCGAGTTGGCAAGTCCGCGAGTCGGAGATCTACAAGGTCAACGTCGCGAGCGGCAAGATCACCCAGGTGACCGATCGTCCGGGTCCGGACTCCGGGCCAGTGATCTCACCCGACGGTCGTCGGATGGCCTACCGCATCAGCCCGAAGAACAAGGACACCTACAACGTTCCGAACATTCGGATCGTGTCGATCGGCGACGAGTCCACGAAACCGCAGACGGTGGAGATGGACCGGCAGCCATCCAGCCTGACCTGGACCGCAGACAGCGGGACGCTCTATGCGACATATCGCGACCACGGCACGAGCCACTTGTGGGCCATCGGAAAGGACACCACCCGCGATCGCGTCACAAAGGGCCAGATCCAGTTCCGACTCTCGGATGTCGGGCGTCAGGGACATCTCGTCGGAACCGTGCGCGGTCCGCACGAACCCGGGGACATCTGGATCACCGACCGGACCGGAAAATCGAAGCGCTTGACGCATGTCAACGCGGACGTGCTGGAAGGCGTCACGCTCGGCGAAGTGGAGGAGATCAACTACAAGTCACACGGTGGGCTCGACATACAGGGTTGGCTCATCAAGCCACCGGACTTCGACCCGAAGAAGAGGTACCCGCTCATCTTGCAGATCCACGGCGGCCCTCACGGGATGTACGGTGTGGACTTCTCGTTCGAGCGTCAGAACCACGCGGCGAACGGCTACCTAGTTCTCTACACGAACCCGCGGGGCAGCGTCGGCTACGGCAAGAAGTTCGGCAACGAGATCAACAACGCCTATCCAAGCTACGACTTCGACGACCTGATGAATGGCGTCAACGCCGTGATCGCGCGCGGATACGTCGATGAGAAGAACCAGTTTGTCTACGGTGGATCCGGCGGCGGCGTGTTGACGTGCTGGATCGTCGGGCACACGAAGCAGTTCGCCGCAGCGGTCTCGATGTTCCCGGTGACGAACTGGATCAGTTTCGTCGGCACGACCGACGGACCGTACTGGTACACGAACTTCAAGAAGCTCCCGTGGGAGGACATCGAAGAGCACTGGCGCCGATCGCCTCTCAAGTACGTCGGTAACGTCGCCACGCCCACCATGCTCATCACCGGAGAGCTCGATCTGCGAACTCCGATGGCCCAGACCGAGGAGTTCTATCAGGCGCTCAAGCTGCGCAAGGTCGACACGATGATGATCCGCGTGCCGGACGAGTACCACGGCGCTGCCGGTCGCCACGTGAGCAACCAACTGCGGCGGATCCTCTACGTTCGGAAGTGGTTCAAGAAGTACCGCACCGACCTCGCGTCCGAGAAAGTCGTCAACGCCGCCGACAAGAAGTAGCGGCCTGTTCGGGCGGGAGCCCGACGTGACCGCGCAGCCCCCAACGCGCCCGTGAGGGATCGGCAGCCTTCCGGGAGCATGTTGCGACGTCCCAACGTCGCAGACTCGTACGGTGAGCCGGTCCCCCCAACGTCGAATGTCACGACCGGAGCCAACCGTGTAGCATGTCCCGGTAGGCGACGGCAACACGCTCCGCGCACGATCGAGGCGTAGATTCACCTCGGGTTCGACAATTCCTACCGCTGGAAGATCGGCAGGTACTGATTCGGGATCTGCAGGATGATGCAGGCCACCGCCGTGCCAAACGCGTCACCCGGGCCCTCCCGCCTGGGATTCAGCCAGCGGCCGTCCTTCTCCTGGTCGTCGAGCAGGTGGTCGCGCATCGTGACGTAGTACTCCTGGAAGCACCCGTCCTTGAGTCCGTGGTCGGCGTGGTAGAACGCCTGGCTCGCGTAGTAGTTGCCGTACCAGAAGAAGAAGTGGTGCGGGTATCGACGGATCATCGTGGGCAGCTCGTCGGCGAGGAACCCCATCGCTGGCTCGATCAACTCGCGGTCGTAGACACCGGCGGAGACGAGCGACGTGACGGCCGCCGCCTGGATCGAGTAGGAGTTCTTCTTGCGCCCGCGCCCGCCGGAGTCGTAGTAGTAGCGCCCCTTCGACGACCAGCCACTCGTGACCCGACAGCCCTTGACGTAGGCGACGGCCCTTTCGACAACACTCTTCGGTACCTGGATGCCGATGTTGCGCGCGGCCCGGAGCGCCTGCAATTGGCAGACCGTCACCGAGACATCGGCCTCGCGACTGAACGGCGTGTACCGCCATCCGCCCTTCGCGTTCTGGCAATCGACGACGATGTGAACCGCGCGTTCGAGACCCTTCTTGATCGTGTTGTCCCGCGACATGCCGTAGACCTCGGCCAGGAACAGCGTTGCGAACGCGTGGCTGTACATCTGCGTGCCCGCGAGCGTGATGATCCCGTCATCCCGGATGGACATCAGCACCGCGTCGACGGCCTTCCGCACGACCTTGCCGTACTTGCCACGACCGGGGAGGTGGCCGCCGGAGAGAAAGGCCATGCCACAGAGCGCGGTCACTCCGACGTGTCCGGTGCCCTTGCTTCGCTGGAGTTCGATCGGCTGCAGTTGTTCGTAGCGACTCTGGGTCTTCGTGCCGACGATGCCCTCCCAGAAGCCCTTGACGTTCTGTTGGGAAGCGAGCCACGCCAGGCCCCGTTCGACCGCTGCGTCGACGGCGAGCGCGCTCTCCTTCGAGACCTCGACGACCTGGCGTTTCACCACCACCCTGGCCGGTGGTTGTTGAGCCACCACGCTACCGGCGATCGCGAGCACGCCGAGGCACAGGGTCGAAGTGGAGAGCGAGGACATACCGGGAGGGTAACGCGAGTCCATACCTCCACGCCCGCAAGGAATCCCTGGTGACAGCAGGTTTACAACTGGCCACGCCACCCCTCTGAGGCCTGTCGCGGGCCGGCGCACCCGACCGGATTGCGATTCAAGATCCGCTAGTTGGTTCCACCCATGTCGAACTGGCCTGTCCGGCGAATCCCTTCAGGAGGATGCTCGAGTTCCGCATCGGTGAGTGGACGCCGGCCCCTGCGTTGCACACAAACGGCTCGAGCAGATTCGCGACCCCACACGAAACTGAAGCGACAATTCCAAGTGACTGGCTATAGATCCTCCGAGAGCGAACTCAACGCTAAGGCAAAGAACGAAGGTGACGCCGCGACGCGCGGGATGCACGCGTACTACCGCAACTCCACCGCCGGTTCGAGATACAGGATGCGCATCAACAAGCTGTCCTGCGCCCGAGTCGAGAAGCGACTGGAACCGCACGAGATCGCCGCATTGTTGACACCGGGCCGCTGACGCCTGGGAACTACACCCGCCGCAGCCCGAACCTGATCGCGTCGCCCCCGAGCTTGCCATCCTCGACGTGCATCCCCGACTCTGGCGCGTCGTAGCTGACCTCGTCGGTGAGGGTCTGCGCCTGCAGATACGCTTCGTGATTCAGGATCGCGTCCATTGCCCGGTTCGAGAGCTCGAGCGCGAGGCGGATGTGGTCGCTGACGTGCAGCCCGGCTTCCTTGCGCGCCGTCTGCACCAATCGCACGAGGTCCCGGGTCAGCCCCTCCTCCTCCAACTCTGGCGTCACGTCAACGTCGAGGACCACGACCGCATCGTTGGTGGAGAGGGATGCACTCGCGACTCCTTCCTTGGCCTGGAGGCGCATCGTGTACTCGCCTTCTTGGAGCACGACGCCCCCCACCGCGACCGTGCCGTCGTCGTTCTTCGTCCAATCGCCCTTCTTCGAGGCGATCATCACGTCCTTCATCGACGAACCGAGTTTCGGCCCCATCACCTTGGCGTTGACCTGGAGTTGGAACGTGCCGAAATCCTCGATCGCTTCCGAGAAGTGCACGGCCTTGACGTTGAGCTCGTCCTGGATCAGCTCCGCGAACGACGCGAGGCGATCACTGCCCGATCCCGCGACCGTCAACGACGCGAGAGGCAAACGGATGCGCAGCTTGTAGGACTCGCGCAGAGCGAGCGCCGTGGAGCAAACATCCCGGGCCCGATCCATCCCTGCGACCAGGTCCGGGTCGGAAGGAAGCACCGTCGCATCTGGCCAGTCGACGAGGTGCACGCTCTTCTCGCCCGTCAATCCGCGGAACACCTCTTCGGTCACCAGCGGCAACAGTGGTGCGGCGGTCCGGCACAGCGTCGTCAGCACGGTGAACAGCGTGTCGCAGGCTTCCTGCTTGTCCTGGTCCTTGTCCTTCTTCCAAAACCGATTGCGATTTCGACGGATGTACCAGTTGTTCAACGCGTCGAGGAACGCCGTGATCCGCTGGCACGTGCCCATCAGATCGTAGCCGTCCATGTCGGACTGCACGTTCTCGACGAGCTCGCGGGTCTTCGCGAGGATGTAGCGATCGATCAACTGCTGGCTGGTCGCTCTGGGGCGCGCCTTGATGCCGTCCGTGTTCGCGTAGAGGGTGAAGAAGTAGTAGGCGTTCCAGATCGGCTTGAGGACCAGACGCACGACTTCGCCGATGTTGCGTCCATCCTTGTCGATCTGAAGGTCGCCGCCACGGAGGATCGCCGAGGACATCAACGACCAACGCAAGGCGTCCGATCCGTGCGTCGCGAACATATCGACGGGGTCCGGGTAGTTGCGCAGCCGCTTGCTGAGCTTTTGGCCGTCGGAGTCAAGAACGACCCCGTGGCAGATGCAGTTCTTGAACGGTGGTCGATCGAACAACGCGGTGGCGAGCACCACCATCGTGTAAAACCAACCGCGAGTCTGCGCGACGTACTCGACGATGAAGTCGGACGGGAAGTGGTCTTCGAACCACTCCTTGTTTTCGAACGGGTAATGAACCTGGGCGTACGGCATGGAGCCGGACTCGAACCAGCAGTCGAGCACTTCGGACACGCGCCGCATCGTGCTCTTGCCCGTCGGATCGTCCGGGTTGGGTCGTGTCAGGCTGTCGATGAACGGGCGGTGCAGGTCGTCGACCTTCACGCCGAAGTCGGCTTCCAGTTCGGCGATCGAACCGTAGACGTCGGTACGCGGATAGTTCGGGTCGTCGCTGCGCCAGACCGGGATCGGCGAACCCCAGTAGCGATTGCGGGAGATCGACCAGTCGCGCGCGCCTTCGAGCCACTTGCCGAACTGCCCGTCGCGGATGTGTTCGGGGATCCAGTTGATCTGCTGGTTGAGCTCGACCATGCGATCGCGGAACTCCGTCACCTTGACGTACCACGAACTCACGGCCTTGTAGATCAGCGGCTTGTCCGTGCGCCAGCAGTGCGGGTAGTTGTGCTCGTACGTCACGTGCTTGATCAGCACGCCGCGCTCCTTGAGCGCCTGGATGATCGGCTTGTTGGCCTCGAGGACGTTGGTCCCCGCCCAGTCGGTGACCTCGCTCGTGAAACGGCCCTTCTCGTCGACCGGG
>CAYYAQ010000106.1:0-18086 GCA_964469555.1 uncultured candidatus Brocadiaceae bacterium | reverse complement strand
CCGGAGTTGTCCGCCTTACCCCCCCCGATAATCTGGGCTTGAACCCCTTACCCTCCGACGTCATCGACAAGCTCGAGCAGTCCTACAAGAGTCGCGCGGAAGCCAAGACGACTCTCGTGCATCGCCTGCCCGAAGTGAAGGAACTCGTCGCCAAGCAGATGAAGATCATCGCCGCCTGCGCGTCGGCCCGAGAGCTGGCGCGCAGCTAGCCCACCAAGACGTTGGTTTCGGTGTCTGACACCGAGATTGACGAAACGCGCGGACTACTTGAGGAATGGCTTGCCGCTCTCGTAGAGCTTGCGCCGCGATTCGATGTTGGCGGCCAACTCGGGTTTCTTCTGTTCCTTGGCGAGGTCGATCGCTTGGGTCGCGGATTTTTTGGCGTCGGCGAAGCGGCCGGCGCGGGCGTAGCTGGCGGCGAGGATGTCGAGGACCGCGGGGCTTTGTCTTCGGGTGGCGCGCGCCATCTGCTCGGCCATCGCGATGGTTTCGGCGGCGGACGGGATGTCCGGGTGCTCACTGGTTGCGAGAAGCCAGACCAGGGCCTGCGCGCTCGATGGCGAGCCCGGCGCCAGTCGCATCGCTTCGGAGAGATGTTCGACCGCTTCGACGACCTTGCCGGACTCGCCCAGGGCGCGACCGTACCATTCCTGGGCTTCGGGATTACTGGGGTCCTGCTCGACGCTGATCTTCAGGTGGGGTGTGGCCTTGTCGAATGCCCGTCGGCTCGCGAAGATCTGGCCGAGGTTCAGGTGTGCGGTTTCGAAGCGGCTGTCGATTCCGATCGCACGCTCGAAAGCCTTGATCGCCTCGTCCTGGCGGTCGAGCGAGGCGAGCACGTTGCCCCTGGCGTTGTGCGAAATGGGATCGCCCGGATCGATTTCGAGGGTCTCCTTGATCAACTTCAGTGCTTCGTCTTCGCGCTGGCGATCCATCAAGAAGTAGACGAGGGTTCGGCGAATGCGAACGTTCTCCGGGCTCCATTCGATAGCCTTCCGAAGCATGGCCTCGACGTCCTCCGGCTTCAGTCTGCGGGCGGATGTCACGACCTTCCAGAGAGTGACGGCGCGGAGGTCGGCGAGATTCTGCTCACGCAACTTCTCGGTGAACTTGACCGAATCCTCACCAGGCGAGCCGTTTAGAATCTCTCCGAGCGGACCCAGGTTCTGGTAGATCAGGTCGAGAGTGCGGCTCTGTTCCTGGTCGAGCTCTCGTTCTTGCGCAGTCGTGTACTCGATCCACGGCCGGTCATCGGTGTAGGGGGCGACGTCTTCTGTGATCTTCGCGAGTTCCTTGGGACCGAGGAGATAGCCGCCGAGGAGACTCTCCGGCCGGTTCACCCAGCGCCGGATGCCGCCCCAGTATGTGAACTTGAGATCCTCGTGGATCGTCCGGTTCGAGTTCAGCAACTCCAGCCGATCCAGGCTGATCGACAACGAGTCGACGTCTCGGCCGATCAACAGCATCTCCTCAGTGTTGTACCAGAGCACGCTCTGTGGAAAGACGCCGAGGAACGTTCCGACGAGCGTCCGGAACTCGGCCGTCGTAAGAAGATGGGTCGGAATGAACTGTGAGACACAGCCCTTGGGTCGCAGGGCGCTCTTTGCGCGTTCGTAGAACTCTCGCGTGTAGAACGACGCGACGCCCGGTCGATACGTTTGGCCGACGGCGATCGAGATCACGTCGTATTCCTGATCCGTGTGTGTGAGGTAGCTGCGGCCATCCTCTTCGAGGATCCGCACCTTCTCGTCGTCGAGCCATCTGGCGTCGAAGTGGCTCCGCAACATGTCGGGGAGCTCACCTTCGATCTCGACGCAGTCCAGGCGATCGATGTCGTAGTGCAAGAAGCGACGGGCGGCCTGTCCGGTGCCGAGCCCAATGACGAGCGCGTTCTTCGGCTCGGGGTGAAGGAGCATCGGGACGTGCGCCGACATCATCAGGTGCGAGGGTCGACTCTCGCCTTGCCACAGCCCGTCGATCTCGAGGCGGTTCGAGCCCTCGGAACGCAAGACCGCGAGGTTGCCGTTGACGCCTTCCTCGAACGCGAGCATCGAACCCTCGCGGCCCAGAAGGTCTCTCGGAACCTGGACCGGTGGCGAACTCGCGAGCGCGATCCAGATCGGGACCGTGATGAGGGCGATCGCGACCTTTCCGGTGTACGTCTTGCCCGGGCGCGGGCGAATCACGAAGAATGCCAGGATGCCTACTGCGAGGCTCGCACCTGTCACGGCGAGGATCGTCGTCTGCAATCCTGGTCCCGGTAGCAGGTAGAATCCGGTTGTCAGCGATCCGAATACGCCACCGATCGTGGTCACGAAGGTCAACGCACCGACTCCGGCGCCGGTCTGCAGTGGTCGATCGACGACGACTCGAACCGCGAGAGGGAACGTCATTCCCATCAGGATCGCCGGCCCGAGCATCAGCGAGACCACGAGCATGACGAGCCGTGGCGCATCGCCCTGGGCGTGACCCACCGCGAGCCACACCCACCAGTTGATCGGGTAGAGCAACAGAGTGAGCGCCAGGAGACCCAGCGCGATCTGCACGAGTCCGAACGGCAGCGCGCCGTCGCGAGTGCGCCGTAACAGCGCGCCGGCGAGGGGGCCACCCAGTCCGATGCCCACGAGAATCACCGTCAACGTGAGCGTGTACGTGTGCACACCGTTCGTGACCAGCAGTGACAGGTAGCGCGCCCAGATGACTTCGTTCGAGAGCGCGATGAACCCCGTTGCGAGGAACAGCAAGTAGATGGCCTTCGACGGTTCCTTGAACTGCTCGTTGTCCTCGTCGTTCGCCGGTTCGGCGGCCCCATACTCCACTGACAGTGGTGCGACGGGCGCGATGGTGAACACGACAACGCCCAGCACGAGGTTCAATCCCGCGGCGATGAAGATCGCGGTATCGACGCCAAGGTCCGGAATGAACCAGAAGCCGCACATCGCGCAGCCGACGGCGCCGCCGAGGGTGTTGAGGCCGTAGAGCCCACCGACCGTGGACATGATCCCGTCGCGGTGCTGTGCGAAGTGCCGACAGAGCAACGGCAACGTGCCGCCCATGAGTACCGTCGGCAGGATGAGGCACGCCGTCAACAGCGCGGCCCGCGTCAGGTTGAGCGTGCCGGAGGACTCGTAGATCGACGGATAGAACGAGCCGTAGAGGCTTTCGACCGCGCCAAACGCCCAGGGGCTCAGCAGTCCGAACACGCCGATCGCGATCTCGAGCCTGGCGAACAGACGGAGCGGCCGATCCGTTCGCGTGGACGCGCGTCCGAACTGTCGACTCCCGATCGCCCACCCGAGGAAGAACACGGCGAGCACTGTGCTCAACGCGAGGCTCGTGCTCCCGAACACCAGCGTCGCTTTGCGAATCCAGGCGATTTCGTATGTCAGCGCGGCGAAGCCCGACGCGAAGAAACACAGGAGCACCGTGAGTGTGTTGACAGTCGCGGGTTTGGCCGGTGGAGTCGGAGGCACGGGTCGCATAGGAATACAGTTCGACGCGAGAGAGGGAAGGGGTTTTCCATTAGGCTCCCCACACGGATGTCCCGTGAACGAATCGCAGCGCTGAGCATCTTCGCCACGGCGTTGGCGATTCGGCTCATCTATCTGTGGTGCCAGTCGGATTCGCCGCTCTTCGATTCGCCTGCGATGGACGCCCAGTTCCACACGTTCTGGGCGTGGTCGATCGTGGAGTCCGGTGGGATGGGGCCTGAGCCGTTTTTTCGCGCGCCGCTGTATCCACACTTCATGGCACTGTTCGTCAGTTGGTTCGGGCAGTCGTACGAATCATTCGTGGCGATCCGGGTCGCGCAGTTCGTGCTCGGCGCGACGAGTTGTGTGCTGCTCTACGACCTGGCGCGTCGCATCTATGGGTTCCGTGTCGGTCTCCTCGCGGGCGGTATGGCGACGCTGTACTGGGTGTTCATCTACTTCGAAGGCGAACTGCTGCTGCCTTCCCTTATCAACTTCCTGAATCTCGCGGCGTTCTGGTGTTTGCACCGTGCGGTGAGCCATGCGCGCCACGATGGCTGGTGGTACTTCGCTACCGGAATGCTGCTCGGGCTCTCCGCGATCACGCGTCCCAACATCCTGGTCTTTGCGCCATTCGTCGTCCTTTGGCTGGTGGTCGTCTATCGCCGGGACGCCAAGGCTGGTATCGGGGTCGCGCTCGCCGCATTCGTCGCGGGCCTGATCCTTCCGGTCGGTGCGGTGACCATGCGGAACTACGTAGTTGGCCGCGACTTCGTCGTGATAGCGTCGCAGGCCGGGGTCAACTTCTACATCGGCAACAACGAGTTCAGCGATGGCAAGACAGCCGTGGTCCCCGGAACCCGCGCGACGTGGCTCGGCGGCTACCAGGACACGGTCTGGATCGCGGAGCGTGCGGCGGGTCGAAAGCTGCGGCCTTCCGAGGTGTCGAGCTACTGGTTTGGGCGCGGCGTCGACTTCTGGCTCGAGCACCCCGGGGATGCCGCGCTGCTCTATCTGCGCAAGCTCGGTTTGTTGTTCAATCCGCTCGAGGACTCCAACAACCAGAACATCTACTTCTTCGCGAACCGCTCGGTCATCCTCGGTCTGCCGCTCTTCTTGAGCTTTTGGCTTCTCGCCCCGTTCGGCATCGGCGGTGTCTTGTCGAACCGGCGTGACCGGTGGTGGTGGTTGTTCGCGGGTTTCGTCGTCGTCTACCTATCGAGCTTCCTGCCGTTCTTCGTCACGGCTCGGTATCGCGTGCCGGCGATCCCGGTTCTGATGATTCTCGCCGCGGTCTTCCTTGTCCGTACGCAGGAGGCGTGGCGGGCGCGCGAGACTCGGGCCCTCCTGAGCCGCGCCGGCCTCGTCGTAGTCCTCGGGATATTGCTCGCATTGCAGGCTGAGAGCGTGGATGGAGTCCGTGTGGACAAGCCAAGCGATGGGCACTTTGCGTTAGGGAACGCGTTCGTTCGGAAGAAGGAGTTCGACGCTGCGCTGCAACACTTCGCGGTGTCTGCGTACTACCATGAGCCCTACGCGTCGCGGTCGAAGATGCAGATCGGCACCATCTTGCTGATTCGAGGCGATCTGACCGAGGCTCACGCGAAACTCCGCGAAGCCCTCCGTGACAACCCACGTCTCGAGGAAGAGATCGCTGAACTCTGCTTCGATCGCGGTGGAGAGCGCACCGCGGCGGCGGTGCTGTCGGAGAAGCAGCGCACGCGAGCGCGCCGTCTTCGCGCCGGGTCCTTGGGCAAGTAGACACCGACACGCGTGCGCTCGACATGCGTGCTGCATCTGTATTTTCGTTGAGCGCAAAAAGCGGATAATCAGGATGATTCCCCCTTATCCGTTGGGCGCATCGATTGGCGAAAGCTAGACTCGCCGGGTGGCGACATCAGGGATCGGAGCACCTCGCTAGGTTCGTTCGATTGTTGCCTACCCCGCCTCAACTTCTCTCGCTTTTGAAGGAGCCAATCATGCTACATGTGTTCGCAGCGGCCTTGCTGACCTCTGGTCCGGTAGCGCCGCCTCCGACGATCGTTCCTCCGATGTTCTATTCGGAGATTCTCAAGTCCTCTCACGTGATCCTCACCGGGACCGTTACCAAGTCCGCCGCTCGCTACGAGCGAGGCAAGGAAACGATCGCCACGCACGTCACGTTCGGTCATCTCACCGTCCACAAGGGCAAGCTCGGCAAGTCCGTGACCTTGCGCTTCGTCGGTGGCAGCATCGGCAACGACCACCTCAAGGTCGCGATGATGCCGAAGTTCAAAGTCGGCAGCCGCTACCTGCTCTACGTCAACGGTCTCAGCGGCAAGAAGGTGTCGCCGGTCGTCGGCTTCCATCAGGGTTGCTTCGAGGTCAAGATCGTGAACAGCCGCGAGGTGCTGCTCAACACGCTCGGCCAGGAACTGATCGGCATCCAGAAGGATCGCTTCGTGTTCGCGGCCAAGCCTGGTCCCGTCAAGGTTCAAGAAGCCCCGCAGGCCGTCGATGCGAAGTCCGGTTACAAGCCGGCCGACCCCGACGTCTCGGCGAAGGAGGAGGCCGCCAAGGCCAAGGCCGACGCGAAGGCGAAGGCCGAGCAGAAGGCGACTAGCGTGCCGGTCATCGGCTTCGGTGGAAGCAACGTCAAGGGCCCTGCATCCGAGGGCAAGACGACTCAGAAGCCGGTTGTGCAGCGCAAGAACGCGGCGCCCCTGGTCGTTTCCGCGCAAAGTGACTCCGGTGTCCGCATGTCGGCGCGGTCGCTGCTGACCATCAACGGGGAGGTGAAGTAGTCATGAAACTCTCAACCAAGATCCTCAGCCTCGCGGCCCTCGCGGGTATCGCGGTCGCTTCGAGTGGCTACGTGCTGTTCTCCGGGTCACCGAAGTGGCCGCTCTCCGGCGGGTTCCATTACGTTGCGACTCTTCGGCCCGCTTCGTTTGGCGATGGAACGTCGACCCACTCCCTCAACAAGTGGAACCTCGCGGCCAACTGGGCGTTGTCGGACATGCGCGACGTCGGCGACACGAGCTTCAAGGCTGGCATCCTCCGTGCCAACGATTCGCACACGAACCACGGTGACGGCAAGAACGTCTGGATTCGCTTCGACCCGGGTGCTACGGCGGGCTACCTCGCCGTGACGTTCGTGCGTTGGACCGGCTCCACGTTGAAAGACTGCGACATCTGGTTCAACACGCGCTACTCATGGACGACGAGCATCTACGGCTCGGATGCCGAACCGGCCCGTGGCTCCTCGCCGTACGACTTCCGCACCGTGGCGCGCCACGAAGCCTTGCACGCGGTTGGGTTCGATCACGAGAACCGGACGTTGGCGAACATGAACTCCATCTACTCGGATGGAGCCGGAGTCCCGGATCATGGCGGCTCCGGCATGATGCCGCACGCCACGGACAAGCATGGCTTGCGCGTGTTGTATCCCGCCTCGACGACCGTGCGCAACGTGCACGCAGGTCGTTGGCGTAACCCGTCCTCCACGACGGGGTCCAGCGGTGCGCGTCGTTTGACGACGACGGGCACTTGGGCCGCAGGCTCGAGTCGCGCCGTGCAGTTCTGGCTCTCCAACCAGAGCAACGTCAGCATCCCGGGCGGCAGCATCTCGACGGGTGACGCGCGGATTGGTGAGTACTCGTTCACCGGAGCGTGGGGGGCCCACGCTGCGGGCTACTACAGCCTGAATGGCACGATCCCGAATACGCAGGCGCCTGGCACCTACTATCTCGGTGTCATCTTCGACAACACCAGCAAGGTCTCGGAGACCGGCACCGGTGGTTTCGAAAACGACAACGATTCGGTCGTCGGCAAGGTCACCGTGACCAACGCTTTTTCTCGTGCCTTGACCGTGCGTTCGACGAACCCGACTTCCGGAGTCCCGATCACCGTGAGCCTGACGGACCGCAATAGTCTGAAGAACGGCAGCACGGCGTTCACTCGGTGGTACTGGGGTAACCCGACGGTCAGCTTGACCGCTCCGGCGGTGATGGGTGCGAATCCGTTCAAGCGCTGGGTCTACACGGGTGGATCGACCACGAGCCGTACCGCGACCATCAGTCTGACGTCCAGCAAGACGGCCACGGCGGAGTACTACCGCCACGTCCACGGCACGATGATGCGCTATGGCACGGGCTGCCCCGGCACCAACAACAGGGTTCCGTTCCTGACGGGCTCGGGTCATCCCGACCTGAACAGCATCATCACGATCACTTGTAGCAACGCCAAGCCGGCTTCGTTCGGCAGGCTGTACCTCGGTCTCTCCATGATGAGGTGGGGCGCGATCCCGCTGCCCCTGTACCTCAGGTTCCTCCAGATGGGAAATTGTACGTTGGATGTCAGCCTCGATCTGGAAGTCCCGATCGTCTACAACTCCAGCGGAGTCTTCACCTTCACCACGAGGATCCCGAACAACCGTTCGGATATCGGCAAGCACTTCTACCTGCAGTGCATGGTCATCGATTCGGGCGCACCCACCGTCATCAAGGTCGTGCACTCGAACGCCCTCGACATCTACGTCGGCGGCAACCTGTAGCCTGACCTGATTCCAGGCCAGCGCCGACCGCGACGTACGACATAGTCGTGCGTCGCGGTTCTCATTTCGGGATAGGTTTTCTCGAAGGCCATCTCGGTTCCCCTCCGCTGGACATCAGCGGCCGACAGCACGGCTTTCGCAAAGCCGATGCTCTCCGCGCGCCGATTCCCCGACGCCGCGCCTCGCCGGTGCCGGGCATCGCGGATCCGTTCAACGACGTGTACGACACGAGTCTGTCCGCCCGATTCTTGTCGCAGCGCAACGGACGGTTCGAGTTCCACGGTGGCGTCGAGTTCGGCATCGCCGGCGAGGACAGCGCTGGTCTCGGTGACTCGGTCTACGTCGGTGGCGCCTTGTCCGTGCGGCTATCGCGCCGCGTCGGAGTTCTCGGTGCTCGTGGGAATCTCGCGATTCGAGGACTCGCCCTGGGTCCTGCCGTACGTGGTTCGATCGGCAAGTGACCGAGGATCTGCGTGTTTTGTCCGAAGCTGACGCTCTAGCTTTGCCACCAACCGCCCGAGTTCTTTCCACAGACCGTTGTCGGGATCGCTGGACGGATTGCAGGTGATGGTCGCGCTCTGGTTGAGCGGCCGTCCCGTACTCTTGTCCACGACCTTGCCGGCGAATACCGCACCTTGGCCCGGGACCATCTCGACCGCGACTTCGGTGTCGGTGGTTCGACCGACCTCGAAGCCGCCGTGGTAGGGTTGGTAGCCCGTCGCGATGTAATGGATCTCGTACCGCCCCGGTGAGAGAAAAGGCCGATGTCGGCCCGTCCTGCTGCCGTCCGTTGCGCGAATCCATGACATGATCCCGTCCCGGTGTGTCTTGATCGGTCGTCCCTCGACGACGTCCGTGGCCTTGACCCGGATGCGGGACACCCAGGGGATGTGGATGACGGCGTCCGTGCGGTCCTCCAGAAGTTCCACGCGGCCGAACTCGAACTCCGTAGTCGAAGACTCCGAGGTGCGGTAGGACCCCAGGATCCGATACACGCCGGGTGCCAGGGCGCAGTCGAACGCGGCACCGTCGACGACTTGCGTCTTCTCGTCGATGAGCGTGTGCTCGGGCGTCTGCGCCAGACCGGTGCGGCTCTCCACGAGCGTCAACTCGATGTTCTCAGGGAGCGGAAGGTTCTTGGCATCGTCGAGATCGAGATGGCCCATCCGCACCTCGTTGACCGCGATCTTGAGGAGCCAGGACCGAAAGTTGTCCGGTTGCTGACCCCGCTGGATCGCGGAAAGGGCAGAGAGGAAGGCCGCCTGCGTTCGGTCGCGGGCAGCGTACGGTGCAGGATCGGGTTTTTCTTCGACGCGGAGCCTTGCGGTCGCCGAATCGACGGGACTCGACCGTGCAATGTACTACCTGGCGCTCCATGCGTCGTTCGGTTGACGTTGAATTCCGAGGGGGGTTGGTAGACCGCGTCGCACGATCTCGGGGCCGACCAGCCAGCCCAGAGCTGGAGTCGATCGCCGTCAGATTCCGGAGTTGTCCGCCTTACCCCCCCCGATAATCTGGGCTTGAACCCCTTACCCTCTTCGGGTCGACCTGGACGAGCGCCACCCGCACCGCCTCGAGGTCGGGTGGTAGACGGGCCGACTCCCTTGTTGGTATCCGGGCTGAGGTATAGTCTTGGTGCTTTCCACGTCGGGTAGCCGCCTCGCGTCGTCGCAGCCCCGCCGTGCACAGGCCGCTTGGATCACTTGTCATGCGCAGCGCGACCATCTGCGGACTATTCGTCGTTGGACTGGTCTGTCTCCTGCCGTTCGAGGCGATCCGGCCCATCGAGTCCGACGTCTTCCGCATCACGACGGCAGCGACCGGTCCGATGCTCCAGAAGCAGCCCGAGTTCTTCGTGCCAAATCATGGTCAATGGTCACACCCCGCGCTGTTCGTGCATCGCAGCGGTGCGATGACCTTGTTCTTGCGCGAGCGAGGCTGGCTCGTCGACGTCTCGAACGAGTCCGCGAGTCGAGGCGTCGCTCTGCGAATGACCTTCGACGGCGGGGCGCAGGCGCCAGAGATCACCGGCAAAGAAGTCCTGTCTGGCCATCACAACTACTTCCTCGGCGACGACCGCAAGAGCTGGCGGACTCGCGTGCCGCTCTACGCGTCCGTGCTCTACGAGAGCCTCTATCCGGGTATCGATCTGCGGCTACGAACGGCCCACGGAGCGCCCGAATACGATCTGATCCTGCAACCGGGCGCCGATCTCTCCAGTGTCAACTTGCATGTCGAGGGCGCGAACGGCTTGCGAATCGCGGATGACGGGTCGTTGGTCATCGAGACGGAACTCGGTGCGCTGAACCAGCCGGTGCCCAAGACCTGGGAGACTGAATCCGACGGTCGGGTTCGCGACGTCGCGTGCCGATTTGTCCTGCTGGCGACGGACCGCTTCGGGTTCGAGGTTCCGAATTGGACCGGAGGCACCAGCCTCACGATCGATCCCGGGTTGATCTGGTCGACGTATCTCGGCGGAAGCAAGTACGGAATCGCGTTCGGCGTGGCCGTCGATGCCGACGGAGTGGTGTCGGTAGCGGGCGAAACGAGTTCCGTCGACTTTCCGACGACTCTCGGCGCGTACGACAGAACCCACAACGGTCGCTTCTACCCCAACAACGTCAACAACAGCGACGTCTTCGTCAGCCAGCTCGATCCGAGCAAGGCCAACGCGGCGCAACTCCGGTACTCCACATTCCTCGGCGGCGGCGGCAACGAAAAGGCCGCGGCGATCCATGTCGCGCCGGACGGCGTCTTGACGCTCGCAGGGAACACGGGATCGTCCGACTTCCCCACGACGTCCGGCGCATTCGATACGACGTTCAATGGCAGCGGGACCTATCCCAGGGACGATGTCTTCGTCGTGCGGCTGGATCCGAGCAAGACGGGAAGCGCTCAGTTGGTCTACTCCACCTATCTCGGTGGGCAGCAAGTTGACCAGGTCGCCGGGCTCGCCGTCAGCCCCGGTGGTGTCGTATCTGTTGCGGGGCACACCGCATCGAACAACCTGCCGACGACGCCCGGTGCGTACGGCGCCAACCTCGCCGGTGGCTTCTACGACGGATTCGTCAGCCGTCTGGACCCGAGCAAGATCGGATCCGCGCAACTCGTGTACTCCTCGTATCTCGGCGGGAACAGCGACGACCACGGCTTCGCGGTGCACGTCGATGCCACGGGTGTCGTGCTCCTGATGGGGCATACTTCGTCGCCCCAGTTTCCGACGACGAGCGGTGCCTACGACACGAGCTTCAACGGTAGCGATGTGTTCCTGACCCGTCTGGACCCGAGCAAGACCGGCAGCGGCCAGCTCCTCTACTCGACGTATCTGGGCGGCAGCAAGGCGGAGCTTCCCACCGGGATGGCGGTCCATGCTGGCGGCGTGGTCTCCATGACCGGAAGGACCTACTCCCCGGATTACCCGACGACGAGCGGTGCCTACGACAGGAGCATCAACGGCAACTACAACGCGTTCGTGTGCCGACTCGACCTGAATCGCACCGGGAGCGCCCAGTTGACCTACTCGACCTATCTGGGTGGCGCCACCGGGGATAGTGCGATCGGGTTGGCGGTCGACGCGGACGGAGTCATCACCCTGGCGGGGGAAACACACTCCCCCAACTTCCCGACGACCCCTGATGCCTACGACCGGACGCTCTCGCCCGGCGGCACTCTCGACTGCTTCCTTTCTCGTCTGGACCCTCGCCGGGTCGGCACGGCACAGTTGGTCTACTCGACGTTCTTCGGCGGTACGGGCAACGACATTTCGCGAGCCCTCGCCGTCGATCCCAGTGGCGTGGCGACCATCGCGGGGTACGCGGCGGACGGCCTGCCGACGACCCCAGGAGCGTACGACCGGACCTTCAACGCGCCGCCGAACTACAACCCCTTCGTCAGTCGGCTGGACATGGGTGTGTCCTTTCATGCCGACCGCTACGAACTCTCTCTGTCGCAACCGGGCCAGCGACAGCAGCTCACGCTGAACGCGGGAGCGAAGCACGGCGGGAAGTCGTTCTGGATCTTCGGTTCGGCCACCGGGGCGAGTCCCGGCGTCACGCTGGGTGGCGTTCACATTCCTCTCGTTCCGGATCTGTACACCGATCTGACGATCACTGCTCCCGGCGCGGCGCCCTTCGTGGCGTTCAGGGGAACGTTGAGTCGTGACGGCACGGGCGCCGCGCAGTTCGTGATGCCCGCGGGTGCGCCCTCGGTGCAGGGGCTGACGCTGTACCACGCGTACCTGGTCTACGACGCCCGGGGCACGTGGCTCTTCGGCAGCCAGCCGGTCCCGTTGCGCCTGGTGCGATGATGCTCAGAGGTCGACACCGGGCCACATCTCTGGTGCATGCCGCACGCCGGATCGCCATGATGCGGAGCACCATGCGATCGCCGACCAACTTCCGCGCACCGCAGTCCTACAGGGACTGATCACCGTCCTCACCTGTCTCGCCATTCTCACCTGCTGCCAGGCACCGCACCCGGTGCAGGCGAACCCGAATTCCCCGCAGCCCATCGGCGGCAGACCACCGCCATCCGCACCCGGCGCCCGTCCTCGCGGGCGCCCCGAGAGTTGTAAGTCCAGCAACCTGTGGGGAGGTACAGACCCCGGCACAGTTGGCCCCGAACGGACCACTCCTCAAACTCCTCGTCACGCCTCCCCGCGCTGAGCGACCCCTACCCAAACGGCAGCTCCGCGGGCACCGACCGGGGCGGCGCCCGCTGCGGTGGCTGGTAAGGAAGCCCCAGATGTCGAAGCACCCGCTCGATCGACGTTGGCTTGAACACCATCGACAGCACGCTGCGGCGTCCTCCGCAGGGACAACGCAGCACGTCTTCGAGAAACACCCGGCGGATCAACTCGGACCATAGCAGACGTTCGGGGCGGGATCGCTTCGGTCCTGTCGCTGCCAAAGGTGCCTGCACCTCCCCCGCGACACGGCCTGAAGTACTGCAGCGACGCGGCGTTGATCGCAGAAGTTCAGGGCTAGGAGTCGCTCCCGAGTTCCACTTCATGCAATACTGACCCCTGTCTGGCTCTCCCCCCCGCAGCACGTGAAAGAACTCCGCAACCTTCCCGATGGCTCCGTCCTCGGGCTGAACTTCACGGGCTTGCACGATTCGGCGATCGCCGCAGTCGGACCTGACGGCAACGTCGAATTCGCCTGCGCCCTCGAACGGGTTTCCCGTGTCAAACAAGACGGACGCTGGCCAGCTGATCTGCTCGACGAAATCCCGTGGAACCACATCCGCGCCGTCGCTCTCGGTAACCTGCCCGCCGAGGATGCCCGCGCGCTCGGTCACGCCTTCGCCCACGGCGACTGGCCCCTGCGGCGAACCGACGCGGAGCTGATCATCCCCGCCCCGTCCCGCGAATGGCAGCGACGGACCGCGCAATTCCCGGTGCCGCGCCTGCACTTCGACCACCACCACGCGCACGCCGCCAGCGCGTGGTACCTCGCCGATCAAGACGACGGGATCATCCTCACCTGCGACGCGGGCGCGATGAGTTGTCCGTGGATCGGTGCGGTCTACTCGGCGCGCGGGCCCCAGATCGACCTGGTCGCGGGCATCGGTCACGGCCTGCACTTCTCACCCGCCAACCTCTACACACTCGTGACGACGCTGCTCGGACTTCGTCCAAACCTGCACGAAGGCAAAGTCACCGGCCTGTCCGCGAGGGGCGACTGCACGCCCGAGACCGTACAACGCTTCCTCGACATCGCGGTGCCCATGCTCGGCGAAGCAGATCAACTGCTCCATTGGACGCGAGGTAACGACTCCCGCCCGCCGACGCTGATCGTGAACCCGACAGTACGCGACGAATGGCGCGCCAGGTTCGAAGGGTTTTCGAACGAGCACCTCGCCGCGTGCGTGCAGCAGGCGACCGAGGACATGCTCGCCGAGATCCTGGCGGAAGCAAGCGACCTCGTCGGCGGCGAGCCACGCAACATCTGCCTTGCCGGCGGCCTGTTCGCGAACGTTCGTGTCAACCAGTTGTTGATGCAGAGCGGGTTCGAGAATGGCTTCGTCGCGCCGCCGATGACCGACGACGGAGTCGCGCTCGGCGCCGCCTTGCTCGCGCACCAAAAGCTCGGACCGGGGTCAAAGTCGGGCATCAAGGATCCGACGATGTTCTTGGGCCCGGCCATCGAGAGTTCGCGTGCACGGACCGCCTTGGGCGACGCGGAGCTCGAGTTCTCCACGCCGGACCATCTCGCCCGAGAAGTCGCCAAACACATCCTCGCCGACCGCATCGTCGCCGTCGCCAGGGGTCGAATGGAGTTCGGGCCGCGAGCGCTGGGGCACCGCAGCGTCCTCTGCCGCGCCGCCGACCCGAGGATCAATGACTGGCTGAACAAGAAGCTGCGCCGCACCGAGTACATGCCATTCGCGCCCGTGTTACTCGAAGGGGACGCCGCCGATTTCCTCGACGGCATCGAACCCCTTCACCGAGCGGCTCGATTCATGACGACCACCGTCGCGTGCGGTGAGACGCTGGCCAAGGTGTGCCCCGCCGTGGTTCACATCGACGGAACAGCTCGACCACAGATCGTTCGAGAAATCGACAACCCGTTCATGCACGGCGTGCTGACCGAGTTTCGCAGCCTGACGAACGAAGCGGCGCTGTTGAATACGAGCTTCAACATCCACGAAGAGCCGATCGTGTGCACGGAGAGCGACGCCCTGCTGGGATTCGCCGTGGCGCGAATCGACGTGTTGGTTCTCGGGGACTGCCTCGTCCTCCGAGCTGGCAACGAAGACGCCCTCGACGCGCTGGCCGCGACCCACTCCCCACCCAAGCGGTTGAGTGATGCCGAACGCACCGAAGAGATGGGTGCCTGGCTCCAGCGCTTCGCGAAAGTCGCCACCTGGGCGTCCGGACAGCGAGCCGAACTCTTGGCGAACCAGGAAGACCTGCGCACCGAGATCCAACGACTCGACGCCCAGTTGACGGGCGTCATCGACCGGATCGGGGACCCCGAACAGGTGCAGACCGTGATCGAGGACAACCGTCGCGAGATCGAAGATCTCACGATTCAACTCGAACAGAGCGAGCTCCGGGTCACCGACGCACAGGCCCATGCCCAGGTGTTGAGCGATAGTCGATTGTTGCGAGGGGCACGAGCCTTCGACCGAACGCGGGACGGCTTGAAGCGACTCATCGGCGCGACGGCGAGGAAGTCCGCGTGGACAATGTGGCGCATCTTGCCTGCGCGGTGGCAGAACTCGATCCGCCGGCGCGTGGACGCAGGGACTCTTCCAGGCCCACTGCGTTTCGCGGTGCGCAGCCTCGCACCGCGCCTCGGCGTCGACGCGGCGCTCCCGTTCGACAAGATCGACCTGCTGGTCTCCACCGGACCACGCGTCAGCGTAGTGATTCCTTGCTTCGATCACGGTTCGTACCTGAACGAGACCCTCGACAGCCTCCAAGCCCAGACCTACCCGTTCTTCGAAGTCATCATCGTCGACGACGGATCGACCGACGCGGCGACGCTCGCCCTGCTCGAGAAACTCGATCGACCCAAACTCGATCTCCGAGTGATCCAGCAGGAGAACCAGGGCCCAGCCGTCGCCCGCAACACCGGAATCGCCGCGGCCCGGGGCCGGTACATTCTCCCTCTCGACGCCGACGACACGATCGAACGGACCTGCCTGACGCAAATGGTCGCGCTACTCGACTCCCGTCCGGATCTCGGGATCGCCTACTGCGACATCCGCTTCTTCGGCGCGACGTCGAGCGTGACGCAGGCCATTGAATACGACCTGAACGAACTCCTTCGCGAGAACTTCATGGTCGTGACATCCCTGTTCCGCAAGACGCTGTTCGATGAGGTGGGCGGCTACTGGGAGGAACTCGAATTCGGCTACGAAGACTGGTGCCTCTGGATCGACTTCGCAGCCCTCGGTTACTACGGCAAGCGGATCCCGGAGCCGCTGTTCAACTACCGCATCAAGAAACAGAGCCGCAACGTCGAGGCAGTCGCCAACAACAAGACGCTGATCCGACAGATTCGCACCAGAAACGCCGATCTGTACGCCGACGACGCCCTCCAGCAGATGTGGCGCACGCACTCGAAGTGGCACGACGCACTGCCGAGGGCGATGCCGGCGGGAACCAGTCCACTCGTGACGATCCTGATCCCCTGCTACAACTACGGGGAGTACGTGGAGCAGACGATCCGGTCGGCGACCGATCAGACCCACCAGAACATCGAGATCCTGGTTCTCGACGATGGCTCGACCGATCCCGAGACGCTGAGGGTCCTGCGGGAACACAGCTGGCCCAAGACCCGCGTGGTGCGACACGACAACATGGGTCTCGCAGCGACACGCAATCGCGGCTTTGAGTTGGCGCGCGGCTCGTTTGTCTTACCCGTGGATGCGGACGACATCTTGATGCCACAGATGGTCGAGAAGGCGCTGGAGGTCATGGCCGACAACTTGTCAACCGGCTGGGTCTACACCGACATCCGATTCATCGGTGACGTCAACGGCGTGCACAAGCAAGAGGACTACAACTTCGCACTCGAACTCACGAACAACCACAGTTCGGTGTGCGCGTTGATTCGGAAACAGGCGTGGCTGGACGCAGGTGGCTACAACCCGAACATGGACAAGGGGTACGAGGACTGGAACTTCTGGGTCTCGTGCAGCGCAGCAGGGTGGCACGGCAAGGTCCTCGACGCCGCCTACTTCGGTTACCGACTGCACGGCGTCTCGATGTACACCGAGTCGCTCAAGAACCACCAATACCTCGTCTCGCGCCTGCGCAACAATCACCCCCTGTTGTTCCTGCCGTGGAACTTCGAGGCGATCCGCAGCAAGTGGATTCCGCTCGCCGGCGATCGCCGGCACTTGCCCGTGATCTCCGTCGAGGGCTCCAAGTCGTCGTTCGTGCCCGCGGGGGATCGCCCGCTGATCTCGATCCTCGTCCCTGTCTACAAACACCACCAGTTCCTCCGACAGTGCCTGGACAGCGCGCTCCAGCAAGCCGGCCCGGAGTTCGAGGTCATCGTCATCGACGACGGCTCGAACGATCCGAAGATCGACGAGATCCTGGAACACTTCAAGACGGACGAACGTGTTCGGGTCTTCGTCAACGAGACGAACTCCGGGATCGTCAGCACGCTCAACCGCGGCATCATCGCGGCGCGTGGTGATTACTTCGCCTTCCTCGACTGCGACGACTTCCTCACGAAGAACGCGCTGAAGGAAGTCGGCGACTACATTCTCAGCGGCGAGACCAAGTACTGCATCTCGACGCAGATCCTCGACGTCGACGATGGCGGCAACGTGCTTCGGCATCGCGGACGACACGAGACGCCGAAGGATCTCTACCGCGGCAACTTCGCCGGCCACTTCAAGGTCGTGAAGCGCGAAGCGATCGAGCGCATCGGACTCTTCCACGAGGACGTGACGGGCTGCCAGGACTACGACCTCGTCTTCCGCATCCAAGAGCACTTCCCGATCCACTTCCTGCAGCGCTATCTCTACTGCTACCGGTGGCACGGGGCCACGGTCTCGGTCAGCCAGAGCGAGGCACAGGACACGCTATCGGACACCGTCGTGGGTCGTGCGCGCTACCGGCGCTGGCTTCGCGACGACTCCGTGCTGAAGAGTTTTCATGAGCGCATCTGCGTGCTACTCCCAGGTCGCTTCGGCGAAACGGACGAGCTCGCGACGCTGCGCGCCAGCACGGGCCTACCGTTGACGGTTCTCGTGGAGCAGGAACACGGCGTGTGGCACAGGTTCACCTCGCGATCACGAGCTCACGACCTCACGTGGGTCGACACGATCCGCTCCGCCAGACTGGAACACCTCATCGACGCCGTGGACGCGCTTTGGGTGACCGCGCTGAAACCCAACACGTCGACGAGCGAAGACTGGTTGGAGTACCTCTACTTCACGCTCACGATTCGACAGACCCAGGGTGCCGGTCCGTTGCGCGCGATCGAGGGCTCGCCCGATCTCTCTGCCGTGCAGACCCAAAGATGCGAAACCCTGCCGCTGTGGGGCACGCTGTTCGAGGCGAAGTGGCTGAGCCGCGTGCTCGTCTCCGCGTGCGAAGTCTCCACGACCATGCC
>CAYYAQ010000105.1:0-18371 GCA_964469555.1 uncultured candidatus Brocadiaceae bacterium | reverse complement strand
CAACGCGTTCTGGCCCTGGATGTTGAGCCGGTCCGCGGGATCGACGATCACGACCCGCGCCCGACCCTCGACGGAGTGACGCTGCAGGCTCTGCCGCAGTCCTCGCACCAGGTCGACCGGAATCTCGTCCTTGGCCTCGGGGGTCCCGACCCGCAGGAGATCGGGATGGCTGGCGAAGTGCGCGCAGGGAGGGCATCCGCCGCACGGCCCCATCGGATCGTCGCCGGAGCACAGCAGCGCCCGGGCGAGGTATTCCGCGGCCATCGACTTGCCTATCCCCTGCGGGCCGGTCAGCAGGACGCCGTGGTGCATGCGCAACGATCGCGCTTGCTGGACCAGGCGGGCGAAGGACTCGCCCTGTCCCTTGGGCTCGTGGCTCACGCGGACACCTCGGCGAGCAGCGCCTGGATCTGCCGACGCAGTTCCGACTGCACCTCGTCGACAGAGGGCCGCGCATCGATGACGACGACCCGGGGATCGGCTTCGGCGAGATCCAGATAGGCTTGCCGGACCGCGCGATGGAACGACTCTTCACGGGACTCGAACCGATCGGCTTTCCCGGCGCGGTCCGCGCGCCCACGACGCGTCTCGTCGTCGACGTCGAGGAGATAGATCCGGTCCGGCCAGTGATCGCCGTGGACGGCGTCGGTCACGCGGCGCAGCACGTCCGGCGCCACTGCGTCCCGACTCGCGCGGCCCTGGTAGACCATCGTCGAGAGATAGCAGCGTTCCACCAACACGACCGCACCGTCTTCGAGCGCCGGCAGCACTTCGACGTGCAGCATCTCAGCCCGTGCCGCGGAGAACAGCAACGCCTCGGTGAGCGGATCGAGGTCGCCGCCCGCTGGATCGAGCAAGAGTCGGCGCAGCGCTTCACCGGTCGCCGTAGAACCCGGCTCCCGCAAGTGCACGACGTGGTAGCCGAGTTCCGCGAGCCATGCAACGGCTTGCTTCGCCTGGACAGACTTCCCGGTCGCGTCACCCCCTTCGAAAACGAGGTAGCAACCTGGCATCAAAGCAGCCCCTCGACGAGCTTGCGGATTTCAGAGGACTCGGCCATGCGCTTCTCGATCGTCTTGATGGAGTAGCTGATCAAAGCCCGGGATCGCCCATTCATGTAGCGCCCGACTTCCGCCTGACTGAGACCTTTCTGCACCGCCAGCCATGCCAGCGCTTGACGTGCCAGCGTCACCCGCCGGACTTGCCCTTTGCCCAGGAGCTCGTCGATCGGAATGTCGAGCCGTTTCACCACGCGGTCCCGCAACCTCCGGAACTCCCGTCCTGGGTCGATCAGTTGCAGGTAGTCGGAATGCCGAGGATGCGTGAGATCGTGGCAATCGAGCGTCCACGCCCGGGAAAGATCCGTGAAGCTGCCGCGCACTTCGCGCGCCATCTTCTCGACCGCGGCGGCGCGACCGTTCCGCGACGCGGTTCCCTCGAGCGCCCGCAGGTATCGCAGCCTCGCGTCGTGACCCGGCAGCTGAATCTCGGCGACGAAGCCGCTGAGGAAGAAGCTCGTGATGCCCGCGTCGAGTTCCCAGATGTCCCGGGGATGCCAGCGCGAGGTCAGCATCGTGAGCAGGCCCCGCTCTTCACGACGCTTCAGGATCTTCAGGAGTTCGCGCTGCGCACGACGGTGTCGCCCGAACCGATGCACACCGTCGATGACGAGAGGTTTCTCGGTCGTGAGTTCTGATTCGAGATCAGCGAGCTTGCTGTCTCGGATCTTGAGTTGGAACGCGTGACGGAGCGACTCGCCGGCGTATATCCGCGCCCTCTCGATATCCGCGTCTCGCCACCACCGCAACAGAAACGTCTTGCCGACGCCCGGCGGCCCGTAGAAGTAGAACAAGCGCGCGGTCAGATCCCGGTTCTTTTCGATGAGGCTCTTGAGCACCAGGAACGCGGTCTTGTTGCACTCGTCGATGACCGGGCGCATCGGGGAAACCTCGAGGCCCTCCAACATCAGGGACTCCGGCGCCGGCGTGACCTTCACGTTCAGCCGCGTCCCGATTCCGATCGAGAGGCAGTCCTCCAACAACGGTATGTAGAGACGCTGCACCCGATCGCAAGCCATGCGATTCTCTGACTCGAGGTAGACCGTGCCCCGTTCGAGAGCGAGGGGTCGCAAGGCCTGCAACCACGCGTCGTACGCGGCGTCGCCGACCCGGGACTTGAGGTCCGCCTGAATCCGGACCCATGTCTCTTTGAGGAGCGCGAGCATGTCGAACCGGGCAAGGTACCGCTCCGGGCGCTGGTCGGCAAGGAAAGCTCGCCAAACAGAACGCGGTCTATTTCTTGCGTCCCTTCTCGATCTTCGGGAGATCCTTCTTGCTCTTCCACTTGGCGCGGAGCTCGTGGACATCGTCGACGAGGTCGGATTCCGGGGATTCTGTTTGGGCGCGGTCGAGGTATTCGAACGCCGCTGGCCGGTCCTTCAGCGCCCAGCACACGCGTGCGAGCTTCAAGTACAGTGCACCACGGGCCTCCGCGTCATCAGGACCCCCGGGCTCGGGCCGATCCTGGGGGGGCGTGTCGATGAGGGCCCGGTCCAGTTCGGTCGGCACCGCGAGCGCGACCTCGAACTCGCCGCGGGCCAGCTCCAGCTTGCCCAGGGCGATGTAGGCGTCACCCAGCCGAACGTGCAGCGTGCGCATGAACGGATCGATCTGGACGCACTCCTCGAGGAACTGCGCCTCCGACTTGCGGTTGCCGAGCTTCTTCTCGTAGGCAGCGAGTTCCATCCTCGGCTTGAATGCGCGCGCGGTCGTCTTGCAGAACGACTTGGTCTCCATCATCGCTTCCGTCAGCTTGCCCTGCTTGCGCAGGATCGTGGAGATTCTGAGCCGCGGCGCGAGAGCCTGGTCGGTGCAGTGGGGCCAACACGCCTTCGCTGACTGGTATTGCACGAGAGCTGCGTCGAGTTCGCCCTTGTCCACGAGCAGGTCCGCGAAGTGCAATCGACTCTCGAAGTCGTTTGCTCCGGCCTTGAAGCCTCTCTCGTAGGCGGCGAACGCCGCGTTGCTCTGCTTGCGAGCCAGCAGGAGCTCGGCATGGACGAGTTGAGCCATCGGGTGGTCGGGCTTCTTGCGGAGCACAGCGCCGAGATGGATCCCGGCTTCGACCAGCCCGACGTGCTGAATCCTCCCGCGCGACGACTTGACCAGGCGCACGAAGTGCCACGCGAGTTTGAGATGCGAGTCGACGTCGCCTGGTTCGATCTGAACCCGACTGCGCAGCCGATCGACCATCTTGGGATTGAGCCGCGGCACGAGCTTCAGATTCGCGATCTTCTTGCTCTTGACCCAATCCTTGAAGCGTCGGTCGAACTCTCGACTGTTCATGCCGAACGTGTCGCGCATGATCTGCTCGGTGCCCTTGTCCTCGCCGTAGGCCTTGAGCATCGAGACGACTTTCCCGAAGCCGTGATGCTCAGCCAGGAACTCGACGATCAGTCCGCCCTGGTAGTAGCCGAACAAGATCCGGTCACCGCGGAAGAGCCGATTCAGCAGACGCAGCGGAGGCAGGTCCTCGTTGTGGTACGCGTCGAGCAACTCGCGGACCATGCCACGCTCCCACGAGGGATTCTTCGCGGACTCCTCGTAGACCGACATGCCCTCGGTCAGCCACCGCGGCACGCGGTGCTTGCTCAGGGCGAGGGTCAAGACGTGGGCGTACTCGTGCCACGCCGTCGCGGACCACATGAAGTCGTTGCGGCGCAGTACGGGGTCCGACGGCGAGACCATCGTCACGAACTCGCCGAAACAGGCGCCCAGCGCGCTGAACCCACGGAACCCGATCGTCCGCACGCTGAAGTCGACCCACTCGTGGAGGACCTCCACGCGGATCTGGTTCTTCGGCTTGTAGCCGTACTTCCGACCGAGGTATTCGTACGCGTCCTCGTACCACTTCGTCAGGTAGCGCTCGAGCACGGCCCGATCGCTCTTGTGCATCATGAACAAGAAGTGATCCGACTCAACGAGGTCGTAATCCTTCGCGAGTCGCCTCTCCGACAGGAGGATGTTGTAGCGCCACGTGTCCGCGTGCCCCTTCTCGAGATCCTTCGCCTTGGTCAAGAGCCCGACGGCTTCTTTGCCCTTTCCCAGGTAGACCAACGCCTTCGCCAATCCGTGCATCGCGGCCACGTAGTCCGGTTGGCGCTGCAGTGCGGCCCGGAAGTACGGGACAGAGTCCTTGAATCGGTAGAGCGCGGAGAGGTGGTCGCCGAAGATCCGGTCGATCTCCGCGTAGCCGGGTCGTTTGGCCATCGCGCGCTCGCGGAAGCGCTTGGCGCCGGCGGTGTCGTGCAAGATGTGTGCGACCGTCGCGCGGTGCGACAACGCCACGCGGTCGCGGGGATTGATCCCGATCGCGCGGTCCAGCACTTGCACGGCAGACTCGAACAACCGGTCATCGACGAGTCGCTTCGCGCGAAGAACGATCGCGGGCACGCTGTTCGGATTGAGCGAGAGTGCGCGTTCGAGGAACGACGCGGTCTTCGCACCGTCGAGGAACATGTTGAAACTCCGCGACCGGTACATCAACACCAACGCGTCCTCGACCTCCCCGTTGTTCTCGAAGACCCGCTTCAGCTTGGACTCGGCGGTCTTCCCCTTCTTGGATTCGCGGTACGCATCGAAGTGGAGCTGGGCGTACGCGACGCGAGCTTCGGGATGGTCCGGCGCCTTGTTGATCGATTCCGCGAGCAGTCCCGCCGCCGTCTCCATGTGGGTGCGACCACCGAGTTCCATGTGGCACTTGGCGACGTAGCAGAGATCCATCGGGTCGTCGAGCGCGCCCTCGACGGCGGCGATCGCCTCTTCGAAGACCTTGCGGGCTGCCGAGATGTCGCCGACTGCAGCGATGGCGATCCCGAGACGGTAGCGCGCCTCGTAGCCGCCCTTGTCCGCGGTGACCAACCCGCGCAGGGCCTTGACCGCTTCCTCGTACTTTCCCGTGCGTTGCCGGGCCCGCGAGGCGAGGAGCAGGTTGCGCGGCTCATCGCGTTCCTTCGCCGACATCTTGCCGTACAGTCGCAGGAGCTGGGCGTACCTGCCGTGGATGAGTTCCAGTCGCAACAACCCGTGGCGCGCGCCCCGCATCGCGGCGTCGCCGGGCCGCTCTTCCTCGTCCTCTTCCTCGTAGGCCTCGAAGATGTCTTCGTAGAGCGAGCGGGCCTTGCTGTGCTTGCCCTTCCGCAGCGAGATCTCCGCAGCCCGCACATCCTCGAGGTAGGGATCGTCCTGTGCCGCCGCGGTCGGTCCGGCACAGAGGAAGGCGAGGAGGACGGTGCTCGGGAAGAGCGCTCGGCTGCGGTTTCTCATCATCGGCTCACAACACTCTACCCGTCTGGATACGGGAGTCGTAGCGGCACCAACAGGGGATTCTCGCCGAGGGCGAGCTAGAGATCGTACTCTCGGATCTTGCGGTACAACGTGCGCTCGCTGATGCCCATCGCGGCGCTCGCCTTCACCCGATTGCCCTCGGTGAGTTCCAACGTCACACGGATGTGATTCTTCTCCACATCCTGCGCCGTCTTGCCCGCGAGGAATCCCCAGTTGTCCTCCGTAGCCCGGGACGGCGCCCAGATCTCCGGGGGGAGGTCCTGCTTCGTCAGGATATTGCCCTGCGTCCGCACCACCATGCTCTCCACGGCGTTGCGCAACTCACGGACGTTGCCTTTCCAGTCGTAGTGCACCATCTCCACGAGGGCGTCGCGATCGATCGACTCGACGTCCTTCTCGTGGAGGCTGCCGAAGTGGCGCAGGAAGTGGTCGATCAGCAACTTGATGTCGCCACGTCGTTCACGCAGCGGCGGCAGGTCGATGGTGACGACCTTCAGCCGGTAGAAGAGGTCTTCGCGGAACGAGCGTTCCTCGACTCGCGCGTGCAGATCAGAGTTCGTCGCGGCCAGCACGCGGACATCTACGGGGCGCGGCGTATTGGCGCCGAGCCGTGTCACGGTCTTCTCTTCGAGAACACGCAAGAGCTTCACCTGGGTCGACGGCGGCATCTCTCCGACCTCGTCGAGGAAAATCGTGCCCCCGTTGGCGTACTCGAACTTGCCCTCGCGGTCCGCGATCGCGCCGGTGTAGGCGCCCTTCGCGTGCCCGAAGAGCTCGCTCTCGATCGTGCCCTCCGACAAACCACCGCAGTTCAGCGCGACGAACGGACGGTCCTTTCGATCCGAGTATTCGTGCACCGCGCGGGCGATCATCTCCTTCCCCGTCCCCGACTCACCGAGTATCAGTACGGATGCGTTCGTCGGAGCGATCTGCCGCACGATGTCGAGGACCCGGATCAGGCGTGGGTCCTGGCCCACGATGCCGTCGAGGCCCTTGCTCGCGTCGACCTGGTTGCGAAGATCATCGTACGCGAGGTCCTTCTTGTGCTCTTCGAGACACTTGGAGACCTTCGTGCGGAACTCGTTCAGGTCTACCGGTTTCTCGATGTAGTACGACGCGCCTTGCTGCATGGCGTCGACGGCGACCTCGCGGCTGCCGTGGCCGGTGAGGATCAGCACGCGACCGTACTTGTAGCGGTCCTTCGCCGCCTTCAGCACGTCGAAGCCGTCCTTGTCCTTCATGACGAGGTCCGTCACGATCACGGCGTAGTTTCGATTGGCGAGATACTCCAGCGCCTCCGCGCCCGAGCTCGCCTGGGTGATCTGGACCGGCAACACCTCCAGGGACTCGGCCATCACCGTGCGCAGGTTGTCGTCGTCGTCAACGATCAGGATCGGATCCCGGATCACCCGTCACCCCCCTGGAGAAGACGACGCGTCGGAAACAAGAGAGTGAACTGCGTGCCCTTGCCGAACTCGGAGCTCATGTGGATCGTGCCGCCGTGGGCCTCCACGATGCGCCGCGCGATGGCGAGCCCGAGTCCCGTTCCGTTCTTCTTCGTGCTGAAGTAGGGGACGAATGCCTGTTCCTGCGTTATCTTGTCCATCCCCGGTCCGGTGTCCGTCACGCGCACGATCAGTTCGGCGCCCTGTCGCTGGGTCGAGATTAGGATCTCGTCGCCGCGACAACACGCCTGCATCGCGTTGCGAATGAGGTTTACGGCCACTGCTCGGAGGAGATCCGGATCGACCTCGAACAGCCCGACATCTTGGCCAGGGTAAAAACGCAGGGAAATACCATTCTGCTCCGCCTCGTGGACCATGAACTCGACGAGGCTCTCGAGGAGCGTGTTCAGCTCCACCGGACGCGTCTTGAGAACGGGGTGGCGGACAAACTGCAGGAACTCGTCGAGGATCATCTGCAACCGCTTGACCTCCGACTCGAGGACCGAGAGCCGCCGGTAGGTCCGCTTGTCCCGCGGTTCTTCAGCGCCTTCAAAATCCTCCTTGATCAGACCAAGGTTCAAGCCGATCGTCGACAGGGGGTTGCGAACCTCGTGGGCGAAGCCTGCGAAGAGACCGCTGAGTCCGTCCGCCGACCCGTTCTGATTTCTGCGTTGTGTTTGTTTCCGCGCCAAGTGTTCTGGCAATCTATCCTCCAACGATCCACTCCGAAACCTTAGCCACCCCCCAAAGGTAGAGTCCTACCCCTGCAGCGCCAGAAGATCGAGCACCAGCCAGACGCCGCCCAGATCGCGGACGTTGTCTCCGCTCTGCGAAACGGGCAGCTCGCCCTACTGCCGACGGAGACCGTGTACGGCCTGGCTGCCGATCCGAATCACTCGGGAGCCGTCTTGGGGCTCGCCGCCGTCAAGGGTCGCCCGGCGGACCAGCCGTTCACCTACCACCTCGCCACCATCGAGGATCTCCCGCGGGTCGCAGCCCCTCCTCCGCAGCGGGTGCACCGGCTGCTCGAACGCGTCTGGCCAGGACCGCTGACAGCGATCCTGCCCGCGGTGAAAGGTCCTGGTGACGTCGGGGTGCGGGTGCCGGCGCACCCGTTCACCTCGAGCGTCCTGGCAGAATTCGGTACCGGTCTGTTCATGACGAGCGCGAACCGGTCGGGAGAGCCGCCGCTGCTCGGACCGGACGCCCTCGCGCAGGCCTTCGCCGACGACCCCCGCATCGGGATTCTCGCCGACGCCGGACCGCCAATACTCGGCGAACCGTCCGCGATCGTTCGCTTGCGCGACCGCAAGCTCGAGATCGTCCGACCGGGGATCCTCCAGGCCGACGAAATGCTCACCGGCGCCGCCGCGAAGGTGCTGTTCGTCTGCTCCGGCAATACATGTCGCTCCCCCCTCGCGGAGGTCCTCGCCCGCAAGCTCGTCGCACAGCGCCTCGAGATCGGCACGGGCGACGTGCTCGCGCACGGGCTGTGCTTCCTCAGCGCCGGGACGGGCACCCTCGATGGCATGCCCGCGAGCGGAGGATCACTCGAGGCGGCGCAGGAATCCGACATGAGTCTCGAGGAACACCGGAGCGCCAGCCTGAGCCGGGAACGAATCGACGAAGCGGATCGGATCTACTGCCTGTCGCCGTCGCACGTGGCGGACGTCATCGCGATCGGTGACGCCGAGGCGAGCGCGAAGACCTCGCTCCTGCACACGGACGACGAGGGTATCTCGGACCCGTTTGGCGGCCCGATCGAGGTGTACCGCGAGACGCGAAACGAGATCGAAACGCACCTGCGCAGGCGGATGGACGAGATCCTCGAGCTCGGCGGATAGCCGTCACCTCGAGCGGCGGACGCGTTTCAGCTGTTCGACAGCCTCGCGGCGTTCGGCTTCGCTGGATTCCGGGTCGTAGGTAACCGCGTCGCCCAGGGTCCGGAACAAGGTGACGGAGGCGACGCGGCGCACGGCGAGATCGGTGTCCATCAACAGGCGACCGAGGAGTGCGAGTTCCGGCCTGCCCTTGCGCCCGCTCAGCGCGGACGCCAGGGCGCTCCGCTTGTCCGGCCCCTCCCGCAGGAGTGCGTCGAGACCCTCGGGGATCGGCAGATCACGACGCCATAGCGGGAGGATCTCGCGGACCACGTCGCCTTCCCGCGCGCGCACCGCGATCACCGCGAACGTCAAGAACGCAGGGTCGAGCACGGCGCGAAACGTCGCGCCGTGCTCCTTCACGAGCGGGGCCGTCGCCAGGAGCCCCAGGCACGCGTAGCCCACTTTCACGCGAAACCGCGCCCGGAACGCCACGCCCACCGCGCCCGGCTCGACAGCCCGGCGGACGAGGTCGCGGCCCTCGGGCAGGAGCGCGATGGCCGCGAACGGCCCATCGTGGACGACGCCGGGCTCTGGCGCCCTCTCGACCCGCAACATGGCCCACTGGTCGAAGATCGTCGGGTCCAGCGCCAGGGCGGTGCGCATCGCGTTGTGACGCGCGAGCTTGTCGCGCTCCCGCGCCGCGAGCACGGCCCAGAGGAACGCACTACCCGGATCCCCAGTCAGGTGCCGGCGGATACGCCGGGTGTCGACCCGGGAATCGAAGGTCGAGCGATCGCCGACCACGAGCAGCACCTCCTTCTCGACCAACGTGCGCTGCGCGCGACGCAACTCACCGTACAGGAGCACGCTCGCTGGGAGTCGATCCCGCGTGCGCGACAGCGACAGGATGGCGAGCGCGTTCGCGGTCTTGTCCCCGGCGACCGTTCCGTTCGCGAGATCGCAGAGACCCTGCAACCGGTCCATGCGCAGGCCGCTCCACTCGCGGACGCCCGGCCACTCCCGGGGTCGGTTCGCGATCTCGCGCAGAACGGCGAGGTTGCCACCGAGGAACCCCAGCCGCGTGGACGCGCCCCAGTATCCCAGCCGTTCGAGGAATGGTCGGTCGTCGACGAGGTCGGGCACATCGCAGACCCTCAGCGCATCGGACCCGACCATCGCCGCGATCACGTCGTCCGCCGTGACCAGTCCGGCATCGTGCAGGTCACGACGCACGGCGACGGGCATCGCGATCATCCTGCCGCGAAGCTCGTCGATCGGCGGCAGATGCGGGTGTTTCGAGCCGATCAAGAGCGTCGAGTGGTTGAGCAACCAGACCGAGTGATGGGCGAAGCCCCGCGCGAACGTCGCGATCAGCGTGCGGAAGTAGTCCTCTGGCATCGAGTGCGTCGGCACCCACTGCACCATCAGCCCGTGATCGGACAGGGCGCGGGCGCAGTGCGCGTAGAACTCCCTGGTGTAGAGGGGGACGGTGCCCGGCGCGTACGGGAGCAGCGGTTCCATCGAGATGAGGTCCAGGCTGCCCGGGTCGCGACGCGCGACGAATCGACGCCCGTCGGTGACGTGGGTGCGGGTGCGTGGATCCGCCTCGAACGGCGCGCGGACCGGCGCGATCGCCGGTCCATCCTTCGCGAAGTGGTCGACGAGAGAGACGACGGCGGGCGAGATCTCCACGACGTGCAGTTCTTCCGGGTCGGGCCAGAGCGAGACTGCATTGGCCGTCGTCCCGGTTCCCAGCGCGACCACGGCGACGCGGCGCAGGTTCTCCCGCAGCAGGAAGGGAAGGTGACCGAGGACCTTCATGTAGCCACTGTCGGGATCGATGTAGGCGGCGCGGAACTCGTCGGTAAACAGGATCAGCCCGTGTGACCTACGGTCGTACACGACCGAGGCGGTCGTCACTTCGTCCGTGCGGTGTTCCAGGTACACGTATCGCTCCGGATGGTCGTAGCGCGAACCGGCGACCGGCGCCGGATCGTGCCGGAACACCGTGCCCCCCGTCAGTCCGAAGCCGCCTGCGGCGAGAACCCAGACGAGGGTGCCCGCGGACGCGAGTTTCCACCGCGGCCCCCAGGCGAACAACGCGACGAGCAACCCGACCAGCAAGACCACGGTCACCCCGTAGACGAAGAACGTCGTCGCCAGCACCCGCGGCAGTACCTGCCCCACCGTGATCGCGCCACACAACGAACCGAGTCCCTGGAAGAAGAACAGCCGACCGGCGAGCGGCGCGCGCGTCTCGGGATGGACGAAGCGCTCGAGACACAGCGGGATCGTCGCGCCGAGACAGAAGAACGGCAGCCCCGCCGCCACGAACGCCGCGGCCACGATGCGCAGGTGGAACCCCATGTCGGAATCGACGCCGATCCGTCCCACCGCGGGCGCCGCCCACTCGTGGAGGCCGAGCGCCGCGATGGCCACGCCGAGGAACACCGACCCCGCGACCGCCCGTTCGCCGAACAAGCGGCGGAACGCGGGCGGCCCGAACACCGAGCCCAGCGTGGCCCCGAGCAGACACGCAGCGAGCACCCCGGAGAGCGTCGGCTGGAATCCGTCGAGGAAGAACGGGAGCCGGCGCAGCATCATCACCTCGAGCGCGAGGACGACGAACCCCGCCGCCAGCACCGTGACCTCGTCGCGGCCGATCGCGACGAGCGGCGGCGGATCGTCCACCACTTCGATCGGTCGCTCGAAACGCGACAAGACGGCGACGAGCAGCGCGGTGGCGCCGTACGCCGCAACGCCGATCCACGCGCAGACCGACATGCCGAGGAGCGGGATCGCGAAGTTGCCGCCGACGAACGTGGCGACCACGGAACCCAGGAGGTTGGCACCCACCAGCACCGCCGCGCGCCAGGGTCGCGCGTTCCGGTCGAACACGGCGAACAACAGGGGGAACGCCCCGCCCATGAGCAGCGCCGGGAGACCCGGCACGAGCAGAGCCAGTACCGCGCCCTGGACCGATCCCAACGGCGGAAGCTGGGACAACAGCACATCGCCGGCCGCGGCCGTCACGGCAACCCCGCCGTAGAGGATGGCCGCCACGCCGAGGGGGCGCCGCCGCGCCAGCGCGGTACGGGGCAACAGCAAGCCACCCAGGCCCAGTCCGAGGAGGAACCAGGCGAAGACCATCGCCGAGGCGCCGGCGGTGTTGCCGATCAGCAACCCGTGCCGACGCACGAACACCATCTCCAGCAGCAGGCCACCGAAGCCCGCCAGGCACGCGGCAAGGTGTACCATGCCCTACGCTTACTCCGCCGCGCGGATGGTGTCGAGCACCGCCGCGGGCGTCTCGCACCGGCAGATCCGCTCCCGCACGCTCTCGTCGGACAGCAACCGGGCGATCTCCGCGAGGGTGCGGATGTGAAGCAACTTGTCCCGCTTCGGCGTCAGCATGCACACCAGGATGCGGGCCGGCTCGCCATCAAGGGTCTCGAAGGGAATACCGTCTGGCGCAATTGCCAGGACGCCGATCAGCTCCGGCAGATCGGCGAGCGCCGCATGGGGGATCGCGATCCCATCCTCCATGCCGGTCGTCATCCGCCGCTCCCGTTGCAGGAGAGCCTCCTTGGCTGCACCCCCCATCGTCTGCGGGAGCCGTCCGGTGCGACACAGCACGTCGGCCATGGTAGAGATGGCCGTCCACTTGTCCGGGACGTCGAATCCGAGCAGGATCTCGTCAGGAGTCAGGATCTGGGAGAGGTTCATGGCAATCCGTGACTCGAGGCGCCGATTTGTCTCAAGAGTCTGACAAGATGCGAGATCCAAGGAGATCAGACCGGCCCCTGGAACGGAAAGAGTGAAATCAAAAAGTTCATTCGCTACGGTCCGCGAAATAAAAGGCTTAGCTGCCCTGTCAACGGACGCACCAGAATGCCCGTGCGGGCCGCAAAACCTCCTTTGGGGCGCGTCGCACAGGGCTACCCCTTCGATTGGGCGAGGACCCCTGATGGACTCCGAAACCGTGGCCACCTTGAAAAACCGTCTCCCTTGGACCTTCGCGCTACTCTGCGCCCTGACCTCGATCCTGCCCGCGCAGGACGAAAAGCCGCCGTACAAGGTCGACATTGAGGGTGATGAAATTGTCATGACCGTCAACGAGAACCAGGGCATGCCGATGAAGGACTTCATCAAGATCGCCGAGCGGCAAACTGGCAAGCTGTTCGTCTATCCGAAGGCCGAAGTCGAGAACGATCAGAGCAAGATCCTCTGGATCGGCACCGTCCGGCTGCGCAAGGATCAGTTCTTCGCGTTCTTCCAGACGATGCTCTACATCAAGGGCTTCGCCTGCGTGATCCGCGGTGAGGGAGAGTCCCAGCTCGTGGACATCATCTCGAGCCGCGGGCAACGCGTGCAGGAGATCTCCATCGGCTCGAGCTACGTGCCCGTGGAAGACCTCGATCAGTACAAGCACCAAACCGGTGTCCAGGTGCTGACGTCGATCAACTTCGAGCACCTCGACGCGACGAAGGCCAGCCAGCAGGTTCGACCGTTCTTCACCGCCGGCGGCGGTCGCAACGGCCTGAACTTCGGCAACCCGGGTAACGGGAAGTCGCTGCTCGTCCAGGGCTACGGCCCGCAGGTCTACAACGCGTACCGTCTCTTCAGACTGGTCGACATCCCCGAAGAGGTCATCGACCTCGTCATCGAGACCGTCGGTCTGGTGCACGCCGCCGCCGAAGAGCTCGAGCCACTCCTCAACGATCTGCTCGGCGACCGCTCCCGCCAACGCCCGGCGACAGGAGCACCCACGCCGGCCGCACAGCAGATCCAGATGAAGATCCTCGCGCAGGTGACGACGAACGTCCTGATCCTCAGCGGCACGCGGGACCAGGTGACGGAGGCGAAAGACTTGCTCGCCCAGCTCGACCGCCCGCTGGAGGAGAGCGAAGGTGACTCCCACATCATCCGGCTGCAAAACGTGCTCGCGAAGGAACTGCGCGAGACGCTGAAACAGTTCCTCGACCAGGAAAAAGCCGCCGAGGACCAGGCGCGCACCGGCCAGCAAGCCACCTCCTCGCGACGTCCCCGTCGTCCGGTCGTGGTCGCCCACGAGGAGAGTAACAAGCTGCTCATCTCGGCCCCGGCGACGAAGTTCACCCAGCTGCGCCGCATGATCGAGGAACTCGACGAACGGCAGCGTCAAGTGCTGGTCGAATGCGCGATCGTCGAGCTGTCGACGAGCGACCTCAAGCGCTTCGGCGTCGAGCTCGGCCTGCTGGATACCAAGGCGAGCGGCGACTTCACCCGTCCGTTTGGCTTCAGTCACTTCGGCCAGTCGAATTTCGAGGACACCGACGACGACGGATTGCCGGACACGCGGTTGCCGGACTTCGACAACCCGCTGACCGGCTTCACGGGAGGCATCATCAGCGGTGGCGACTTCGCGATCCCGGTATTGATCAACGCGCTGCAGGACGACAACCAGGCGAACGTCCTCTCGCTGCCCAGCGTAATCGTCAACAACAACGAGAACGCCCTCATCGAATCGCGCGAAGATCGCCCGACCCAGCAGACCAACCAGGGCACGGCAACGACGCAGCAGAGCTTCGGCGGATTCGAAGGCGCGGGTATCAACCTGACCATCTCGCCGTCGATCTCGAGCAACAACTACCTGCGCCTGAACGTCGAACTCGAGGTCTCGCGGTTCATCACCGCGTTCGACCCGAACGCCGCGACGCCTGGCGTGAAGACGACGCGCAAGGTCAAGACCCAGGTGACGCTCCCGAGCGGCCACACGATGGTCATCGGCGGCGTGATCGAGGACCAGGAGAGCACGACGAAGTCGGGCATCCCCTACCTCATGGACATCCCCCTCCTGGGTTGGCTGTTCAAGACCCACGCGACGGAGAAGCGCAAGACGAACCTCTACTTCTTCCTGACGCCCCACATCCTCGATGAGGACGACTTCTCGGACCTCGACAAGCTGAGCACCCGCAAGAAGCTCGAGGCACAGCACTACATCGGCAACCGCCGCATGGAGATCGTCGATCCGAAGTGGAACCCGGCGAAGGCCAAGGCCGAGGTACTCGACGACCCGGGCTCGACCGTCGAGGATCTGGACCGCGGCTTTGGCTTCGAATTCCCCAACTACAAGCGGCCCGACCGCGTGCAGGACGGACCAGGGAAGAAGAACGCCCCCAGCGAGGACCCGGCTCCGAACTTCCGGCAGGCGCCGCGACAACCTCAGCCCAAGTAGCGGCGCACCAGGAGACACACCACATGGTTCAGGATCGAATCCGGCAAGCCCTGCTGCGCCGCGCAGGCCTCGACGAAGAGCAGATATCAGCGGTCGTCACGGCCGAAGCGGACGGCGAGCAATCGATCGACCAGATCCTCGTCAACAAGGGCTTCATGACCGAGGACAAGGTCATGCAGTTCTTCGGTGAGTTCCTGGGTCTCGAAGTGGCCCTCGACCTCGAAGGCGTCGGCGTTCCCTCGGACTTCATCAACAACGTCCCGGTGCAGTTCGCCCGGACGCACGGTCTCGTCGCGCTCGGCCAGGAGGGCAACATCGTCCGCGTGGCCACCCACCGCCCGCTCGACGTCCAGCCGATGGACGACCTCGCGGCGATGATGGGCACGGAAGTCGAAGCCGTGCTCTGCCCGCGGCAGGAGATCGCGAACCTCATCAACCGCGCCTACCGCCACAAGGCCGACGGCGTGGATGAAGCCCTCGTCGACATCGAGGAACAGGACATCCTCGGTCTCGCCGACCAGGTGGAGGAGTCCGAGGACCTGCTGTCGGTCGCCAACAAGGCGCCGATCATCAAGCTGGTGAACATGCTGCTGTTCCAGGCGCTGAAGCTCCGCGCCTCGGATATCCACCTGCACCCCTTCCAGAACCGCCTGCAGGTTCGGATGCGCGTCGACGGCGTGCTCTACGACACGGAGTCCATCCCGCGCAAGGCCCAGGACGCGATCATCTCCCGCGTGAAGGTCATGGGGAAGATGGACATCGCCGAGCGCCGCCTGCCCCAGGATGGCCGGGCTTCGATCCGCATCGGCGACGGCGACGTCGACGTGCGTATCTCGACGATCCCGGTGCAGAACGGCGAGCGCGTGGTCTTCCGTATCCTCGACAAGACGACGAAGGTCTACACCATCGATCAGATCGGTCTGTCCGAGGAGAACCAGGCGACGATCAACCGCTACCTCCACTACAGCCACGGCGTCATCCTCGTGACCGGCCCGACCGGCTCCGGTAAGACCACGACGCTCTACGCGGGCCTCGACGCGATCAACTCGAAGAGCCTGAACATCCTGACCATCGAGGACCCGGTCGAATACAATCTCGACGGCGTCAGCCAGGTACAGGTCAACACCAAAAAGGGCCTGACCTTCGCCGCCGGCCTCCGTTCGTTCCTGCGTCAGGACCCGGACGTGATGATGGTCGGTGAGATTCGAGACAACGAGACCGCGGACATCGCGATCCGCGCGGCCCTGACCGGCCACCTCGTGTTCTCGACGGTGCACACGAACGACTCCGCTTCGACGGTCACGCGAATGCTGGACATCGGTGTCGAGCCCTACCTCGTGTCGTCGTCGATCCTGATGGTGGTCGCCCAGCGCCTCGTGCGGACGGTCTGCCCGCACTGCAAGGAACAGATCAACCCAGATCAATCCATCTTGTACCAACTCGAGGATCTGAAGATCGAGTTGTCCCAGTTCCAAGACGAGAAGATCCTGGTTGGCAAGGGCTGTGACGAGTGCTTCAAGTCCGGCTTCTCCGGTCGGACCGCCATCTACGAGATCATGCCGATCGACTCCATCATCCAGGAACAGATCATCGACAAGGCCTCCGCCAGCGCGATCAAGCGCGGCGCGATCCAGCGCGGTCTGCGCACGCTCCGCATGGACGGCACCGACAAGTTGCTCGACGGAGTGACCACTCCAGAGGAGATCCTGCGCGTCACGCAGCTCGACATCGCTTAGCTCAGCAGCTCCACAAAGATGCCCATCTTCGATTACAAGGCCGTCGACAACACGAACAAGACCATCAAGGGGATGGTCGACGCGGACTCCGCGCGGGACGCCCGGATCAAGCTGCGGAACGACAACAACCTCTACGTCACGGACATCACGGAGAAACGCGGTCGCAGCACCCGCAAGATCGCGATCAAGGGCATCACCGGCGTCGAGTTCCCGAACAAGCTGCGGAACGAGCAGGTCGCCCAGGTGACGCGGCAGATGGCGTCGCTCCTCGCGGCAGGCATCCCCCTGACGGAGACGCTGCGGATGGTGATCGAGCAATCGCCAGACGCGAAGATCGAAGCCACGTTCCGCAACATCCGCGAGAAGGTGACGCAGGGCCTGTCACTCGGCGACGCGGTGATGCTCCACCCCGCGTACTTCTCGAACCTGTACTCGCACATGGTGAAGGCCGGAGAATCGGCCGGCGCCCTGGACCTGGTGATGGTCCGACTGTCTGGATTCCTCCAGAACCAGGCGCGGATCAAGAACAAGGTCGGCGCAGCGATGATCTACCCCGCCATCATGATCATCGTGGGCGTGGTCGTGGTCTCGATCCTGATGGCCTTCGTCGTCCCGAAGATCACCCAGCTCCTGCGCTCCCGCGGCGATGAACTCCCGCTGCCGACCAAGATCCTGATGGCCACGAGCGATTTCGTGCTCGCCTACTGGCTCTTCCTGATCATGGGCGCCCTGGTCTTGACGGTCATCTTCCAGCTGGCGATCAACTCCAACCGGGGCGGCCTGCTCTGGGACAGGTTCAAGCTGCGACTCCCGATCTTCGGCGATCTGCTGCGCAAGCAGTCCATGGCCCGGTTCTCGACGACGCTCTCGACCCTGCTGCGCTCCGGCGTGCCGGCGTTGCAGGCCATCGACGTGACCAAGAGCGTCCTCGACAACAAGGTCCTGACGAACGCCCTGACGAACGTCCACGACCACGTCCTCGAGGGCACCGACATCAGCACCCCGATGAAGCTGTCGGGCCAGTTCCCGCCCATGGTGAGCTACATGGTGGGCGTCGGCGAACAGGCCGGCAACCTGGAGGAGATGCTGGAGCGAGTCGCGGAGACCTACGACGAGGAAGTCGACCTCGCCACCCAGAAGCTCACATCCATGCTGGAGCCGCTGATCATCGTCGCCCTGGCTGCGATCGTGGCCTGCATCGTCGTCGCCATCGTGATGCCGCTGATGCAGCTTCAGAACGTGAAACACTGACGTGGGAAGGCCTTCGGGCGATACCACCGACGACTCAGGACCCGTCGAATCCCTGCAATACTCGCGGGACGGGACCGGTCCAATCGACATAACGAGACCCCGTCCGGTACACTTCCGAAGTCGCAGCTCTCGCGAACCGATATCCTGAACCCCAGTTTACCAAACCATGAATAATCGCAAGAACCGACAAGCCGGCTTCACCCTGGTCGAGATCCTGGTCGTGATCGTCATTCTCGGTCTCCTGGCGACCATCGTCGGCACCAACGTCATCAAGAACCTCTCCGAATCGGAGGAGAGCATCGCCCGCAACCAGGCGCTCACGTTCTACGACACGGTGCAGGAGTTCTACATCAAGGAACGCCGCCTGCCCGAGTCGTTCGACGAGCTGATCACCGAGAACGAGCGAGGCCACGCCTACATCCCGAACCAGTCCGAGCCCCCCACCGATCCGTGGGGCAACCCGTTCGAGATCCGTCCCGGTGAGAACCGCGGAAAGTACGAGATCATCAGCTACGGCCCTGACGGCCAGCCGGACACCGAAGACGACATCAGCT
>CAYYAQ010000104.1:0-18466 GCA_964469555.1 uncultured candidatus Brocadiaceae bacterium | reverse complement strand
CCTTCTGGTGTGTCTTGTCCTTCTTGCTCGCCAGGAGTTTCAGCCACTTTCGGCCCTTGGATTGATCGGCCTTGGACATCTCCGGCCAACGCGGCGCCTGGACCTTCTGTGGTTTGTCCGTTTTCTTGTCCTGCGCCGCTTGCGCGAGCGCGGGCGCTGCGGCAATTGGCAGGACGAGGGCGAGCAGCCAGGCGTGGCGGGTCATCTACTTCTTCGGTTTCGGCCAGTTGGGGAGGGCGTCCCGGAACTCAGGGTGAACCTTGATGGCTTCGGGTGCAAGACTCCCCAGGCGAACCTTGAGAGCTTGGCACCACTTCCCGTGGTCTTTCGCGGTGTGTGTGTAGAAGCGGACGAGAATCGCGTCCACACGGTCGAATGCCTTCGTCAGTCCTGGTTGCTTGTCCGACGCGGCGACGAGGCTGAATCCCTGCGCCGTCTCCAGGACCGGGCTCACGCGCCCGACATTCGCATCGTCGAATAGCCACCGTTGTTCCGGGAGGGGTAGATCCGTCCGCAGCAGGTCGGTTAGCACCTCCGCACCAGAGAACTTCCTGGTGCGCTCGAGCAGCTCGGTGTAACCCGCTGAATCGCCGAGCACCTTCGCGATTCCCTCGGCGTTCTTGCGCTGCTCTTCGTGCCTCGCGGCGAACTTCGTTCGGGCGAAAGCCATCGGAATCAAGTAGCGATCGAGCAGGTACCGCATGCCCGAGCTGTGGCCCGTGCTCGGGGACACCTCGCGCAGATACGGGAGCCAGTCCTCGATCTCCTTCCGGGTGATCGCCACGCCGTCGAGGACCATCGCCTCCTTCATCACGGGCGCGGGATCAGGTTTTCCTTTGTCCGGTGCGTCGTCGCACGATGCGTTCGCGAGCCAGAGCAGAGCGATGATCAGGGCGTGTCGAACTCTTGGATGAACTCGCATACGGGACCGGTCAAGAACTGGTATGTCGAAATCAGGTGCGCGCCGAGCTGCGGCATCTCGGCGATCGGCACCGGCTGCGTGAAACTGCCCACGTTCTCGATCCACACCGACCGGGGGTCTTGGTTCCAGGTTTCGATGCGCAGGTTGAAGAGTTCCGGTTGGTCATCGTGTTGCGGAAACGTGTAGCGGAATCCCAGGCTCTCGAACGGGCGGTCGAACTTGCCCCAATGGTCCATCGACCCGGACATCAGCCGTTGGCTCAGGAACTCTCTACTATCGTGAACGTATCGAGGCGTAACGAGCGACCGGATGACGAACTGCTGGGCGATGGATACGGGGATCTGGAGCGCTTCCAGCGAGATCCCAGCCACGTTGACAAGGCGGGTTGCGAAGTCGTCGAGCGTGGTCGCGCGCAGCTCCTCCCGGAGGATCAGGCGGTCGGGGAGAAACGTGACCGACGAGACGGATCCGGGAGTATCCGGCATGTTGGTCAGGTGGATGCCATCCTGGGCGACCTGGAAGCTCTGGTAGCCCAGTTCCGGCTGCTGAAACAGGGAGTTGTGGATTCCCTGCACGACGTCGGGGACGACCTGCGTGGGGGGGTAGAGGACTTCGGCCAAGAAGGCGATGGTGCGGGGGTCGTAGGTCATCTAGACGGGAATCGATAAATCAGGGAGTATCCTGGCGATGTGAGCCGTTTGCGGCACGAAGGGGAGCTGGCCAGGGTACCCTGAAAGGGTAAGCTCCTGCGCCCCTCAAGCTCCCCCCGCCTCCGTTTTTCACCGGACACCCGACCATGACAGCATTCGCAAATCTACTGGCCATCTTGATCTCTGGCACGGTCCTGATCCCGCTGGGGGCTCAAGACCCTCAGAAGGCCAAGAACGAAATAGAGCGGGGGATCATCAACGCGACAAAGAAGGTGAAGGACGAGAATTCTGCTTTCCGCTCGAATCTGCTGCGGCCCATCCAGGTCAACGGCAAGAGCCTGTCGCCCCTCGACCTCAAGCGCGAAACGGTGTTCCTCGCCGGCACGAACCTGATCGAGCTCAAGATCCTCGAGTTCATCGTGGAGGAGTGGAAGGAGCGGATGATCAAGGAAGACGGCAAGAAGGCTTCTGACTTCGCCGTCGATGACAAGGCGATCGAGGAAGAACTGAAGGGACACCTGCGCGAGTTCAGCATCAAGTACCCTGGCCTGGACTTCTGGGAGGTCGTGCGCTCGCAGACGGGTATCCCGAAGGAGCAGTACATCCACCAGCGCCGCGTCACGATGGAGTTCGACAAGGTGTTCATGCCTGGCCCAGCGGACAAGTGGCCGGCGATCACGAAGGAAGCGGTGAAGGCTGGAGCCAACGGCACCGACGGGGACGCGTTCCTGAAGGGCATGGAGAAGAACAGCTACGACGAGAACGGCAAACCCCGCTCGATGCCCAAGTTCTGGGCTGAGATGATCCGCAAGATGCTGGTCGGTCAGCTCAAGAAGTGGAGTGACATCAAGTATCCGGCCGATGGGCTACCCGCGACGGTCGTGCTCGACGTCAACGGTCGCCGGTGGAAGACTGCCGACGCGTTCGAGCAGGTCAAGGACGGCTTGTTCGTCCAGGACATGGAACGTGCGATCAGCGAGCTGGTGATCCGCGAAGCGCTCAAGCAGGCGCTCGTCTCGAAGAACTCGTACCTGAACGACGAAGAGTTCGCCAAGGAGTTCAAGACCTACCGGAAGCAGTTCGACGACACGCTGTTCAGCACCGAGATGATCGCGCGCGCGTTCAAGGGGTACCCGACCCTCGAGGCGTTCCGTGTTCGCTGGCGTCTGATCAAGTCGTACGAGAACATGATCGCGAAGGAAATCAACGACGACCTCCTGCAAAAGCACGCGGACAAGCACAAGCGCTTCTTCGCCGACGGATCGGTCAACGTGGACGTCATCCCGTTCATGGGCAAGAGCCACAAGACCGGCGCGTGGCAGCCCAACGGCATGAACCAGGCCCGCGAGCGGGCGGCACGCTGTCTGGAGAAGATCACCAAGGGCGAGAAGACCTTTGACCAGTCTCTCGAGTCCTACGGTGAGTTCTACCCGCTCGATAAGGAGAAGGGCCGGCTCGGCAACAAGTCGTTCAACGAGCTCCGACGGAGCATTCGCGAGAGCGAGTATTCCGACGTGCTGACCGGGTTCTCGCTCGGTTACTTCCTCTACTACGACGCCAAGCCCGGCAGGGTCATCGGACCGGTCATGGGCACGGACGCGTGGTTCATCATCCGCGTGAACGCCCGCGGACCGGCGCGCCAGAGCGTCTCCGTCAAGGAAGATCGCACCCGGGAATTGGTCAAGCAAGACTTCCTGACGCACAAGTTCCTGCAGTGGTCCAAGGAAGTGCTCGCCAAGGCCGAGGTCAAGTAGCGAGTTACATCGCGCGAGAGAAGAGCCCCGGTGTTTTACCGGGGCTCTTGCGTTTAAGCCTCTCGTCCGTGGATGGTCGTTGCCGCAACGAACAAAACCGGCACCATACCGCCCGTGAGCGAGGACACAGGAGCCGTTCGGATCGACCCGGATTCTAGCCCCCGGAAGAGGATGACGCTCCGTGACCTGTTCCGACGGATCTGGGTCGGGGTCGTGGCGAACCGTGGACTTGTCGCTGTGGTGCTCGTCCTCGGCGTGCTGCAGGCTTTCTTCACGAAGGCCCCACTCGGGCTCGTGAAGTTCTTGATCGACGCGTTCGAAGACCCGACCGCCCCGGTCAAGACACCGTCCCCACTCGACCCCAAGCTGCTCGGGAGCGATGTCTCCGCGGACGTGCTGAAAACGATCGAGGCGTGGTTCAAGGGATTCAGCGGCTGGGTGCAGCAGGCGTGCGATATCCAGAGCGATCGCATGGCCGTGTTCGTGAGTTGCGGCATCGCGGCGATCGTGATGGGCGTGCTCGGCGGAGCCGCGACCTACGGGATGACCGTCCTCTCCCGTTTCTTCGCCGCGAAGATCGTCGTCGACCTGCGCAACGAGGTGCTCGAACACATCCTCAGGTTGCCGATGCGTTTCTTCACGAAACGCCGCATGGGTGATCTGATCTCCAACATCACCAACGACACGGCGGTGTTGACGCGTTCCTTCACGCTCGTCTCCAACAACGCGGTCGTGGATCCGCTGAGCATTCTGTTCAACTTCATCCTGCTTCTGATCTACGTGCCGGAGGTTGCGTGGGTCATGTTCGTCGCGGTCCCGTTGATGAGCATTCCGATGCTCCGGGCGGGCCGCAAGATCCACAGGTCTTCCAGCAAGAGCCTCGAGGCGATGGGGGATTCGACGGAGTCGATGAACCAGATGCTGAGCGGGATCCGGACGGTCAAGTCGTTCCAACTCGAAGAGGAACGGCTGCAGGAGTACAGGGTCTTCAACGGGAAGTTCCTGCGTCGCACGAAGAAGATGCTCAAGGCGAAGGGGTTCTCGCAGGGGTTCCTGTTCGCGGGGTATCAGATCTCGTTCGGCGCACTCCTCGTGTTGATGGGGTGGCTCGTGGTCTACCACGACTACGACATGGGCGACATGACCATGGCCACTCTGCCGCTCGCCACGACGTACCAACACGTCAAGCGGTTGGTTCGGGCGTACAACATCCTGTGCGAGTCCGTCGGAGCGATGGAGGGCATCGAGTCGATCTTGACCGTGGACGCCGACATCGGGCACCGTCAGGGGGGCAAGGTCTTGGAGGAGCTTCGCGGTGAGGTCTCATTGGAGGCCGTCCACTTCGCCTACGAGTCCGAAACGGTCGTCAACGATCTCAGCTTCCGGGCGAAGCGAGGGCAGACCATCGCGTTCGTTGGACCCTCGGGGGCTGGCAAGTCCACGGTCGTGGACTTGATCGCCCGTTTCCACGATCCGACCAGCGGTCGCGTGCTGATCGATGGCCATGACCTCTGCGACATCGACCTGCACAGCTACCGGCGGCAGCTCGCGATGGTCAGCCAGGCGCCGTTCCTGTTCAACACGTCCATCCTGGAGAACATCCGGTTCGGGAAGCGAGATGCGACCGACGAGGAGATCTTCAAAGCTGCGCGGCTTGCCCACATCCACCAGTTCATCGTCGACCAACCCCACGGCTACGACTCGGTGGTCGGTGAGCAGGGGACGAACCTGTCCGGTGGGCAGCGTCAACGGATCACGATCGCCCGGGCGATTCTCCGTGACCCACGAATCCTCTTCCTCGACGAGGCCACATCGGCGCTCGATTCGGAGTCAGAACAAGTCGTGCAGAGCGCTCTCGCCAACCTGATGAAAGACCGCACGTCGTTCGTCATCGCGCACCGTCTGTCGACGATCCAAACCGCGGACGTGATCCTGGTCATGGACAAGGGACGACTCGAAGAGCGGGGCACCCACGACGAGTTGGTCAAGTCGGGCGGGCTCTATTCGCGCATGTATCGGTTGCAGCAGCTCTAGGTCGCCTGTCCCGCTAGCTCTTCTCCAACAGCGCCACCGCCGTCGCCCGGATGGCTTCGCCGCGACCGATGGCGCCGAGCCCTTCGGCAGTCTTTCCGCGCACGTTGACGCAGTCGAGGTCAATGCCGAACAGCATCGCGATGCGCTCCCGCATCGCCGCGCGGTGCGGGATCAGCTTCGGACGTTGTGCTTCGAGCACGACATCCAGTGAGAGAATGGCGAAACCCTCGCCGGCGAGCTGTCGGCGTGCCTCCGCGCAGAACTCGCCCGAGTCCCGATCCTTGTTCGCCGCGTCCGAGTCCGGGAACAACGTGCCCAGATCCGACCGCCCCGCGGCGCCGAGAACCGCGTCGCAGAGAGCGTGGAGGATGGCATCGCCGTCGCTGTGCCCTACCGGTCCCACGTCCGATTCGATGTCCACGCCGCCCAATCGGCAGTGCCGTCCCTCGGCGAGACGGTGGGTGTCCACTCCGATCCCTATACGCAGACCGGCTGTCACGAGAGGTCCTCCAACTGTGCGAGCAGCTCGGCGAGTTCGAGGTCTGCGGCGACGGTCACCTTGATATTTCTCGCCGTGCTCGGAACGACTTCGACGGGGATGCCGATTCGTTCGAGGAGTGCGACGTCGTCCGACGCCTGCACCCCATCCGCCTGAGCCCTGGCCAGGGCATCTTCGAGCAGGTGCCGCTGTGCGACCTGGGGTGTCTGCGCGAGCCAGATGCCGGTGCGATCTGGAGTCTCGGTGATGCGGAACTCCCCGTCGACGCGTTTCAGCGTGTCGGGCACCGGAACCGCGAGCAGGGCCGCGCCCACGTCTCCTGCGCGGTGCAGTGCATGCCGCGCCGCTGCGATCGGGAAGAATGGTCGGGCCGCGTCGTGGATCACGATCAAGTCGCGGTCGGCTGCGCACGCCGCCAGCGCGTTCGCCATTGATTCCTGGCGACTGTCGCCGCCGTCGACGACGTTGGTCAGTCCTTGCCGTTCGAACTCGGGTAGGAGCGGCTTCAAGTGCGTCTCGCGGTCGTCGGGGTGCACTGCCAGCACGATCTGCGCGCCGTCGGTGAGACGGGCCAGCCGGGCGAGGCTACGACTCAGTATCGGCGTGCCGTTGACGGACAGGTACACCTTTGGCGTCTTGGTGCCCATGCGCAGGCCGCGGCCCGAGGCGAGGAGAAGAATGGCAACGTTCACAGCTAAAACCATCAATACTGTGCCGGGCACAGCATTGGTAGTTTTAGCATCAGCGCATGCGGATTCTGGGTGTAGACCCTGGAACCCTCGTCGTGGGGTTCGGGTGTCTCGACGTTCAGGGGCTGGGCGGTCAGGCCTTCCCCAGGCCTACTGTGGCTGCGCGGTCGGCGGATGGGACTCCGCTGGCGCATCGCGTGGCAAACCTCGCGCGGGTTGCGCGGACCACGATCACCGTCGTGTCGGCGGGCGCGGTCCGGCTGGGGCGTAGCAGCGATCCTGTTGCGGATCGGTTGTGCAAACTCGCCGAGGCGATAGGGGAGTTGATCGGGGATTTGAAACCCGAGGAATTGGCTATCGAGGAGGCGTTTTTCGGCAAGAGCGTGCAGTCCGCCCTGAGGCTCGGTGAATCCCGCGGCGTAATCCTCGCCGAAGCGGCACGAGCGGGCCTCGTCGTCAGCCAGTTTCCGCCGGCTCGCGTGAAGCGTTCGGTGACGGGTTCGGGTGCCGCGAGCAAGGAACTCGTGGCATCGATGGTGATCCGAGCCCTGCGACTCGAGCGGCGACCGGAGTGCCTGGACGTCACCGATGCCCTGGCCGTAGGACTCTGTTGTGCGGAGGAGAAGCGCAGTTTTCGCCTGTGACCGGGTTGCATTTGCCGTGAGGCGGAAGTGTAATCTCCTGCGCGGACTCGTTCTCAACGGGTGCGCAGGAACCTTGGTCACCCATTTGGGAGGTTTCCGGGTCGAGCAGTGAGGACGGTTCGATCCAAGGCGGTTCAGAACAACACGATTCTGCAGCGACCCACGAGGGGGGTCGGGGCTCCTTCTTCGTGAAGAGCACCGTGCCCGACGTGTGGGTGATCGAGGTCCCTGGGAGGGGTACATGATTTCCGGTCCGATAATCCCGAACACTCTCAATAATCTCCGCGACCTGCTCGTCGAGCGCGTGGACTTGATCGAGCATGGTCTGCGCGTCGTGACCGAGGACCTGGTCCTCGGCACCGAAGCGGCTGTCGATGTCCTTGCGTGCGATGCGACGGGTACCCCGATGTTGGTGTTCCTCGCGGTCCCCGAGACGGCGGCGCAGCTTCCGGCTCGCGTGCTCGGTGCGCAGTCGTGGTTGCGGCAGAATGCGGCGTTCCTCGGCCAGGAACTCTCTGATCCCCACCTGCGCACAGACCTCGCACCTCGCTTCTTCGTGGTCGGGCTCGACCTCTTCGCGGAAACGCTGGAGGAGTTACGACGCACGAATCTCGAGGGCCTGACGGTCGCACAACTGTGCTCGTTCACCCTCGGGGGGCGCTTGAGGATGGGGCTGACTTCGCTGTTCGAATCCGATCCCGCGCCGGTCGCCGCCACGCGAAACGCGTTCACCGTACCGCCTGGAATCGTGGATCCCGGCCAGCGGGCGCTAGCAGCTCGCTTCCTGGACCTCGCCAAGCGGATCGATATCGGCATATCCGCATCCGGGGATCGCTTCTCCAGACGGCTGTTTCTTCACGGGCGGGACCTCGCGCGGCTGGGACTCGCGTCCGGCAAGCTGCACGTCGAATTCCCGGCCCTGGCCGAAGGGTTCGAAGAGGAGTGGATCGAACTCACCGACGACTCGTGCCGCGGCGCCGTCGATCGGATACTGCGTCTCGTCCTCGCGATCGAGCTTGCGATCGCCGACCCCGCGACCGATGTCACCCAAGAGGCCGACGAGGATGCGGACCATCCTTCAGAACAGTTCGATATCGGTAGCTTCGACTCGGAGGACCTCGGTCACGCGCCGCAGTCGCACCCCGTCGTCAACCCCGATCCAACCGAGAGTCCCGCAGCACCCGACTCCGAGGATCGTTTTTCACTCGAGCCCATTCGTCGCTCGGTTGCGAAGGCGCAACTGTCGCGAGAAGAGTTTTCCGCCCTCGGAGAAGAAGGGTCGGATTCTTGACATTAGCCCCCGCCCCAGACCATTCATGAATTCGAGCTGACCGATCCAGAGGCGTAACTTTCCACCGGAGGTGTGAAAGTGGATAGAAGCGTGCCAACGACTCTACGACGGGACCGAGAGTGGGCCCGGCGACTGACTAGATTCTTCAGCAAGACCGCCGCCAAGGTGCCGGAGGCTGAGGCACCAGTACCGGAGCCGGCACCGCGGCGGGGATTGAAGATCTCACGTTCCCGTTCGGAGGCGTTCTTCCTCTCCGTTGCGAGCGGGAAGGGGGGGACGGGCAAGTCCTTCTTCGCGACGAACCTCGCGGTCGCGATGTGCAGCCAGCATCGGCGGGTGACCCTCGTCGACTGCGACTTCGGGATGGCCAACGATCACCTCCTGCTCGGGGTCAATCCGTCGAAATCGATCCAGCACTTCTTTGCGGGGACGGCGTCCCTCGAGCATGTGCGGGTCCACACGCGCTTCGGTCCCGATCTGCTGCCCGGAGGCTCGGGCATCAGCAGGCTCGGGGACCTGTCGGAAGTCGAGTTGCTGAGGTTCGGGCAAGGGTTGTCGACCATCGCCCACGAGACCGACGTCATGGTGATGGACGCCGCGGCGGGAATCTCGCCGCAGAGCGTGCTCACGCTCCTGGCCGCCCAGCACGTGGTGATTGTCACGAATCCCGAGATCGCTGCGCTCACCGACGCGTACGCGCTGGTCAAGTGCATTTCGAGCCACCCTGGGCACGCCGAGATCTCGGTGGTCGTCAACCGGGTGGCGACCCACGCGCAGGGCGAAGCAACTTTTGACAAACTCGCCGATGTTTCCACGCGCTTTTCGAACTGTGAAATCCACTACCTGGGAGCCATTCCGGAGGAGCCGGCCGTGAGTCATCACCGCCTCAACCAGCCTCCGTTGGTGGTCAGTCACCCCTCATGTCATGCCTCCCAGGCGATATTCGGCATTCTCTCTCGGCTCGAACAGCAGGTCGGGATCGGGCAACTCCTGGTCTCGGCGACGGACACGGTGGAGCACCGGTTCAAGAAGAACCTCAGCCGCCACCGCAGGAACCGGTAGGCCCGCGTGGCGCGCAGCCGCCGTCTCGTCGGCGACGACTGCTCCTGTGTTGGGCGGTTCTGACCGCGTTCTACCTGTTGCGCCTCGTGACGAGCGGTGCGTCAGCTCCCCCGGACGCGCCGTTTGCACAGCCCCGACGAATCGACGTCAACCGCGCGGGAATCCCGGAACTGATGACGCTCCCCGGGATGGGGCGAAGTCGTGCGGTCGCCGTGGTCTTGCATCGTGTCCGGTTTGGACCGTTCCGCAGCCTCTCTGGTCTCACGGCGGTGGACGGGTTCGGCCCGGTCACCCTCGAACGACTGCGACCGTTCCTCCTACCGATGCGCGGCTTGGAGCAGCCGCGATAGGCTCGGACCACTCCAAGCACCCGTACCCGATGTTGCTTCCCGCGGCGCCGAATCCTAGCTTTCGTGCATGCTCCTCCCTGAAGACTCCCTTCGCGACATCGTCCAGCGGGCCCTGGCGGAGGACCTGGGCACGTCCGGAGACCTGACGGCGCGGCTCTCGCTGCCGTCGGGCGCGCGCGGCGAGGTGGAGATCGTCGCCAGACAGGCCGGCGTGCTGGCTGGGGTCGACGTTGCTCGCGAGTGTTTCCAGTCGACCGATCCGGAGGTGGAGTTCGGAGGCGACGATCTTCCCGATGGTGCGGCTCTCGCCCCGGGTACGGTGGTCGCGACCATGCGGGGTGACGCCGCGGCGCTTCTGGGGGCCGAACGGACGGCGCTCAACTTCCTTCAGCGACTCTCGGGCGTTGCGACCCGAACCCGGGAATTCGTGGACGCCGTCGCGGGGCTGCCCGTGCGCATCATGGACACGCGGAAGACGACGCCAAACTTGCGTTTCCTGGAGAAGGACGCCGTGCGCGTCGGTGGCGGTACCAACCACCGAATCGGCCTGTTCGACCAGGTGCTGCTCAAGGAAAACCACTTTGCAATGTCCGGTCGTCCCTACGAAGACGTCGTACGCGCGGCCGTCGCCGCAGTGGATTCGCCGGTGATAGCGGAAGCTCAAACCACCGAGGAGGCCCTGGCAGCGGTGGCTGGGGGTGCGGGCGTCGTGCTTCTCGATAACTTCGCCCCGGGACCCGAACTGGTCTCGACGGTCGAGTCGATCCGTGCGAGGGCGTCGCAGAAGGTGTGTGCAGTGGAGATCGAAGCCTCTGGAGGTGTTACTCTCGCGAATGTCCGGGCCTTTGCCGAGTGCGGGGTCGACCGCATCTCGGTCGGCGCCCTGACGCATTCCGTGATGTCGTTGGACCTGTCTCTGCTTTCCAAGAACACCGCTTGACCGACCTCTTCGATCAGTACTTTGCCGCGGACCTGAGTCGCATGGCGGAGATGCGGCGCCTGCTGCGCGAGAGCCTCGAAGGTGAGGGAGTGGAGGAGTCACGCCTGGGTCGACTCGTCCTGGTCGTGGACGAGGTGGTCAGCAACTCCATCGAGCACGGCGCCGACTACCGTCAGAGTTCGGAGCCGATCCGGGTACAGGTGCAGAGTATCCAGGGAGAGTTGTTCCTCAAGATCGACGACATCGACATGCCTGCAGACAAGGTCGCCGGACTGGCCCTGGTCTTCGGCGAAGAGAGCGAGGCCGCGCCGTCCGCGATGGCGCTACGAGGTCGCGGCATGTACCTCATCACCTCGTACCTGAAGGATCTGGAGATTGTCGCCGTGGATGGTGCGGGAATGAGACTGCAGGGTCGCCTGTACGTGAGTGGTGGCTGAGATGCTCGCCGGCATCAAGGGGCTCGTCACGGGATATCAGGAGAGGCGTGCGATGTGGCTGCGGATCACTTTCGCGTTGGCGTGGGCCGCCCTCATCTGGTGGGCGTCGTCGCTCCCGCCGGGGCCGAAGCAGCCCGACGATCCAATTTACTCACATGTGTGGAACCTGGGACACGTGGTGGTTTTCGGTGTCCTCGCAGCGCTCGTCATGCTGTCCACTCAGGGGTGCACCGTCCGATCCGCGGTTTTCTCGGCAGCGGTCTCAGTGTTGTACGGCGTCGTCGACGAGGTCCATCAAGACGGCGTGAAGGGTCGTGTCATGGATGTTTGGGATGTCTGTTCCGACGGTCTGGGGGCGTGTATAGCCGTTTCCGCGCTGCTTTGGTTCGTCGGAGGTCGCCGCGGCGCGGGACAGCTGCTGCTCGTCCTGGCGCCTCTCGCGGGTATCAGTGTGCACATGGCGTCTTCCTGAGGAGAAAGCTCCCGCCACGTTGGCACGCCTTTCGCGTTAGTGACCATTGCCTGAAACAAGAGGGCATTTGTCATGTTGAACAGAACCGCGATCTTGAGTGCCATCCTCCTTGGATTGGCTGTTCCGTCCTCCGCGCAGGAGGGCAACCGAAACAGGAAGCGCGACGGCGTCAGCCACACCATCCGTCAAGTGGCGCGCGGCGCAACCCGGACCGTCACTTCGCCCCGAGCCCGTCTTGGGGTGACTCGCACGATCCGCTCGGCGAATCCTGTCTTGGGTCGGAAGAACCGCCGCACGACCGGTGGAATCCTCCCGGGCGTCACCACTCGCGGACCTCGTCTGACACGTCCGCGGATCGAGATCGATCACGGTCATCACGCTCCTCACGGCTACCGCTACGAAACTCGAAGGGTCTGGGAGCGCGGCGAGATCCGCCACGTCCTCGTTCCGGCGGAGTATGTGACTCGCTGGGATTCCCACTGTGGCCGCTACGTCCGCGTCATCGTGCGCGACGCGTACTACAAGACCGTGGAAGGGCATGGACACTGGGTCTACCGCCAGGTGCTCGTGCGGGATCATCACGGTCGGCGCCGAGGCATTCATATTCACTTCTAGTCAGCTGGATGATCCTGTACAACAGGGAGGATGACTCGAGACGAGCGCTTTGAGCATCCCCTGATCGACCGCTACGCGGGGCGAGAAATGGCCAGGCTGTTCTCGCCCCGTTCACGTCATGGTGCTTGGCGTGATCTCTGGATCGCACTGGCCGAAGCCCAGATGGAGCTCGGGTTGCCCGTAACCGCCGAGCAGGTCAAAGAGCTCAAGGCCGCGCGCGACGAATTCGACTGGGATGCCGTAGCGAAGTACGAGAAGGACCTGCGCCACGACGTGATGGCGCACGTGCACCACTACGGGGATCTGGCCCCCAAGGCCCGCGGGATCATCCACCTCGGGGCGACGAGTTGCTTCGTCACGGACAACGGGGACCTGATGACGTATCGAGCCGCGCTCAGGCAGGTCGAGAACCGCCTGGCGCGCGCGATCGGGGCCCTCGCACGGTTCGCCGCGGAACACCGCGCGCAGCCCTGCCTCGGCTACACGCACTTCCAGGTCGCGCAGCCGGTGACCGTCGGCAAGCGCGCCACGCTTTGGATCCAGGATCTTCTTCTCGATCTGGACGAGGTCCGGCGCGTCATCGATTGGTTGCCTTGTCGGGGCGTGAAGGGCACGACGGGCACTCAGGCGACGTTCCTGTCCCTGTTCGACGGCGACCACGCCAAGGTCCGGGCGTTGGACGCGAAGGTCGCGAAGGCGATCGGCTTCGAGCGCTCGATTCCCATCAGCGGCCAGACCTACACGCGCAAGATCGACTGGACGATTCACCAGTCGCTCTGCGGCATCGCGCAGTCCGCCGCGAAGTTCGCGAACGACATGCGCCTGCTCTCCCACGAGAACGAACTCGAAGAACCGAGCGAAGCCAAGCAGATCGGCTCCTCGGCGATGGCGTACAAGAAGAACCCGATGCGGTGCGAGCGCATCAACAGCCTCGCCCGGTATGTGGTCGCGGCGACGGACACATCGGCGCAGACCGCATCCGTCCAGTGGCTCGAACGCTCACTCGACGACTCCGCGATCCGCCGCATCGCGATCCCGGAGAGCTTCCTCGCGATCGATGGGATCCTGATCCTGCTCGAAAACGTGGCCAAGGGGATCGTTGTCTGGCCGCGGGTCATCGAGCGGAACATGAAGGCTCAGCTGCCTTTCCTCGCGACCGAGGAGATCCTGATGGCTGGAGTCCGGGCCGGCGGCGACCGTCAAGATTTGCACGAACGCGTGCGCGTCCACAGCCGGGAAGCCGCGCGTCAGATCAAGGAGGAGGGCAAGCCCAATCCGTTGCTCGAGCTGATCGCCGCCGACCCGGCGTTCGCCGCGATCCAGGCTAAGCTGCCGGACCTGCTGGACCCCTCCCGTTTCATCGGGCGAAGTCCCGAACAGGTGGACGCCTTCCTCACCGACGAGGTCGAGCCCCGTCTCGCGGGCGTCGAAATCAGCGGTGGGGATGACGAGCTTCGCGTCTAGGAGAACACGGAATCCCTAGGACTCGATCGAATTCACCAGCCGACTGAGCTCGTCCTGCGTGAAGACGCCCTTGCTCACGAGCGCCTTTGAAATCGTGCCGAGCGCGACCTGCAACTCGTCGATCTCGGTTCGCAACTCGGCGATTTGCTCGTCTTGCGTCCGGTCCGTGGCCGCCTTCTCACTGTTCCGACGGCGCTGGCTTTGCCGCATTCGCCGGATCTGGTCTTCGTTGTCGCCGATGTCGAGCCGGTTGCCGATGTCGCCGAGTAAGAATGTGCGCATCCATCCCATGGTTGGTCTCCTGTCGTTTGGAAAGACTGAATACAGACTAGCTGATGTCCGCCGTCTCCGGTTGCGAAGTGTTCACCTGGATCTCGTCATTCTCGACCGTCACGCGAATCGTCGCGCCGTCCGTGATATCGCCGCTGATCAGCGCGCGACCGATCCGCGTCTCGAGCTCGCGCTGCATGAACCGCTTCAGCGGGCGAGCACCGTAGGCCGGGTCGAACCCCTTGTCGGCGATCCAGTTCGTCGCGGATTCGTCGATCTCGAGTCGGATCTCGCGGTCGGCGAGGCGGCGTCGGAGCTCGTCGGTCTGGAGCCGGACGATGTGCCGGATCTCCTCGAGCCGGAGCGGCTTGAACAGAACGATGTCGTCGACGCGGTTCAGGAACTCGGGACGGAAGGTGCTCCGTAGCTCGGCCATCACCTGGTCGCGGGCGAACTCCTGGATTTCTCCGGTGTCCGTGATTCCGCTCATCAGGTTCTGGGCACCGATGTTGCTCGTCATGATCACGACCGTGTTCTTGAAGTCGACGGTTCGGCCCTGGCTGTCCGTGATGCGCCCGTCGTCGAGCGCCTGCAGCAGGATGTTGAACACGTCCCGGTGCGCCTTCTCGATCTCGTCGAACAGGATCACCGAGTACGGCTTGCGCCGCACGGCCTCGGTGAGCTGGCCGCCTTCTTCGTAGCCGACGTACCCGGGGGGGGCGCCGACGAGACGCGAGACCGAGTGCTTCTCCATGTACTCCGACATGTCGATGCGCACGATGTTGTCTTCTGAGTCGAACAGCGACTCGGCGAGGGTTTTTGCGAGCTCGGTCTTGCCAACCCCCGTGGGCCCGAGGAACAGGAACGATCCGATCGGTCGGCGCGGGTCCTTGATCCCGGCGCGCGCCCGAATGATCGCGTCCGACACGAGCGTCACCGCCTCGTCCTGGCCGACGATGCGGCGGTGGAGAATCTCCTCCAGCTGGAGCAGCTTCTCCTTCTCGCCCTCGACGAGCCTCGCCACGGGGATCCCAGTCCAGCGACCGACAATCTGGGCGATCTCTTCCTCGGTCACTTCTTCGCGAAGCAGTCGATCGGTTCCGGCGGCGGATACCGCGTGCCTCGCCTCGGCGTCCTTCAGGCTCTCTTCCGCTTTCGGGATCAGGCCGTGCTTGAGTTCCGCGGCGCGGTTGAGGTCGTAGTCGCGCTCGGCCTTCTGCATTTCGAGCCTGAGCTGCTCCAGCTCCTCGCGGACGTTCCGCACGCCCTGGATCTCCTCTTTCTCTTTCTCGTACTGGGCCAACATCGAGTTTGACTGCGCGCGGACGTCACCCAACTCCTTGCGGAGGTCCTTCAGGCGCTGCTTGCTCGCCTTGTCCTTCTCCTTGGCCAGCGCGGCTTCCTCGATTTCGAGTTGCATCACCCGACGCTTCGCGGCGTCGAGTTCTTGCGGCATCGAGTCGATCTCGGTGCGGATCATGGCGCACGCCTCGTCGACGAGGTCGATCGCCTTGTCCGGCAGGAAACGGTCGCTGATGTAGCGATCGGACAGCGTCGCGGCGCTGACCAACGACGAGTCGGTGATGCTCACGCCGTGGTGTACCTCGAACCGCTCCCGCAGCCCGCGCAAGATGGAGATGGTGTCCTCCACGCTAGGCTGGTCGACCAGGACCGGCTGGAAGCGTCGCTCGAGCGCCGCGTCCTTTTCGATGTAGGTGCGGTGCTCGTCGAGCGTCGTCGCTCCGATGCAGTGCAGTTCGCCGCGGGCGAGCATCGGCTTCAGCATGTTCCCGGCGTCCATCGCGCCGTCCGCCTTGCCGGTCCCGACGATCAGGTGCAACTCATCGATGAACAAGATGATCCGACCGTCGCTTTCGCGGACTTCGTTGAGAACCGCCTTGAGGCGCTCTTCGAATTCGCCGCGGAACTTCGCGCCCGCGACCAGCGAGCCCATGTCGAGGGCGAAGATCGTCCGGTCCTTCAGGCCTTCTGGCACGTCCCCCCGCACGATGCGTTGAGCCAGGCCCTCCGCGATCGCGGTCTTGCCGACGCCAGGCTCGCCGATGAGGACAGGGTTGTTCTTGGTCTTCCGGCTGAGAATGCGGATCACCTGGCGGATCTCGTCGTCACGTCCGATGACCGGGTCGAGCTTGTCGTCCCGCGCTGCCTTTACGAGATCCTGCCCGTAGCGCTCGAGCGCTTCGTACGTTGCCTCCGGGTTCGCACTCTGTACGCGCTGGTTGCCGCGCACGTCCATCAGGGCCTCGAGGAAGCGGTTTTCGTCGACCTGGAACTGCGTGAGCACCTCGCCGAGTGGCGTGTTCTTGCTCTCCCGCAGCAGCCCGAGGAACAGGTGCTCCACGGAGACGTACTCGTCCTTCATCTTCGCGGCGCTCTTCTCCGCGTCGACGAGCGCCTTCGACAGCGCCTGGGAGATGTAGATCTTGTCGGCTTCGTATCCGGGGCCGGTGACCTTGGGCGTCTTGCGCAGGCCAGCCTCCAACGCGGCGACGACGCCGTCCACGGGCACGTCCATCTTGCGGAACAGGCTGCCGATCAGCCCGTCGGGTTGTTCCAGCAACGTCAGCAGGAGATGTTCGCCTCGGACCTCTTGGTGGCCGAAGGTGATCGCCTTGTTCTGTGCGGTGGCGAGGGATTCCTGTGACTTTTGCGTGAGTCTGAACATGTCCATAATGGCTCCAGAAAGCACAAGGCGTGCCATCGCAGAAAGCCCGAAAAGGCCGCTGAGGGCGTGTATTCACCCATTATTGACGTTTTTGCCCCGTCAATTTGGCGACCATCCGGAGCCTGAACAGTCACGCTGGCAGGCCTACTCTTGCACGCCCGCGCGCGGTGGAGTCCTCTCTAGAGCCATGGTCGACTCCATCGGAGTGCTGTTCGTGTGCACGGGCAACATCTGTCGTTCACCGACGGCGGAGGGTGTGTTCGTCGATCTGCTCGCGGCGAGCGGATTGCAGGATCGAGTGCACGTCGACTCTGCGGGCACCTACGACTACCACCCGGGCAAGCGCCCGGACTCGCGTAGCCGGAGCGCCGCGGTTCGACGAGGCTACGACATCAACAACCTGCGGGCCCGCGTCGTCGAGGACGAGGACTTCGAACGCTTCGAATACGTTCTCGCGATGGACCGCAGCCACTACCACGAACTCGCGCGGATCTGCCCGGATCGATACGAGGATCGGCTGCACATGTTTCTCTCCTTTGCCGCTGAACTCGCGGTCGACGAAGTCCCCGATCCCTACTACGGCGGCGCGTCGGGGTTCGAGACGGTCCTCGACATCATCGAAGTCGGCGCGAGGGGATTGATCCAGCATCTCGAAGCTCGTTTCCGGGGCGAGAAGTGAACGTCGCGCGGCTCATCGCGAACGCGATCGGCGTCGAGCCAACGCGAACACAGGCGCTCGGTGGCGGTTGCGTGGGGGAGGTCTACCGATTGGATTTCGCCGATGGCGATTCGCTTGTTGCCAAGGTCGATCGAGCGACTGAGGGCAAACTGCACATCGAGGGGTTCATGCTCGAGTTCCTGGCGCCGCACTTGCCGGTCCCCGAAGTCGTGCACGCGGCGCCCGATCTCCTGGTGATGCGCTTCGTAGACGGGGGCTCGTCGTTCTCTGCTTCTGCGGAGGAGCACGCGGCCGAACTCCTGGCGAACCTCCACGGTGTCTCGGCGGAGGGATTCGGCTTCGAGAGGGACACGTTGATCGGTGGGTTGCACCAGCCGAACCCCCGATCGTCCGCGTGGCTCCCGTTCTTCGCCGAACATCGGTTGTCGTCCATGGCTGCGGAGGCACACGCCCACGGTCGGCTGTCGGCGTCGTTGCGGGCGCGAGTCGACGCGTTGGCTGCGAAGCTGTCCGAACTCCTGGGGGAACCCGCGGCGCCCGCGCTGCTCCACGGCGATGTCTGGTCGGGGAACGTCTTGGCGCGGGGGAACCGCATCACGGCTTTCCTCGACCCGGCCATCTACTTCGGCCACCCCGAGGTCGAGCTCGCGTTCATCACGATGTTCAGGACGTTTGGCGAACGGTTCTTCGCTGCGTATGAAGAGGTGCGACAGGTCGATCCCGGGTTCATGGAGGAGCGCCGGCACGTCTACAACCTCTACCCGTACCTGGTGCACGTCAGGCTGTTCGGCGGCTCCTACGTCGCCTCGGTCGAGGGCGTCCTCTCCCGGTTCGGCTGCTGAGCAGCTACTGGATCCTACCGTCGACCGCGTGCAGGATGAATGTCACCGGCCCGTCGTTGACGAGCTCGACGTGCATCATCGCGCCGAACTCGCCGGTCGCCGTCGGGATGCCCAGATCGTCGAGCTGGGCGACGACCCGCAAGTACAGCTCCTCGGCCAACGCGGG
>CAYYAQ010000103.1:17955-18662 GCA_964469555.1 uncultured candidatus Brocadiaceae bacterium | reverse complement strand
GTCACAGACTGGAGCGAGCACTCGCCGTCGTGCGCCGCAGGGGCAGGCGAGTACGCCGACGAGAAACGTCCTGCGCACAAGTTCGGCCCAGGAGTGGGGGACTCGCGCGATCCGAAGCCCGTGTAGATTCCGTCTAGCACCAGGGCGTGGAAGTGCACGTCGAGCCGCAGCGCGCTGTCGAACCTCTGGGTGCAGACGACGGCGCCGGCGCGCCCGCCGCGGTCGCCGGCGTCACGGGCGCGGCGTTGGTAGAAGGACCAGACGGCGCGGACGAAGATGCCGCGGACCCGGGCGCAGAGCCGCGGGTCTCTTGCCAACAGGAAGCGGATGGCGTGGGGGAGGGAAAGCCCTGGTTTCCATTCCCGCGCCAGCTCGCTTGTCCGGTTCAGCTCCGATCCCCACAGCTTCTCGACAGCTCCTCTGCCGAAGTACCTTCAGTTGATCGATCCCGTGAACAGAACCACGGGACCGCCGAATCTCGAGTTCCCCTTCTCGAAGAAGCCAGTCGTCGCCGTGCTGCTCTGTTGCCCGAGGATGCGGGTGTAGGGGGTGCCGGTGCCCGCGACGAGCTCCACGGCATTCGAGGTCACGACGCCCAGGTTGTTCGAGTTCTTGTCCGCGAACCAGCTCTGCCCGAAGAGCTTGAAGCCAGCGTACGAGCTGTTGTTCGGCAGTGGCAACTTGACGTTGGCGCGGTAGCCCTGCGT
>CAYYAQ010000103.1:0-17945 GCA_964469555.1 uncultured candidatus Brocadiaceae bacterium | reverse complement strand
CCGCCCGGTGTAGAGGAAGCTGCCTTGGCCGCCGATCGTGCCGAGGTCGAATGGCAGCGAAAGCCCGGCATAGGTTGTGTTGGAGGTATCGAAGAACGCTGCGGCGGGGTAGGCGCTCTTCAGCGGGCTCACACTGAGATCGATCGAGCCACCAGGGATCAACGTGCTTGGATCACACACGAGCGTCGGCGTCTCGCCCGACTTGAACTTGCCGAATGTTCCGAACGAGCGCACGTAGCCGGTGTTCTTGGTCGGGATCTCGCCGTCGAGAGTGTAGACGGACTTGCTGTTTGCGTTGCCGGGAACAATCCACTCCATGATCAGGTTGCCGCTCGATCGCTGGAAGATAAAGGGCGTGGTCAACGGGTAGTGCACGTTGAAGGGAGCGACCGACGTGTACTGCGTCTGCGCCGGCAGCGTGAAGTTCACACCGTTGACGAGGGTCGTCATGGTCGCACCCACCAGGTTGATGGCGAAGGTGGTCGACATCTTGGCCGGCGACACAGGAGTCGAGCCGAGCGAGACTGTTGTATTGGCGAAGGTCTTGGCCACGTAGCTCTGCTTGCGGTAGTCGGTGTCACGCCGGAAGCTCACCTGCATGATCACCGCAGTCGATCCGCACACAGCGGGCCCCTCCCAGATCTGCTGGAAGTGCCCCTTGTCGTAGACGAAGGGGAAGTCGAAGTAGTTGTTGCCCTCGACGGTTGCCAGGTGCGAGGGCACGACCCGATTCTGTGCGAACCCGGTGGGTGCCAGGGCGAGGATGGTGAGCAGGAGGTAGAAGGTGGATCGCGTCATCGTCGAAAACTCCTTGGATTACCTGGTCGGCGGGTGTTTCGCGGCCAGCCCAGGAAGTCTAAGTGGTATGACGGAATCAGCAAGCCCGTCGTGCCTCGATTTGTGGCGAGTCACGGGTCGCTGCAGCTGCGCCGGTGCGATTACTTCCAGGGCTTCCGGCGCGGTCGGCTGCGCAGAGACTGGCGTGTTTTTGCGTGGCGAAGTCCTGCTCCTTTCCCCCAGCTGATGAGTGGACCCACGTCTCACCCACTGAAGGAGAACAATGACCCGTCATTCACATATGTCCCGCCGCGAGAAGTCGACGACTGGGCGATTCCAGCGTTTCATCTGCCTCATCCCACTTCTCGTCACCGGTCATCTCGCGGCATAGATCACGCCGGCGGAGATGAAGCGGGTCGAGTTCCAGCGGCGTGCCCGCTGCAGCGCACCCCAACGACCAGTACCCGACGATCCCGCTCTCGGTGAAGTGGCAGAACGGTGGCGTCGGCAATGACCGGGGCGCGGCGCGACTTACCAAGAACAGCAACACCGGCGAAGGCGGACTCGTCGGTCCCGACCTCTCCAGTCTGGCCAATCGATTCTCGCCGGGGGACATCTTCGAGTCGATCAGTGAGCCCAGCAAGGCCATCAACCAGTTCTACCAATCCTCGGAGATTATCCTGAAGGACGGGGCAGCAGTGGTGGGGCAGGTCATCGAAGAGACTCCGACGGAGCTGAAGGTGATGGCCGACCCGTACAACCCCACCAGCTTGACAGTGGTCAAGGTCGCGGCGATCGAATCGCGAAAGCACTCGGCCATATCCCAGATGCCTCCGATGTTGGTCAGCATGTTCAACAAGGGGGAGCTACTGGACTTCATGGCCTACGTGCTCTCCTCCGGTGATCCCCGCCACGCGTACTTCAAGAAGTAGAGTCCCCGCATCCGAAGTCCGCAGCGCGATCAACCCGCGGCAGTGATCAGCTTGTCGATCGTGCTCGAACAGGGATCCCGCCGCTTCTTCTTGCGGCCCTTGGCTGCGATCGTCTCCTTGCCCTTCATGAGTGCTTGCAGAGACTTCAGCCACTTGGTCTTCGCGGGCTTGTCCTTGATCGCCGTGGCCACGGATGCGATGCGGCTGGCCAGCGCACGGCACTGGGCGAACTGACGCTTCCCTCTCAGGGAACGGGAGAGCTCCGCAGTCATGCGTTTCATGGTCGGTGCCATGACTTCCAGATCCGCAGGCTTCTTCTGCCTCGCGGCCGACCGCAGCTGCTTCCACGCCGGGTGCACCTTCACCTTGTGGTGGTTGCCGAAGTAGTGCGGTTGGGCGGCGACGAGTTTCCACATGCTGAAGGACCATTGTTGGCGCGCCTTCTTGTTCTTGATGAACCCAGCGGTGGCCTTGATGAGCCGGCTCATCGCCTCGGCGTTCTTGTCGTTCTCACGAAGGGAGCTCTTCGAGAACGCCTTCAGCTGAGCTTCGAAAGCACGCTTCGTTCGAGACAGCTCTGCGTCGATGCCTTTTTGGGCGACCCGGTACTGAATGGTGGTAGCAGGGAACGTGTGGTTCTCCTTCTCCAGATAGGCCAGGACCTTTGCGCGCTTTGCCTTGTTCTGTGGAACTGGCATCTTGGCCAGCTTCCGGAACATCCGGGTCTTGAAGAACTCCGGGTAGAGAGCCTCGGCACTCGCACCGCCCTTCTGCTTTGCGACAGCGAGGACCTCGGCGAAGGACTCCTGGAAGCGCAGCAGCTCAGTCGGAGTCTTCGCGGCGTCCTGTGCAGCATCGACGAGAATGATGTTGAACGGGTTGACGCGCAAGCCGTCGACCAGGAGTCCTGGTCCTCGTTGTTGTCGGAGTGCCTCCGGCAACAGGTGGTAGAGGTGGAAGGCCATGGTGGAGTCCATGAAGGACGCCATGCCGTGGTTCACGGCGAAGGACACGCTTCGGTGGTAGACCATGGGATGGCGGGGGTACTGGACCCGCGTCTTGCCCCGGCGCTTGATGGTCTGTTTCTTCGGGTTGCCGAAATAGAAGCCGCCGTGGGGAGAGGTCTTGTCGTGTCCACCGGAGACGTACTGCCCGCCCCTGCAATCGTACTTCCCTGTCTTCTTGTCGAAGTGAAAGAAGATCAACGCGCAGTGACCGGGTTGCCCCGCGGTGCAGGCAGGAATGCCGACGGTGATGCGTGATCGCACGGAGATGTTGGCCATGGCGCCGCAGACTCCGCCGTCCTTCAGCATCATCTGAATCGTGCCGTAGGTGAACGGGTGCGGGGACAACCGCCGCGCCGACTGCATGTCGAACTGCTGGGCGATCCCGCCGATGTACTCGCCGTAGGTGACGAACGTGCCGCGGTCTCGGTAGGCCTGCCAGCGTTCCTCGCGCTCCCGGAGAGACTGCTTGTTCTCGACCAGCAGCGTCATCGTCGGCCAAGGGGAAGCGAGCGGGAAGTAGAAGGCCTTGCTCTTCTTCGCTGGAGGATTTGCGCGCCGGTACTTGTCGTTGCGGACGAGGTAGACGCAGATCTCGCCGGGCGTGGGAGTCGGGTCTCGTTCCTTCGGGAGGAGGCCCTTGGCTTCATACGCTGCTTTGAAGAACTCGAACGCGGCCCTGATCTTGGTGCGACGCTCGCCTTTCACCGCCGCCTTGCTCTTCAGGTGCACCACCTGGTCGCCGCAGTCGATGTCGACCGGGAAGCCCTTGGCGGCCATGTACTCGTTGAACTCCCCTTGCAGCTCGGTGCTGGCGATCACGTCGGCCGCGATCAACGTGCGCTCGGTCGCCATGGGATTCTTCGCCTTCTCGCCTCTCATCGTCAGAGGCTTTCCCTTGATCTTCCGATCCGCGAGGAAGTTGATGACGTGGTCGAACTTGTCGAGCTTTCGATTCGGGTCCCTGGTGTTGACGGGACGACGCGGGTCTCCGCCGATGGCGAGCTCTAGCGGCGGGCGCTTCGAGACGTCGGCTTCCGATCCTTGGTCGTGGTAGACGATGGCCGTCGCCAATGCGAGTTGGCGATAGTGGCGGAAGTCCTCGATGCCCATGTCCATGCGCAGCGAATAGAGCATGAGGATGATCTCGGCGGCGCGGCTTCTTGCGCCGTAGACCCCGGCCTCCATCTCGGGATCGCTGTCGATCCACAAGAGGAACTCCTTCGGCACGGACTTCCCCATCCTGGCCAGGTCCGCCTTGGCGATGGCCTTTGCGTAGGACATCCAGGCCCGGCGCGTCGCCGGCGTGAAGTGGTGATTCTGTTGGGTGAAGACGGCGAGGAGCTTCTTCTTCTCAGCTTCCTCGTTGGCGCTCGCGGCGTCCTGTCGGTTCGGCGTCGGCGTTGGGGTCGAGGGGCTTTGACTTCCAACCGGTGCGGCCAGGGCGAGTCCGACGAGAAAGGGAGCGTAGGCGAGGTGTTTCATGATCAACTTCATGCTGCAGAGCTGCCGTCGAGGGTCTTTCTTGGATCTTCGTGCGGGATGGATCCGGTGCGACGCGGGACATCGTAGCTGCGAGCGGACAGGTCGGGGCCGGTCGTCACTGTCCCTCGTCCTCGGCACCGAGCATCTCGATCTGGACCCCCTTCATCTTGTCGTAGATCCAGATGACGCCGAAGACGGCCAGCAGCAGGGCTGGAAGAACCGCCACGGCCTGGAAGGAAGCCTGTGAAGCGGTGGCGAGCACGGCCTCGAGTTCCTCGCCCTCCAGGGCCTTGAAGGCGTCGTCACCTCCTGCCGTCTCGATTTTCGTGTCGTCGTAGACCCGGCCCATGATCGGCAGGAACAAGTAGATCGCCAGCATGGCACCGAATCCCATGAGCCCGAGTCCCAGCGCGCCTGCCCGCGGATAGCGGTCATTCACGGTGGCCAGGATCGTGGGCCACATGAAGCAGACGCCGGTACCCCAGAGGGTCGCCGCCAGCATTCCGGTCAAGGGACTGTTTGCTTCGCTCAGCCACCACAGACCGATCGAGGCCAGGAAGCAGGAGATCCAGAGCAGTCCCACCGGCGAGAACTTGTGCGCCAAGGTCCCTGCGAAGTGGCGCATCACGAACATCAATCCGCTGATGTAGATCAGCAGCCAGATCCCACGCATGCCCACGGTTCGCGTCAGCGCCATGTCTACCCACTGCCCAGGCGCGAGCTCCGCGGTCGCGGTGATCCAGATGCAGAAGAACCACACGAAGAACATCGGTCGGCGCAAGATCTCCCTGAACATCTCGCCGAAGCTCACACCCGCTGCTGCACGTTCGGTCAGCGGGAACTTCACCATGAAGCACATGGCAGCGAGGGCCACGGCTGGGACGATCGCGACGGTGAGCTTCGTTTGCCACGTAGCATCCATTTCTCCCAGCGCCAGCCCTGCCAGGCCACCCAGCACGATGCCCGCGGGCCACCATGCGTGGATCACGTTCAGCTTGTGGGTTCGATCCTGTGGATAGAGCCCTGCGACCAGCGGATTGGTGTTGGTGTCCACCAGCCCCCAGCCCAGTCCGACCAGCAACGTGCCTGTCCAGACGACTGCGTACAGGCGATCTGGGTCGACCTGATCCGCCATCAGCACTACCACGCTGCCGATTGCGATCAGTGCGCCCGACAGTTTCATCAGCCACCCCATACCCAGGGCGTCGATCAGTGGGCTGATGATCAGGATGGTGATGCCGTAGCCGAGGAACGCGATGCCCAGGGCGCTGCCAACCAATTCGGCGGCGTGGACCGGATCGGTCGCGGCGAAGAGCGTTTCCAGGTCACCTGCGATGCTGGTGCGGATGCTGAAGTGGAACCCAATCGTCGCGTAGGCCAGACAGCTGATGACCAGCAGCAGCGTCTTGTTTCGGCTGGAATGGGCGGACGTGTCAGGGGTGGCGGTCGTCGTCATCGCCTGCAAGGCTACGGCAAATCGAGTCCGGGTCACTCGCCGTATCGCAATGCTGCTCCCCTGATGCTCTATTCCTCCGGCGGTTCGCGGCGGAACAGGATCCAGGTGTTGATCGCGACGACCAAGGCCGTCTCCGCGATCGTGATGACGAAGGAGAAGGTCCTGGGAGCGAAGTCACCGAGAGGAAACACATCTGGGCAGACGAAGAGGAGGATCCACGAACCCACGAGCAACCAGAGGAATCCTCTGCGCCCGCGCGCATCGCTGCTGATGAGGGCCAGCAGCCATGGCGTTCCGATCGTGACGTAGTCGCCGAACGCGGCCGGGCTTCGCAGAGCTGCGAGATTCAGCAAGGCGAGGCCGGAGATGGCGGCTGTCTTCGCGGTCCACGTTGGGATCATGTTCACAACGAAGGCCGCATTGCGAATCGCCTAGTCCGACCAAGAGGAGCGGCCGGCAAGGCCAGATTCAAACTCGGGCCGCACCGACTGCCGGCGCGGCCCGAGGATCTGTCTACTCAGAGCGGGAAGTCTCTGCCATCGTCTACTTGTAGACGATTACTTCCATCGCGTTCGAGGCGATGAGCGACGCTCCCGACACGCCGATCACCTGCATGTAGTGGGGAACACCAGGCAGCCCGATCGTGTTCGGAATCGTCACGTTGACGCTCGCCGCACCAGAACCATTCGTCGGAATGACAACGTGCGCCGGTATCGGGCCGAGCAAGATGGTCGTGCCATCGAGGAACGGCAGGTAGCCGCCACTCGGCGAGAGCATCAACAGCACGTTGCTGTTTGCGGTTGCGCCCTTGATGTCGATCGACGCGCCCGTGCCGACCTTGGGCGTGCCACCGAGGCTGAGCCCGATCGGCAGGGTCGTCGAGTCGAGCGCCGAGTAGAGACGGGTGCCGCCTGCGCCCGTGAAGTTCTTCTTGCCCGGAGTCGGCTGCATGAACGTCACCTGCGGGAAGCTGTTCTGATCGAGCAGACGCCCGGTCGAGATGTCTGCCTGCTGGGGGCCGAAGGTCAAGTTACCCAGCAAGGTCTTGCCGTCGGTGGCGAACAGCATCACGGACTCACCGGAGCTGCTGAGCTTGAAGTTGGCGTGCAGCGGCCCCTGGATGCCGTCTTCGTCGCACCAGATGGTGAGCGAGCCACCGCCGGCCAGGGTGTAGCCCACGGGGATCTTCCACTTGGTCGGGTTGTCGTACTTGTCGGTGATGTACATCCCGCTGACCGCGACGGCCGCGGCCGACGTGTTGTGCAGTTCGACCCAATCCTCGCGCTCGCCGGCCTCGTCCTTGATCCCGTTGTTGTTCTTGGCGAGAACCTCGTTGATCACGATTGGGGAGACGCCGGTCGGGTGCTGGACGATGTAGTAGGGAGCCTCGAACTCGGCGTTGCTCGGCAAGAACGTGAGTTCACCGGCGCTGGTCGTCGCGCTGACGTAGTAATCCATCCGCGTTCCGCCGGCCGCGGCTGCGATGGGAGCACCGTAGACGCCATCGTTGGCGCCACCGTCACCATTCCTGCCGTCGTCGAGCATCGTCACCGTCTTGAACGGGCCGGTGACGCGGTGGTACATGTTGACCTTCGTTGCGCCGCTGACCTTGGCGGTGATGTACACGGTCTGCGTGCTGCCCGGCGCCGCCGGCGTGTGCTTGAGGTTTGATGCCACGGCCTTGGTCGCCCTGAACGTCGTCAGGCCCTTGAGGTAGGCGACGCGGGCGTCGACGAGTGGCTTCAGACCCTTGATCGGGTTACGCGATCCGGGGGCGCGATAGTCTGTGGTCACGTTGCTGGTAAAGGCCGACGTCGGATAGAGTTTCTTGGTGTCCGCAGCGACGTCCTTGGCGATCATCGCCTGGTACTTCGCGACGAGGCCGCCGATCTCTTTCCAGCTGAAGCTCTCTTCTAGGACCGTGCGGTAGTGCGCGACGTAGCGCGCCCGCATGTCGCCGAGCGGCAGCGTGCGGGTGAGGATCGGCTTTTGCGCATTCGTGGTGTTGTAGAACGGGCTCATATTCGGGTTACCTTGTCCTTCACCACCGAGACTCTCATTGACGTCGAACGGGAAGATATGGAAGGTGTCGTGCACCTCGTCGTGGTAGAGGAAGTGATCCTTGCCCGAGCCGATGTAGCTGTCGGTCTGCAGCATGATGTTCATGCATATGCAGTACCAGTAACCCTGGTCGATACTCCACACCTTCGGCAACGCGGTCAGCAGCTGGTTCGACGCCGTCTGGTTGAGCACCGTGATCAGGTTGACGAGGTCGGTGCCGTCGCCCTGCTTGAATTCGTAGGCGGTGCTGTAGCTGGCTGGCGTCGAGCCGAGATAGACCAGGCCCGCGCGCCAGTGCTGACCGCCACTCGGTGCGCCGCGGTAGCGGTTGCCGTCGTTGGTCCGAAACCACTCCTTCATCATGTCCTTGTTCGGCTGCTGGACGTTGATGTAGACGCCCCAATAGGCATCGTTGAGGTAGACCTTGACGAAGTTGGCCTTCGGCGCGCACATATAGCGGCGGCAGATCTGATACATGATGACCTCGCGACAGAACGTCGGGTCGTGCATGCCATTGTTCAGGTTGAGGCTGTGGTAGCCGTAGATCTCCTGATCCGCGATGAAGGCATCCGTCTCGATGTTGAAGCCGGCCTTCTCCGAGCCAGGGGGCAGCCGGCGGTAGGAGGTGTTGCCGCGGAAGCGCACGCCAACCCGCGAGTAGGTCACGCCGTCGACCTTCATGTCGGCCTCGATGTTGGTCTTCGAGCTGTAGTTGTTCTTCAGCAGAGTCCAGTAGTTGCTCTGCTTGAAGTAGAGCCTGATCTCACGAACGGTATCGAGGTCGTAGAAGTCGGGAGTCTTGCCTTGAGCCGAGAGCGCACTCGCGGCGGCGAGGAAGAAGGCGAGGGCTAGCTTGATCATGCGGGGGTCTCCGAGAGGGTTGAGTAGCAGGGGGCAGCAACTGGTGCTAACGTCGGTACCGGATCTTCATCCACCCGGAAGGGGGCTTGTTTCGTCGCTGCTCCGCCGAGTGTAGCCTGTATCCGAACGTCGCTTGTTTCGGTTTGTCGAAACGCCTTGGCGGCGTTGCCATCCGGGGAGCCCGATCGCCTGGGGACGAGGGTGTCTGGCGAGAGCGCACGCACGCCGAAGAGAGCGTTGCCTTGCAACAACTTGTGTAGTGTAGGGACTACCGGATTCGCAGAAGATGAAGTCAACGGCTCGACTGGCATGGACGACACTACACCTACTCCAACGGACAAAGTCCCCGCCCTCATGCGCCGCCTTTACGCCATCGTTGATGAGCTTGAGCGGCTGTTCCCAGGTCGTCCGTTCACGCCCGATGGGCATCCCGTCGGAAGCATCGGAGAAGTCCTCGCCGCACATGCCTACGAACTCGAACTTCTTCCGCCTTCACACGAGAAGCATGACGCGAAGGCCGCTGACGGCACACTCGTTCAGATCAAGGCAACTCAGGCGAAGGGTGTGGGGCTCCGATCCGAACCGGATCACTTGCTCGTTCTTCGGCTGAAGCGTGACGGTTCGTTCGAGGAGGAGTTCAACGGACCGGGCAAGCCGGCCTGGGACGCCGCTGGAGGACTCCAGTCGAACGGTCAGCGGCAGATCAGCCTCAGCAAGCTGGGGAAGTTGATGGCCGACGTGGACCCGTCTGCGCGGCTTGAGCGGCGGTAGGCTCGCAGGTCCCCGTCGTCCGATGTCGGCCCCGTCTGCGAAACCAGTCCCTCCCCCGAGCCCGCCGTCTACTACAGATACACTCCTCGTCGATGACCCTCGACTTGTGCATTCGCACCAGCACGGTCCGCACGAGTGTTCGCCTGCTGGACACCCAGGGGCTATCGACCGGCCCGGATCAGGTGGTGAGGGTTCCATACATCAAGACCCTGACTCGCTGTGGCGCTCCCTGCTAGTCTCTCGGAATGGAATCCACGCCTCGTTGTTTTCCCATCCTCTGCACCCTGGCGTGCTGGGCGTCGATCCCGGTGCCGGTGCTGCGCGAACCGGCGGTCAGGTCCGAAGAAGTTCGCCTGCCGATCACCAAGGACAACTCGATTGTCCTCGTGCGCCGCGAGTACGACCTCAACGCCGGCGCGAAGAGCCGGATTCGCATCAAGGGCAACCAGCACCTGGTGGCGCTCGAGTTCGACGCCGTCAAACTTCGCGGCAGGACGATCGAGTCCGCGGTGCTCGTCATGCGGCGGGAGAAGGAGACGATCGATGGTGTGACGATCTCGACAATCTCGGTGCCGTGGGACGAGGGCAAGTCGACGGCGCGCACGGCGGGGTTGTCGTCGGTGCACGGGTGGGGGCGTGAGGGCGCGTGGTTTCCGTCGGTGACGGGTGGAAACTCCCATTCGTTGACGAGCCAGGCGCGGACCAAGCTCGATAACGGGTGGTATCGGTGGAGTGTCGATCCGGATCTGATTCACGCGAACGCGCTCGGTCTCGCACACGGCTTGACGGTGCACGAGGTGTCGAGCGACTACTCGCGCAATCCGACCGTGTTCTCCCGCGAGAGCCGCAAGAACGCACCGTACCTGTCGGTGCGTCTTGGGCGCGAAGTCGATCGACAGCCGTTGCCGTCGGCGCCGAGTGAGCTGAAGCTGATCGCGGACGCGCCGAACGATGGATTGCTGCTGTCAATTCGCGCGCCGGCTCGCGGGCTCTCCTACGTTATCTCGGTCGGCTCTCGCGAACTGCCCCGCGTGGCAACTCCATACCTGTCGCCCGGCGAGGTGCAGCGGATTCCGCTCGGTGCGCTCGAACTGAAGCCAGGTGAGGACGTGACCGTGTCGGTTCGGACGATGGCGCGTTCCGGCGCGCTGTCTCGAGTCGCCGAGGTGAAAGGGCGAGTGCCGCGTCTCGCCGGCCTCGTGTTCCCCGACGTCGCTCCGCTGCGCAGAGCCAAGACACGCGTCGAGGGCATCGACGTCGTCCCCGTCCTCGACCGCTTTTTCGCGGACGGTTCGCTGATCGGCGGTGGCCAGGCGAAGCATCGCAGTCTCAACGCCGTCTTCGATGGCGCAAGAATCACCCTGCAAGGTGCGCGCGGCGAGGTCGTCGGGTTTCAGGTGCTCCTGCGCGGTGAAGGGCGCGCGCATCCGGTGTGTCGGATCGAGGGGCTGCGCGTCGATCTGCAGCGGGCCGTTGCCGTCAAGACGCCGAGGTCGATGGCGCACGATCCCCTGGTGCCGATTGGCGGGTTCGAGTTGCAGCGGGATCGCGACACGGTTCTGGTGGGAGATGTCTTCATCCCATTCGACACGACGAGTGAAGAGTATGTCGGAGCGCTCTCGATCGGCGACGGTCGAACGCTGCCCATCCACATCGCCGTGCGGGGCTTCACCCTGCCGCGCACGGCGTCCTTTCTCTGCGAGATGAACAGCTATGGCTTGCCTGATCGGGTGGATCAGTTCTACGCCCTGCAGGGGATTGCCTACGACCATCGTGTTCACGTCAACGTGCTCCACTACGGTCATCGCTCCGCTGCGGCTGGTGCTCGCCAGTGCAACATGGACATGCGAAAGGCAGACGGGCAACGTATGGCGGAGCGCCGCTACAACGCGATCGAGCCGGGCGCGACGTCGACGTACTGGGGTGATTTCATCGAGGTGTTCGGGTCGTTCCTGTCGGGCAGCTGCTTCGCGAGGGGGCATCGTGGCGCGATCCCGGCGCCGGGTTTCTACCTCACCTTCCACGAGTCGTGGCCGCTCAACGTCCGACCTTATTTCAACGGCGATCTCGATGCCTACGCGGCCTTTGCCGGGCGTCCGGAGTACGCGGCGACCTTCGTCGCGGTGTTGAAGGACTTCGTTCGGGTCGCGAAGCGAGAGGGATGGACGAAGACCGGATTCCAGCTCTACCTCAACAACAAGGGTTCCCTGAAGGAAGTCACGAAGGCGCCGTGGATTCTCGACGAGCCGACCGCCTACTGGGATTATCGGGCGCTCGCCTACTACGGTGACCTCACGCGGCGGGCGAAGGGGAAGCGGTGTCCGATCGATGTGCAGTATCGGATCGACATCAGTCGGCCGGAGTTCGCCCGTGGGGAACTAGACGGCAAGTCTGATCTCTGGGTTGTGAACGGTGGCGCCTTCGATCGCTACCAGGCGATGGTCATGGATCGCCAGCGTCGCACCGGTGAGACCATCTGGACCTACGGGACGTCGAGCCACGTGCACGAGTCGAGTCGTCGCATCCAGGCCTGGGTGCTCGAGGCCTACCTGAGTGGTGCGACCGGTGTCGTCCCCTGGCAGACCGTGAACAAGAACGGCGAGGCGATGAAGGTCGGCGACCAGCTCGGACTCTTCATCTTCGACGGTCCAAAGGCGATTCGTCACACGATGCGTCTCAAGGCGTACCGCCGCGCCGAGCAGGACATCGAGTACCTCGAGTTGCTGCGGCGGCAGCGCGGCTGGACCCGGCGACAGCTCAGAGAGTTCGTCTCGCATTACGTTCGGCTCCGCGGTGAGACCAAGACCAAGAGCGCTGCCGACGCCGGGACGCGCTCCTTCGGTCGCCTGTCACCAGAATCGTTTCGTCGACTGCGAGAAGCGACGGCCACCCTGATCCGGTAGGCGCGGGACTCCACGCGAAGAAGGCAACGCGAACCTGGTTCCCCAGGGGTTATTGACGATGCCAAGAGAGTCGAGCGTGCCGTTCGACATCGATTGAGCGCGTGACTGCTCCGCTACGATTGTATGTACTCACGCGCCACAGCTTGGACGGGCATACACGTGGAGTGGATCCGGATGCAGGCCTTCGAGCACGAGGGAGTATGCAGCGGCCCATCGTCGAAGCCGTGCTTGTCGACTGGTGGAGGCAGCGGAGTGGTTGGGCAACAATCCCGGGCCGGTCAGCGCCGAAACCCGCCGATGCCTGGGATGTAGGTCGGTTCCAGGCGTGCGAGTCGGGCTCGGGCGGCTTCCTCCGGGTTTCCGTAGACCGTCATGCTCACCACCTCGACGCAGGCGAGGAAGCGCTCGGCGAACTTCTTGAAACCCTCGCCGTGGGCCGCATGGGCCGCCGAATCGTGGAACCGTTCGTTGATGTGGCAGGTCTTGCCGTCAGTCGTGAGATACCACTCGTAGACGAGTGTTCCCGGTTCCTGCTTCGTCGACGTGACCATCTCGGTCATAACGGCGCGAAACGCATCGAGCTGGCCATCCTTTATGTTCAGCACGAGCTTGTAGGTTACCGGTCGCGATCCTGGTGCCAGGAGATCCTGTGGCGTGGAGGCGCAGGCCCCGAGAAGACAGAGCAACGGAATCATCAGGCTTTTCTTCATGGCCTAAACATACGTCGGCGCTCCGAGAAACCTACCACTGCGCAGGCCCGTCGATCTGCTGTGACCCACGTATGCTGGGAGAGAAGACGAGAGTTACGGCGATCGAACCGCTCTTCTCGAGGCGTCGAAATGCGCGGAAAGGTCTGAGTGTGACGATCGGGTAGAGCCGAGGTACTCAGGAATCAGAGGTTGGAACCCCTACCCGCCTTCCGGTGATCGCGGCGCTGCGGGCAAGGCAGGTGTGCGATACGTGCTCAAGTGGGAGACGCTTCCCCCGAACCACGACCGCCCGCGCAAGGGCAAGCTGCCGCCGCCCGCGAGGCTGAAGTTGTTCAAGATCGTAACGGACTGAACGGGGCGACTCTCACGTGCTGCGTCCGGAGGCGCGATAGCGGTCGAGTAGTTTCAACAGCTCCCGGACCTTCGCGGGATGTTCCTCGCTGACGTCGTTCCGTTCGGCCGGGTCATCCTTCAGGTTGTAGAGCTGGAAGCCCTTGTCCTTGGGCATGCTGAAGTAATCCAGCTCGACGAAGCGTCCGGTATCGGGGTCGCGGGTCGGAGTGCGTGTCTTGACTTTGATGCGTCCCTTCTTGTTTCTCGGGTAGTCGCCGTCGCCGCTTCCCTCGATGAGCTTCCACTCGCCCTTGCGGATCGCGAACCGGCCGCTGACCGAGTGGTGCACGGTGGCTTCGCGCAGGGGCTTCTCGTAGGTCTTGCCGAGTAGGACGGGGGTGATGTCGTAGCTGTCTTCGCCTGCCTTTCGAGGAACCTCGTGACCCAGGATCGCGGCGAAGGTCGCGAAGAAGTCGGTGAGGCAGACGGTCTCATCCGAAACGGTGTTCTTCTTCACCTTGCCGGGCCAGCGGACGATCAGCGGGATCCGGTGACCGCCCTCGTAGATCTGGCGCTTGATGCCGCGCCACGGCCCGTTGCACTTGTGCCCGTTGAGGGAAGCGTGCGGACGCGCCCCGTTGTCGCTCGTCAGGACGACGATCGTCTTGTCCGTGAGGTCGTTGCGATCCAGCGCCTCGAGGATCTGTCCCACCGCCCAGTCGAACTCGACTGCGAACTCACCGTAGACGCCGGATCGCGTGGAGCCTTTGAAGCGGCGGTTGGGTGTCAGCGGGAAGTGGATGTTGGTCGTCGGATAGTAGAGGAAGAACGGCCTGTCCCGGTTCTTGTCCACGAAGGCGACCGCCTCCTTCGAGAGTTGAATGGCCGTGTCCTGAAGGTTGCGGATGGTCTTCTTCATCGCCTCCTTGCTGTCGTACGCGAGGCCAGGCTTCAGGTTGACGATTCGTCGATCGCGGGTGAAGACCCGCAGTGCCTTCGAGCTGTTGTGGCTGAAGGGGACGCCAAAGAAGGTGTCGAAGCCGACCTCGAGGGGCCCGGGCCTGGTCTCCCCGCTGAAGTCCGGGTTGAGCTCCGCACCCCATCCGAGATGCCACTTGCCGACGCAGCCGGTCGTGTAGTCCTTCTGCTGGAAGATCCTCCCCATCGTCAGGCGGTCGGTATCGATCAGCAGCGGATGCTCCTCGAACAGCACCCAGTTCTTGAGCCATGTGCGCCAGCAGTAACGACCGGTCAGCACGGAGTATCGCGTCGGCGTGCAGACCGCCGAGGGAGAGTGCGCATCGGTGAATCGCATTCCCTCCTTCGCGAGTCGGTCGCAAGAAGGCGTTTCGAAGTGAGTGGCTCCGTAGCAACCCATGTCACCGTAGCCGAGGTCGTCGGCCATGATGAAGATCACGTTCGGCTGCTGCGCGGCGAGTCCGAGCGATGCGGCGAGGAGGGTCGTGGTCGAGAGTATGAGTCTGCTGAACATGTTCGATCCTGTCGGGCTGCCTGGCCACGAGAAGAGTAGCGGGCCACGCTTCATCATGCGCTTGGATCCGCGTGCTCTCTGCTACCGTGGTCAGCGCGCCGGCTCGGCTGGCTTCCAATCGCAGCGTTCCGTGTACGCGGAAGGGCACCCATGAACAGAAAGCAGCTCTTGAGTCTTCCGATTCTGATCGCAGTGGGACTGAGTGGTACATCCTGCTCTTCGACTCCGCATCAGGACGTGGTCGAGCAATCGGTCGAGGAGCTTCAAAGGGGATTCCTGGATCTGAAGTTCGGCATGTTCATCCACTTCAATCTGGCGACGTACAAGAACACCGAATGGGTCGCGGGCTACCACGACCCTTCCACGTTCGATCCGGGCGGCAAGATCGACACCGATGCCTGGGCGGACGCCGCGGTGTCCGCCGGCATGAAGTACGCAGTGCTGACGGCGAAGCATGTCTCGGGCTTTTGTTTATGGGACAGCAAGCTCACGACGTACGACGTCATGCACGCCGATTGTCCCTACCAGGAAGACCTCGTGGCTCAGTTCATCAAGTCATTCAAGAGCCGGGGATTGAAGGTGGGGCTCTACTACTGTTGGCGCCATCCAGGGTTTGGTGACCCGAGGAAGCACAAGGTTCTGCCGCCGGAATGCGATCCCGCTACTCATTCCGTCGAAGAGCAGAACCAGTTCCAGGAGGCACAGATTGCCGAGCTCATCGCGAAGTATCCGGACGTCTTCTATGTCTGGAATGATGCATTCGACGACAAGGTCCTCCCCGCCGAAGAGGTCAGGACTCACATCAAGGGCGTGCGTCCGAACATCCTCACCAGCTCGAACTGGTGGGACTGGGGAAAGAAGGGGACGCCCTACATGGACATCGCCGTGACCGAACTTCGACACTTCAAGGAAGGGAACCGTGCGCCGGGCGAGACCTGCACGAAGCTGGAGCAGAAGTGGTTCTGGAAGAAGGGGTCCCGCTCGGGAAACGCCAAGGGTGTCATGAGTCACATGGCCAGGGCGCACAGCAGGAACGCGAATCTCCTGCTGAACGTCGGCCCGGATACGAGCGGCAACATCATCGAGTCGAGCGTCAAGGTGTTGGCGGAGATCGGGAAGCTAAGAGCCCGGGACTAGCCGTCACTTGCGCCAGCCGTCGCGCTTCGCCAGTTCGGCTTCTCTCTTGCGCTTGGCGCCGAGGATCTCCGTAGCTCGTCTCGCCTCCTCCGCTTGACGCTGCTCGAAACGCGCGGCGCATTCGGCAGCCAGACTCTTCGCCCCGGCTCGGTCGACGGCGTTCGTCTCGGGACCGGCTTCGGGCCAGTCCCGTTTGTCCGTGCGGAAGCAGTGCAGAGGCAGGTAGTCCTTTCCATTCACCTTCAGGTTGCCCAGCGGATTCCTCGCCCACGCGTAGCGCACCGCCACAGGCTGCTTCACCAGCGGGCTCCACACATGGACTTTCTTGTAGTCACACTTGTTGCCCCAGATGCCCTGGTACTTCGTGATGTGGTTCTCGGCCCGCGCCATGAAGAACCTGCCCGACTCGTCGGCGATCGAGAACCCCTCGATCGACACCGACTTGTCATCGGGAAACACCGGGGCGTCGAAGGTGAGGACGATGCGATCCCCATCGGGCTTGGCCGAGATGAGGGACGCCTTCTGCCAGTTGACCTTCATGCCGTAGATCTGGTTGAGTGCCCAGCGCGCGGCTCGCACTCCGTGTGCTCGCTTCTTCTGTGGGTGCAATCCAGGGACCTGGACATCGTACGCCGGCAAGAACGCGGTGTTCGTCGAGTCCTTCAGGTCAGCGAGGCCGAGGCGCTGGGCTTCGCGGATGAAGGCTGCGGGTGAACTGGACCAGATTTCGAAGTTGTCGGGAGTCTGCGCGATGCTGCCGGCGCAGAATCCGATGACGCCCACTGGGAGCTTCGGGTCACGGAAGTCCTCTCGCCATCCTTCGACCATCAGCTTGACCAGTGCGCGGTAGCGCTTGGGCCGACAGTTCTGGGCGGAGGTGTTGTTGTAGCCCTGATGGAACAAGACCCCCTTGATGCTCAGGCCCTTGAAGACGCCGAACATGCCGTTGTAGCAACTGCCCGCATCGGACGGACTGACACCGGGGATGTCCCATGAGCGCAGGCTGTCGACGCCGGGTTTCTTTGGCAACTTGTCTTCGGCTACGCCGCGGCGGCGCATTCTGGCGACCTGGTTCTGCCATTTCTGCTCGATGAGTTTGGCTGGATCGAACGCCGCGATGCGCTTGTCCAGGTGCGCCTTGTAGGCGGCGGCGATGGGGTCATCAGCAAACTTGTGCAGCGGAACCAGCGACTCGATCGACGCGCCGCCTCGGGCGTTGTCGATGATGCCGATGGGAATCTGCAGAGCTCTCTGCAGGCGTGATCCAAAGCTGTAGCCGATGGCGGAGAATGCGCCCGCTGTCTCCGGTGAACAGACGGTCCAGGCATCCACCCGATCTTTGGCGAGTCGTTTTCGCAGAGTGGCTGATTCGTTGGGCTTGATGCCGATGCGGCGGAACAGCGGCAGGTGTGAGGTCGCTGTCTCCATGTCACCCCAGTCGGTCTTTCGCAGACCCCACGCCATGTTGCTCTGCCCGTTCATCACCCAGACATCGCCGATGAGGATGTTGTCGAATTCGATCGATGCATCGCCCGAACTGACGGTCAGCTTCTGGCCTGTGGAATTGGCCTTGCGCGCCGAGAGGGTCGCTTCCCACCGCCCATCCTCTCCCTTGGCTGCGGCCTCGGTCTTCTCCTCGCCAAATTGCACGAGCACCTTCTGGCCAGGACTCGTCCATCCCCAGACCGTGATCGGCTTATTGCGCTGGAGAATCATGTTGCTCGAGAAGATGTTGTGGATCTCGAGCGTGTCCGCGCTCTGAGTCTGCGCAGTCAGAGTGCCCAGCAACGTGGCAGCCACGGTTATCGCGGACCTGATGGATGGATGGAGTCTCATTCGGGATTCCTCGGCAACGGTTGTTTCAGTCCTGTTTTGTGTTCGTGATCGTCGGGTACGACAGAGCTTCATTTCCGGGCTCCGATCAACTCGATCATCCCGCGTCCGATCGCTTCCCCGATCAGCATGTAGGAGGGTAGGGGTTTCGACCGCAGGTTTTCACCGTCGCCGGTAGAAGTCGGAACGC
>CAYYAQ010000102.1:0-18683 GCA_964469555.1 uncultured candidatus Brocadiaceae bacterium | reverse complement strand
GATGCTGCACACCAGCACCGCGGATCCCGCCATCCGCTTCGCGAGTGACGCGCTGACGTGGTCGCTCGGGAGATTCGCGTGGAGCAGGTTGAAGTCCCCCCGGCGGAGCCGGTTGGCGAGCGCGCGTCCATCGTGCCACGACGCGAACGGGCTGAAGTGTTTGGGCAAACGCAGATCGCCGGTGACGGGCATCCGCTCGCGGCGAAGTTCGGTGGCGATGCGGTGCTCCTTGACGTCTCGCGCCGCAGCCTGCGCAAACAGGACGTCGGCTCCCAGTCGACGCAGCCCCCGGGCGCAGCGGATCGCCGGGTCCGCCGGCCCGGTCCACTTGAAGTTGCCGAACAGATGCAGCGCACGGACGCCAGTCATGAGTCACGCATCCGCAACGTCTTCCTGCCCCGATTCCTCGCCATCGAGCGATTCCACAGGTTCCGCCCGCTGGTGAACGATGTCCTTGCGCGCCAGGTTGACCTGGCGCTTGATGTTGGCGATCTCCGTCTTCAACCGGGCCAGCCGGTCATTCCACTCGTGCATCTTCGAGTCCTTGTCGACGGCGCGGGTCGCCGCCTCCAGGATCTGATCGCGCTCGTCCTCTGGCACCGGGAGCTTCTGGCTGAGAAGGTACTGGTTGGAATAGGCCAGGATCTGCATCCACCGCAGGTCCCGGAGCACTTCCTGGAGCATCTCGACAAGCCGTAGCTCCGGCCCGGTCATGCCTTGGGCCTCGGCTCGCTTCTTCAACTTGCGTTGCGACGTCACGATCTCTACGACAGGCCTGAATTCCTGGACGGCATCCTCTCCGCGGGATGGTAGCCCAGCACCCCGAGGCCAAACAGACACTTCCCGTGAGCGACCACACCGACACCCCGCAGTTGCATCGACTCTTGCAGATCATCACCCAGCTGCGCGCGCCGGGAGGTTGCCCGTGGGACCGGGAGCAGACCGAGGTGTCCATGGCCCCCCACCTGCTGGAGGAAGCGTACGAAGCGATCGATGCGATCCAGCAAGGCCAGCCCGATGCGAGTTGCGAGGAACTCGGCGACGTGCTGATGAACGTGCTGATGATCGCGCAGATCGCGGCGGAAGGCGGGCGCTACAACGCCGAGGACGTGGCCAGGGGGATCTCCGACAAGCTCGTGCGACGCCATCCCCACGTGTTTGGCGACGCGTCGGCGAAGGACGCGGAAGCGGTCGTCACAAACTGGGAGCGGATCAAGAGAGGGGAGAAAGGAGGAGACGTCCCCAGGGGCGCGCTGGCCGGCGTGCCCGCCAACCTCCCCGCATTGCTCCAGGCGACCCGGATCGGCGAGAAGGCAGCCCGGGCGGGCTTCGATTGGCCCGACCTCGCGGGTCCACGCGGGAAGATCGACGAGGAGCTCGGCGAGCTGGACGAGGCCGTGGCTTCCGGGGACGCGGGGGCCATCGAAAGGGAGTTGGGCGACGTGCTCTTCAGCCTGGTGAACCTGGCCCGGCACACCGGCGTCAATCCCGAGATGGCCCTTCGCGGGACCAACGAACGGTTCCGGTCACGCTTCGGTCGGGTCGAAGCCGAACTCGGCTCACGCCTCGCGGACGCCTCCCTCGAGGAAATGGAAGCGATCTGGCAAGCCGCAAAGGATGGCTAGGAAAGCCGTGGCTGATCGACGATCCACCGACGGGATCCGGACGGAGTGACGGTTTCTCGGCGTCGGCCCAAACCATCGTCGGCACCTGGAGACCTTTCCACACTCTTGACCGGACGGACAAACCTTTGACTCCAAATAGGTTAGGATTTCTTCTCTCTATTGCCTCCCCCGGCACGGATGCTGCGTGCCCGCCGCTGGTGGAAAGATGAGCATGGGTTGTTTTGGACCTGTGGCAGGATCCAAAACCCGGGGGTGTGTGGTGCGCCTCCGGGTTTTTTTATGCATTGAGGCGATCCAGAGTCACCAACCGGATTCCGCCGTGCCCCCCCCGGCCCCACTGTCAGGTCTCCGACGAATTCCGCGTTCTCCGAGACCGCGGCGCGAGCCGACCGCGCTATTCAACCCCATTACCAGAACTCACTTAGGATCCACACGGGAGATTTCGGGGGCCGTGGCACGCGGTGTGCATTACAACGCGTCAGGTGGAAAGATTTGCAACGGGTACTTCGGACCTGTGGCAGGGATCTTGACCCGGAGGTGTGTGGTGCGCCTCCGGGTTACTTTTTGTACGGACCGTCCGCAGCTCCCAAAACGACGCGCCCGTGGACTCCCCACCGCATCCGAAACGGTAGGCGCGGGAAGGCAGAGCCCAGCGCGAGATGGCCAGCTGCGTCGGGGTCGAGGGGTAGACCTCCGGTAGCCCCCCTACCTACCGCACCCCACCACCAGACCGAGCCGCCGACGACCTCTTCCCCCGCGGATCCACGAACCAGCGGTACCCCAACATCCGAGAAGAACAACCGTCCCCGATTCCCCCGCACGAACGCCAGCGCACTCGCGAGGAACGCCCAAACTCCGTCTCGCGGCGCATCCCCGCCTTGCCGGCGTAGAGCACCTTCAGATTCCGGTGCTTCGCCCACGGGTCAGTCAGCCCGTCGGCAGCCTGGGAAAAGACGGGCTACGCCAACGCGGAACTGTCTGCCATTTCCTTGTGGCCCAGTACCACCGCGTTGTTCGTCGGATCAGATTGCAGGAGACTATCGGAATGCACTCCGCAACACGTAGGTTCCTGCTCGTCCTCTCCGTGTGCTGTGGGATTTCGGCACCAGGCCAGGAATCCGGGAAGAAAGCTGCGGAACCGATTCGCGTGATGACGTTCAACATCCGATACGGAACGGCAAACGACGGGCGGAATCGTTGGGAACGGCGAACGCACATGGTCGTCGCGCGGATCCGGGCATTCGCGCCGGACATTCTCGGACTGCAGGAGGCGCTGCACTTTCAAGTTCGACAGCTCGAACAGGCGCTGCCCGAGTACCAGACATTCGGCGCGTACCGCGAAGGCAAGACGAAGAGCGAGTCCTGCAGGGTGTTCGTGCGGACCGACCGCATCGCAATCGAGGCCTCTGGCACGTTCTGGCTGAGTCCCACGCCGGACGAGGTAGGGAGCAAGGGCTGGGACGCCGCGCTGCCCCGCGTGTGCACGTGGGCTGTCCTTCGCAATCGGAAGAGCCACAGCCGGTTCCTCTACGCGAACACGCACTTCGACCACCGCGGACGCACCGCCCGACTCGAGAGCGCCAAGTTGATAAGCGCGTGGACGAAGATCTTTCGGCTGCCGACGATCGTGACCGGAGACTTCAATTCCGATGAAGGCACCACGGCGATGCGGCACATGAGGGAACACGGGCTTCGGGATTCCTTCCGTGTCATCCACCCGGAGGCAAAGAACGTGGCGACGTTCACTGGCTTTCGGCGGCCTGGACGCGGGAAGATCGACCACGTCTTCGTGAGTGAGGAGTTCGCGGTGGCAAACGCTTCGATCGACACGGCGAAGATCGACGGAAGGTACCCCTCGGATCACTTCCCCGTGATTGCGACGGTGTCCATGCCGGGCGGTGTCGCCCCGAAGTTGATGCCCGTCGTACAGGGCAAGCCGTGGCACATCGGTGACAACCCCGACCTGGGTGCCCTCACCGGCGAGAAGCAGCAGATCGTGGATCACGCGGTGTTCCGGTCACAAGACGGCGCGTGGCACCTTTGGGCGTGCATCCGCAGCACAAAGATCGGTCGGTTGCTCTACGCGTGGGAAGGCAATTCGCTCGAACAACGAGTGTGGAAGCAGAAGGGCATCGCGATGCGCGTGAGCCCACAACACGGCGAGAGCGTCGACGACTGGGGCGGCAAGGAGTGGATCCAGGCTCCGCACGTCGTCACGCACGCGAACCGGTTCTACATGCTCTACGGCGGCCACCGGTCGGAGATGGAGCACTGCCAGATCTGCCTGGCGACCAGCGCGGACGGTCGGAAGTTCGAGCGGCACAAGAACGCCCGGGGGCAGAGCCGCGTGTTCATCGGCCCGGGCGAGGCACGCGACCCAATGACCATCAAGGTCGGCGACACGTTCCACTGCTACTACACAGGCAACCCGGACCCGAAGAACCGTCGTGACACCGGCAGCATATATTGCCGCACGTCAAAGGACCTCGTCGATTGGTCGAGACCGACGCGCGTGTGCTACGGCGGCAGTCCAGGATCGGGCATGTGGTCCGCCGAGTGTCCGCACGTCGTCTTCCGCGAGGGCTACTACTACCTGTTCCGCACGACGAGCTACCGCAAACCGCTGACCCACGTATACCGGTCGAAGGACTCGATGGACTTCGGTCTGGACTCGGACGCAAAGAAGATCGGCACGATCGCAGTCGCCGCGCCCGAGGTCGTGTCCGACAACGGTCGCGACTACATCAGCAGCGTGCACGACCTCAAGGGTGGCGTGCAGTTGATGCGGCTGGCGTGGGCGATGAAGTAGTCGAGCACACGCCGGACAACGAGGAGCACTACGCGCCCGTGGAGGCCGCGCGCCCGTTGCGGGAGTGCAATAGGTGCAAGCCACGCCGTGGACCCTGAGCACCTCGGAGAATCTTGCGCATGCCCGCTTCGAAGAAGAACTCAGTTTGGCCAAACGCAGGCTCGAGGTCATCGAGCCACGTGGCCTCGTCGTCGAACTGCGCGAAGAACGGCTTGCCGACCCAGTCGGGATCCCGTCCCTGCAGGAACCTCAAGGCGAATACCTTCTCGCCGTTGATCTTCGTGATTCCGTCAATCACGACCTTGCCAGGTGTCGCCGACATCGATGGGCCGCGCACCGTGCGTGCGAGACCGGAGACACGGTTGTAGGCATCGTTGAAGATCCGATGGGCGCGACTGAGCGGTACCTCGAAGTAGCGAGCCGCGCCGGTGTCGCGCTCGACGAACATGTAGTACGGTACCATTCCGAGCCGCGTCTGCATGCGCCACATGCGACTCCACACTTCCGACGCGTCGTTGACGTGCCGGATGAGCGGCGCCTGGCAGCGAATCACCGCGCCGGCTGACAACACGCGACGCACCGCGGCCTGTGCCTCTGTGGTCTCGAGTTCGCGCGGGTGACTGTAGTGAGCCATGAAGGCCACGTGCTTCCCAGCTTCCCGCACTTCCTCGAACAACCGCATCAGATCATCCGCGTCATCGTCGGTGGTGAACCGGAATGGCCAGTACGCGAGCGCCTTGCTTCCGAAACGAATGCTCTCGATGTGCGACAGCTTCGGGTCGAGCAGCGGCTCGATGAATCGGCGAAGGACCTTCGTCTTCATCACCATCGGATCGCCACCGGTGACCAGGACGCTGCGAATCTCGGGATGCGCCTTCAGGTAGCGGACGAGCGTGTCGGCTTCCTTGCTGGCGAATTTCAGGTCGTCGAGGCCGACAAACTGGGCCCAACGGAAGCAGTACGTGCAGTAGGCGTGGCAGGTCTGCCCCGCGGAGGGGAAGAAGAGCGCCGTCTCTCTGTACTTGTGCTGCACACCGGGCACGACGTCTTCGCCGAGGTGCGGCGCGTTGAGTTCCTTCTGGCCCGCCGGATGCGGGTTGAGCCGCCGTTGGATGCCCCGCGCAGCGGTCTTCACCACGTCGGCGGAAGCTCCGGTCACGACGAGCTCGGTCATGCGTGACACGTCCTCGGGAGCGAGCATCTCCGGCTGGGGGAACGTCAGCTGGAACATCGGGTCGTTCGGGACGTCGGACCACTTGATCAATTCGTCCACGACGTATTGGTTGACCCGGAAAGGCAGAACCGCTGAGACCGCGGACATCGCCACCCTCTCGGACTCGGGGAGAGCCCGGATCTGGGGGATGTCGTCCATGTTCTTGCGCGTGAAAACGCGGAATCGGTTGGTCTCGGTAGTCGTTGTCATCCAGTCGTCCTTCGTCTAGCTCAGACACCACCGCTTCCTACCATTTGGATGTTGGAATCCTCGCCGGGGGCGGTGTCAGGGGGGGGCGGCAAGTGCCGGGTCTGATGGGAGGGGTGAGACCCGGGGCAGTGCGAATGCTCCTAACTATTGAGCCTGTCGGGATCTATTCAAGGGGAAGGTTCCCGCGGGGACGCTGGAAAACGGCCCCGATCGAAGGGGCCCCTGACAAGGGGGCCGCGTGCCGGGTCTTAGGCCATTTTTCGCCCCGGCGCATGCGAGAGATTCAGGTGGAGGGGACGGGCGCGGTAGGGAGTCGATCCGGCTGGCTGGCCACTCAGCCCGGGTCCGACTCCAGCCTGACGGGACACACCTTGAACTCCGCGGTATCCGTGACCGGGTCGTAGCCATGGCCTGTCAGGTTGTTCACCGGCACGTCATTGAAGCTGAAGCTGCAGAACACGGTGCCGGGCTGGGACTGCCTGGACGCCTCGATCTTGATGTCGACCGAACCGCGGGAACTGCTCATGTGGATCGTCTCGCCATCCTCGAACCCGAGACTCGCCAGATCGTCGGGGTGCACCTCGAGCGTCTCCTCCGAGAGGAGGTACTCGATGCCCGCGGATCGACCCGTCTGCGTGCGCGTGTGGTAGGCCTCGAGCCGGCGCCCTGTGGTGAGCCAGAGCGGGTAGGCGTCGCTCACTTCCTCCGCCGGCGGTCGGTAGTCGATCACCTTGAAGATGCCTCGACCGTTCTTGAACTCGTCGACGTGCAGAATGGGCGTACCGGGGTGGTTCTTGTCCAGAACCGGCCAAGCGTACTCGCTGTCGGCGATCCGGTCCCAGTCGAGGCCCTTGTAGATCGGCGCGACGGCGCACTGTTCGTTGAAGACATCCTCGGCGGATTCGTAGTCGAATCCCGGGATACCGCAGCGCTTGGCGATCTGGGAGAGGGTCCACCAGTCGGGTTTCGCCTCGCCTTGTGCCGGGACGGCCGCGCGCAGACGCTGCACGCGACGCTCGGTGTTCACGCACGAACCATCGGTCTCGCCCCACGCGGTAGCCGGCAGCACGACGTGGGCCAACTCGGCGGTCTCGGTCATGAAGAGATCGACGACGACCAGGTGGTCGAGCTTCTTGAGCTGTGCCTCGCCGTGCTTGCGGTCCGCATCCGACACGACGGTGTTCTCGCCCACGATCAACATCGCGCGGGTCTCCTCGCCTGCCTGGTTGACAGCGGCGACCTTGGTCTTGCCCTTCACCATGTCCACCTTCACGCCGTAGAGCTTCTCGAACTTGGCCTGATGCTCGGGAAGCACCACGGACTGGAAGCCGGAGAAGTTCGCGGGGACGGCACCGTTATCGCCGGCACCCTGGACGTTGTTTTGGCCGCGCATCGGGTTGAGGCCCGTTCCTTCCTTCCCGAAGTTCCCGGTCATCAGCACCAGGTTGCACAGGGACTGCACGTTGTCGACGCCGCACACGTGCTCGGTGATGCCGAGCGTGTAGAAGACCGCGCCCTTGTCGGCGGAGCCGTACATGATCGCTGCCTTCTCAATGTCCGCCGCGGGGACGCCGCAGATCCCAGCCGCCCACTCCGGGGTGAACTTCGCGATGTGCGCGAAGAACGCCTCGCTCTCCCGGGTGCGGTCGGCGATGAACTGCTCGTCCATCAGGCCCTCGCGCTGGATCACGTGGCACATCGCCAGGATCAGGGGCACATCCGAACCCACGCGGATCGGCAGGTAGAGCTCGGCAATATCAACCATCGGAATCCGTCGCGGATCGACGACGATCATCTTGGCGCCACGGTTGATCGCCTTCTTGAGCCGCAGCGCCGCCACCGGGTGGCACTCGGTCATGTTCGTCCCGATCGCAAATATCACGTCGGGCTTCTCCATGCACTTCAGCGTGTTGGACATCGCACCTCTACCTATCGTGGCCGTCAGACCGGCGACCGTCGGGGCGTGTCAACCACGCGAGCAGTTGTCCACGTGGTTGGTCGCGAACCCTGCTCGAATGAACTTCTGGACCGTGTAGTTGGCTTCGTTGGGAGAACGACCGGACGCGATCGCGTAGACGCTGTGGCGACCGTGTTCGTTCTTGGCCTTCATGAAGCCCGCCGCGGCCTTGTCGAGGGCCACGTCCCAGCTCGCCGGCACCAAGACTCCGTCGTCGTTACGGACCATCGGCGTTCTCAGGCGTTCGGGATGCTGCACGAAGTCGAAGGCGAACTGGCCCTTGATGCACAGCGCGCCCTCGTTGGCGGGGCCGTCCATCGCCGGCAGGACGCCCACGATCTTGTCGCCCTTCGACAACAGATCGACCGAGCAGCCGACGCCGCAGTAGGCACAGACGGTCCGCGTCTTCTGCACTGGCTCGGGGAGGTCTGCATCGCGGAGCGCCTTGCGATCCGAAAGGGCACCGGTCGGACACGTCTGCACGCACTGCCCGCAGAACGTGCAGGAAGACCCCTTGAGGAGGCCGTCGAATTCCGTGGTGATCTGCGTGTCGAACCCGCGGTTAGCGACGCTGATCGCGTAGTCCCCCTCCTGCTCCGCGCAGACCCGCACGCAGCGATAGCACGAGATGCACTGTTCGTAGTCGCGGAGGATGAACGGATTGGGGTCCTCCTCGATCTTGCTCTTGCCGGACTTCTTGCCCTGGAAACGACCGGTGCGCGCCTCGTAGCGGTCGACCAGTTCCGCGAGCTCCTGCGACGCGTAACCAGCCAGCTCATCGACATCCACCTGGTGGTTCTCGGACACGACCATCTCGAGGAGCGTCTTGCGGTATTCCTCGACCTGGTCCGTGCGCGTACGGATGACCATGCCGGAGGTCGCCTTCGTGGTGCACGACGCCACCGGATTGCGAATCCCCTCGACCTCGACCACGCACATGCGGCAGCCGCCGAAGGGATCGAGCCTCGAGTCGTAGCACAGCGTCGGCACATCCTTGGCGTGCCGCCGGCTGACCTCGTAGACCGTCTCTCCTTCCTTGTAGGAGACATCCTCGCCGTCGAGCTGAATTGTCAGCAGCTTGGTATCGGATCCGATGGCTGTCATGTCAGGCTTATTGTAGCGAACCAGAGACGTGTCGGCTGACCGCGTCGGGGAAGTAGCGCATGAGACTGTCCGTGACGAGTGGCGCCGCGATGCCAAGGCCACACGCGCTCGTCGCCTTCATCACCTTGCCGATATCCGTCACCTCTCCCTGCCACTTGTCGAGTTCTGGAGGTCCGGCTTCACCCGCCAGGCGCTCCATCAAGCGCTGCGTTCCGATGCGACACGGGAAGCACTTCCCGCAGGACTCGTGGGCGAAGAACTCCATGGCGTTGTGCGCCACCTGAATCATGTCGCGGCTGTCATCGAAGACGATGATGCCCGCGGCGCCGAGGAATGACCCCTTGCTCCGGATGCTGGGCTCGTCGAGCGTGACATTGAGGTCGTCGCCGGCGAGGAACCCACCGGAGAGCCCCGCCATCGTGACCGCCTGAATGGTGCGACCTTCGGGCGGGCCGCCGGCCCATTCGTGGAGAAGCGTCTGCAGCGGCAATCCGAGCGGAACTTCGTAGTTGCCGGGCGTGCGGATGTCGCCCGAAAGGCTGACGAGCTTCGTGCCAGCCTGGTCGTTCAAGCCCAGGTTGCGGTACCACTCGGCCCCGTTCATCACGATCGGCGCCACCGACGCGAGCGTCTCGACGTTGTTGACGACGGTCGGCTTGTCCTCGTAGCCGTGCGTCACCGGGAACGGCGGGCGGTTGCGCGGGAACGGGTGCTTCCCTTCTAGGCTGTTCAGCAGCGAACCCTCCTCGCCGCAGATGTAGGCGCCAGCGCCCCGACGCACGTAGAGCTTGAACGGGTCGCCGATGTGGCCCGCGGCCTCGGCTTCGGCGATCGCGCGATCGAGGATTCCCTGGGTCTCCGGATACTCGTAGCGCAGGTAGATGAACCCGCGCGTCGCGCCGGTCGCGTGCGCGGCGATCGCCATGCCCTCGATCATCTGGTGCGGGTCGTAGTCCATGATCGCGCGGTCCTTGAAGCAACCCGGTTCGCCCTCGTCCGCGTTGCAGACGATGGACTTCGGGTCTCCATCCGCCTCGACGACGGCCTTCCACTTGACGCCGGTCGGAAACCCTGCACCACCACGTCCGGCGAGCTTGCTGTCCGTGATCACCTGGACGAGGTCTTCTGGCGACATCGCCCGCGCCTTGGCGAGAGCGGCGTAGTCACCGTAGCCTTGGAGCGTGCTGCGGTTCGGTTCGCGGATCCCACCAAAGACGCACTCCTCGATACCGCCCGGATTGGGCGCCGGCAGCGCGGACGGCTCGTGCACGAGTTCCGCGGCAGTGGCGCCGACGAGCGTCTCGGCGCCGCGCAACACCGGAACCGGCTGGTCACACCGACCCGAGCAAGCCATGGGCGTCGCGCCGTCCTTGCGCAGTTCTGCGAGGACGTCGTTGGCGCCGCGCAGGCAGCACACGGGACCAGTGCACACGCGGGGGGCGTGCAGCCCTTCGGGCACCCGAGAGAAGTGATGGTAGAACGTCACCGTCCCGTAGAGGTCCGCCAGCGGCGTCTTCAGTCCCGTGGACACGGCGCGCAACGCATCCTCCGAGAGGAATCCGTCGCGGTCGTGGAACGCGTGGAGAAGGGGCAGGAGCGGCGCTTCTGCACCGCGCCAACGTTCGATCAATTCCTCGTCGGTCGGAACGGTCATCGGTCGCGGCAGGCTAGCAGATCGGTCAGGTGTCCGGAAGGAGTTGGGGTCTTCGATCGAGCCCGGTAGCATGCGGTGTTACCCTCTCCACGCCACCGACGTGAGGCTCCCTCGCCAAAGGACGACCCCGATGAGTGAATCCGCCCCTGCCCCCCAAGCCTCTCCTGACCCGACCAAAAGCCGAGAACTTCCCCCGCACATGGCTTCGCAGACAAGACCCTCACCGACATCCTCAAGGGACTGCTCGGCAGGGTAGTCACGTTCGTCAACGCCGAGTCGTTCGAAGAAGGTGGCCTCGGCCACCAGGTCGAAGCGGGTTGGCACAAGGGCCGGCTGGCCGGCATGGGCAAGGACTACCTCATCGTCATCACGGAGTTCAGGCACGGCACCGGCAAGAAGAGCACGAAGAAACCAGTGCGGCAGTATGTGCCGTTCGACAAGATGAAGCGGAGCAGCGTCATGAAGTCGCAGATCCTCGTTCACATCTAGCCCACAAGAAGAGTCGACTACTCGGGAAGCTCTTCGTGCCGGGGGAGAGACCCCGTGTCGAGGAACCACGGCGCGCGACTACCCCAAAAGATGTTCCTCGCGGGCGTCGCCTCCGGTGATCCGATACCGCACCTTCCCGCACAGACAGCTACCTTCAGGATCCTTCGTGGCCATGAGGGCACGACACTACCAGTGGTGCGTCCGCCGCTCGATGCCCTTCTCGCCCTGGACGAGGAAGAGCACCTTGACGTCATCCCCGGCGAACGTCGCAAGCACCTTCTCGCCCTCGTCCGGGCCGAGCACCATCATCGCGGTAGCCAATCCGTCTGCCAGCTCACACGTCTTCGCGATGACCGTCACGCTGACGGTCTTCGACTCTGCGTTCCGTCCCGTGCGCGGATCGAGGATGTGGTGCACCCTGTCCTTTCCCAAATCGCGGAACTGCATGTAGGACCCGCTCGTCGCCATCGCCCGGTCGACAAGATCAACCTTGTCCGCGAAGTCGACGGGACCGCCGGCTGGGCTCGGCAGCGCCACGCCAAGCCGCCACGCCTTGCCGTCCGGCTTCATTCCGCGACAACTCACCTCGCCGCCGATCTCGACCATGTAGCTCGCGCATCCGATGCCGTCGAGGACCTTCGCGACGACATCCACGCCAGCGCCCTTGGCGATCGCGTTGAGGTCGAGTTCCAGCGTCGGGATCTCCTTCGTCAGATCGCCGCCCTGCGACACGTGAATCCGCTGCCAACCAGTTTGCTTGCGCGCCACCTCGATCGCGTCGGCGTTCGGTGGTGTCTCCGGCTTCTTGCCGCCCGGTCCGAAGCCGTACAACCGGAGAACCGGCCCGACTGTCGGATCGAATGCCCCGCGGGTCCGCTTGGCCAGATCCAGGGCGCGCACGACCAACGCGTAAAACGCTCGCGTCGGCACGAATGGTTCGTGCGTGACATGTGCGTTGAAACGGCTGATCTCGCTCTTTGGGTTGTACGTGCTGAACACGAGATCGAACTCGCCCAGCGCCTCGGCGAGGCGACCCTCGACGGCGAGTCGTTCCTTCGCAGACGGGAGAACGACCTTGATCGTGTAGGCCGTCCCCATCGTCTGTCCCCGCAGCGTCGTGATGCTTGGCGCCGATTGTTGGCAGCCACCAACGAACGAAGCCGATGCGACGAGCACCGCCAAGCCTAGGCGACGAGCGGTCACGGTCTCATCCGCCGAAGTCGTCGAAGTCGATCATCTGCTCTTCGACACCCATCTCGTCCAGCATGTGCAACACGGCGCTGTTCATCAGCGGCGGTCCACACAGGTAGAACTCGACGTTGTCGATGTCCTCGTGGTTTTCGAGGTATTTGCCGTAGACCACCTGGTGGATGAACCCGGTGTGCCCGGTCCAGTTGTCCTCCGGAAGAGCGTCCGAAAGGGCTACGTGGTAGGAGAAGTTCGGAAACTCCTTCTCGATCGCCTCGAACTCCTCGGTGTAGAACATCTCGCGCTTCGAACGTGCACCGTACCAGTAGCTGACCTTGCGGCCGGTCTTCAGCGTGTGGAACAGGTGGAAGATGTGCGAACGCAGCGGCGCCATTCCGGCACCACCACCGATGTAGACCATCTCGCGGTCGGTGTCCTTGATGAAGAACTCGCCGTAGGGCCCCGAGATCGTGACCTTGTCGCCGGGCTTCAGGCTGAACACGTACGAAGAGCAGATCCCGGGGGGGATGCCCTCGGTGCGCGGGGGTGGCGAGGCGATCCGGATGTTGAGCATGACCCGGTTTCCTTCCGCCGGGTGATTCGCCATCGAGTACGCGCGGAAGCACTCCTCGTCGTTGTTCGCGACGTAGTCCCAGATCTTGAACTTGTCCCAATCCTCGTGGTACTCCTTCTCGATGTCGAAGTCCCGGTAGCGGAGGTTCTTGTACTTCGGGACATCGATCTGGATGTAGCCACCGGACTGGAAGGCGAGGGTCTCGCCCTCCGGCAGGTTGACCACGAACTCCTTGATGAACGTCGCGACGTTGTGGTTGGACGCGACGGTGCATTCCCACTTCTTGATCCCGAACACTTCGTCCGGGACCCGGATCTTCATGTTCTCCTTGACCTTCACCTGGCAGGCGAGGCGCCAGTTCTCCTTGGCCTCGGAGCGCGAGATGTGCGTCAGCTCCGTCGGCAGGATGTCGCCACCACCCTCGAAGACCTGGCACTTGCACATCGCGCACGTGCCACCGCCGCCGCACGCGGACGGCAGGAAGATCTTCTGCCCACTGAGTACGCCAAGCAGGGTTCCACCACCGGGGATCTCGGGGGATCGGTCCGGATCGCCGTTGATCTCGATCTTGCAAAGGCCCTTGTTGACGAGCTTGCTCTCGGCGAACAGCAGCACGCCGATCAGCATCAACACAACGACCGTCAAGCAGATGACGCCGACGAGGATGGGGAAGAATTCCATTTCAGGATCAAAGTTGGATGCCGCTGAAGGTCATGAACGCCATGGCTATCAGGCCGGTGACGATGAACGTGATGCCCAGGCCGCGCAGTGACTTTGGAATGTGTGACGTGCGCAGCTTCATCCGGATGGCCGCCATGCTGACGATCGCCAGGAACCAGCCGAGACCGGAACCAAAACCGAACACCGTGGACTCGGCGAGGGTGTAGTCGCGTTCGACGAGGAACAACGACGCGCCGAGGATCGCGCAGTTCACGGCGATGAGCGGCAGGAAGATCCCGAGCGCCGTGTAGAGCTTGGGGCTGTACTTGTCGATCGCCATCTCGACGATCTGCACCATCGCCGCGATCACGCCGATGAAGAAGATCAGCTGGAGGTAGCTCATGTCGAGGTCCTTGAACGAATCGCCCAACCATACGAGCGCGCCTTCCCGCAGCACGTAGTTGTGGATCAACCAGTTGACCGGGGACGTGATCGTCAAGACGAAGACCACCGCGATGCCGAGGCCGATCGCGGTGTCGATTCGCTTCGAGACCGCGAGGTAGGAGCACATCCCGAGGAAGAACGCCAAGAGGATGTTCTCGACGAACATCGCCTTGAGCATCAGGCTGAAGAGGTCGCCTTGGAGCAGCATTAGTTGTCCTCCGAGTAGCCGGAGATCGCCCGTTGGATCCAGATGATCACGCAGAGCAGGATGATGGCGCCGGGCGCGAGCACCATCAAGCCGTTGTTGACGTACCAGCCGCCCTGATCCATGTACCACGACTCCGGAATGAGCCGCGTACCGAGGATCTTGCCGTCACCCAATAGCTCGCGGAACACCGCGACGGCGATCAGGATCCACGTGTAGCCGAGCGCGTTGCCGAGCCCATCGAGGAAGCTGCGCCACGGCCTGTTCGCCATCGCAAACGCCTCGGCGCGCCCCATCACGATGCAGTTCGTAACAATCAGACCGACGAACACGGACAGCGCCTTGCTGATGTCGAATGCGTACGCCTGGAGGATCAGGCTGACGATCGTGACCACGCTGCTGATCACCGTGAGCATCACGATGATGCGGATGTTGTTGGGGATCAGGTCGCGCATCAGCGAGATGAGCACGTTGCTCATGCAGAGCACGAAGATCACGGCGCCACACATGAACAGGGTCTGTTCGACCTTGATGGTGACGGCGAGCGCGGAGCAGATCCCGAGGACCTGCAGCGAAATCGGGTTGTCGTCCCAGAGGGGGTCGAGGACGGCGCGCTTCTCCTTCTTGCCGAAGAACGAGGTCTTGGGCTTCGCTTCGACCGGGGTGTCGACTGTTGCTGTCATGATCAGTTCAATCCCTTGAAGTACGCTTCGTACTTCTCGAGGTCGGCCTTGACGAATTTGGTGACACCATTGCTGGTGATCGTCGCGCCAGAGATGCCATCGACCCTGTGCCCGTCCGGGGCGAACTCGTTGCCCTGGCCCTTGAGCACCGTGATGCTCACCAGCTTGCCGGATGAGTCGTGGGTCTTCTTGCCCTTCCAGTTGTTCTGCCACCACGCCTTGTCGACCTCACCACCGAGCCCCGGCGTTTCGCCGTGCTTGTAGAAGGTGATGCCGCGGACCGTGTTCCTGTCCTCTTCGAGAGCGAGGAACCCGTAGAGCCAGCTCCACAGGCCGTAGCCCGAGATCGGGATGCAGTAGATCTTCTTGCCGCCGTCCTCCGCGATGTAGATCTCGCCGAGGATGCGATCGGGGTTCTTGCGCCTCTCCTTTTCCAGATCCTCGATCTTGATGCTGGAATCCTCGGCGCGCGTGACCTTGTTGACCTTGCGCTTCTTCCGTTCGCCACGCTCCCGGTACTCCTCCTCGACTTCGCTCTTGAAGAACTCGAGCACCTTGGGCCGAACCTTCGTAAACATCGCCTCGAGGTCGGCTCGCGACTTCTCGCCCGCGGTCGGGTCGTAGAGTCCGCAAGCGATCAGCACGTTGCGCTGCTTGTCGAAGAGCTTGTTGCTGTCGATCCGCGTCTTGAGGCCGTGGAAGGTCGCCGCCAGACCGGCGGCGAGCACGACGCAGACGCTGGCTGCGAAGAGCACGACGTAGGTGTTGCTGTTCTTATTCATTGCGCGCTCTCCTCCGTCGGACGCTGGCAGCCACGACGAAGTGGTCGATGGCCGGCGCGAAGGCGTTCATCAGAAGGATCGCGAGCATCGTCCCCTCCGGATAGGCCGGGTTCGCCGCCCGGACGATCACCGTCAGGAATCCGATGAGCAATCCGTAGATCCACTTGCCGACGCTGGTCTCGGGGCTGGAAACCGGGTCCGTCGCCATGAAGACGAGGCCGAACGCGAACCCGCCCATCACGAGGTGGTATTCCGGCGGCAGGCTGAACAGGCCGTCCTGATGACCGATCTGCCAGTTCATCAACCAGCCGGTGAGAAACAGTCCGATGACTCCGCCGACCATCACCCGCCACGAGGCGATACCGGAGACCAACAGGATCACCGCGCCGATCAGGCAACAAAAGGCGCTGGTCTCGCCGGCGCTACCCGAGCAGAACCCCCAGAACAGGTCCCACCACTCGAGCGGCTTTCCGGCCACATCCAGGATGGCGTTCTGTGCGCTCTCGACGGTGTTGGTGGGCTCGACATTGGCCTGCGTGAGCCTCGCGTTCGCGGCGGCGGCCAGTGGCGTCGCGCCGGTGTAGCCATCGATCAAGTCGTGGCTGCCGTTGCCAGCGACCCAGACTCGCGAGCCGCTCATCTGGCCGGCGAAGGCGAAGAACAGGAACGCTCGGACCATCAACGCCGGGTTGAAGATGTTCATCCCGGTGCCGCCGAACACTTCCTTGCAGAGGACCACCGAGAACGCGACGCCGATCGCCAGCTGCCAGAGCGGGATCGAGGGCGGCACGATCAGTGCGATCAGCAGGCCGGAGACGAGGAAACCCTCCGACACCTCTTCCTTGCGCCACACGGCGAACATGCCCTCGATGTTCAGACCGACGAAGTAGCTGACGAAGATGATCGGCACCATCTGCTGGAGGCCGAACACCGTGATGTCCCAGAAGTCGGGGTTGGCGACGTCGGGGTTGTAGGTCTCACCAAAGAGCAGACCCTGGATCCAGCTCGCGGTGTACCCCTGATCGGTCGTCATCGCCGACCACGCCAGGAAGTGCTGGTAGCCGGTGTTGTAGATCGAGAACAGCAGGCACGGCACCAGAGCGAGGATGACCAGCGACATCGTGCGCTTGAGGTCGATGTAGTCGCGGACGTGCGGTCCCTTCTTCGGCGTGGTGTTGCCAGGCGCGAACAGGAACGTCTCCATCGCGTCGAAGAGCGGCCACATCTTGTGGAACTTCGAGCCCTCCTCGTGATAGAGCGAACGATTCTTGTCGATGAGCTTGCGGAGAAATCGCATGAGCTACCCCTCCTCCTCGTACATGTCCAAGCCCTTGCGGATGATGTCCCCTACCTCGATCTTGCACGGGTCCACGAACGTGCAGAGCGCGACGTCTTCTTCCGTCACTTCGAGCAATCCGAGACTGAGGGCCTCTTCGATGTCTCCGGCCTGGATGGCGCGGACGAGGTAGGTCGGATGGATGTCGAGCGGCATGACCCGCTCCCACGCGCCGATGTTGACGATCGCACGCGGCCCACCGTGGAGGCGGGTATCCATGTCGTAGATCTTCTTCGGCAACAGCCATGACATCACGGCGCGGGACGCGCTGTGCTTGCCGAACTGGGGCAGCGCCCAGCCGAAGAGGTCGCGACGGTCACCGCCTTCCGGAAGGATGGTCACGGTGTTCGCGTAGAAACCGAGGTAGCCATCCGCGTCGATCGCTTCGCCGTTGAGGACCGTGCCGTTGATCACGCGGAACTCGTCCGAGACAAGCTTGCCGCCCGTCAGCGTCAGCAGTGACGCGCCCTGGCGCACGCGGAAGTACTGCCGCGACGGCGCGCCGCTGCCGGAAACCGCCACGGTGCGCATCGCCGGGTAGTGGCCGCTCAGGACCCAGGCGCCGAGGACGACCGCCTCCTGCGCTTTCAAGAACCAGGCCACCTCGCCATCCTTGAGCGGCGCGATCCGGTCGATGTGCGTACCGACGAGCCCGGAGGGGTGCGGCCCCTCGAACCGGTGCACGTCGACGTCCTTCAGCATGTGGAATTCTTGCGCTGTCACCTCACCCCCACGAAGGCTGATGTGGATCCTGCCGGAGGTCAGGTGGCGCAGCACGTCGATGCCGGCCGCGAGCTCGGGCCCCTGCCCCATGCACGCCACCGCCGGGTCCGCGGCGAGCGGCTCGGTATCCATGCCGTTGACGTAGATCGCCACGGGAACCTTGTCCGCGTTCGCGGTCTTGCCGACCGGGCGTTGGCGCAACAGCGGCCACAGTCCAGCGGCTTTGATCTTCGTGATCAGCGCGGCGCGATCGATGCTGCCGAGTTCCTCGGATCTGACCGTCTCGATCTCCGCGAACTTGTCGTCGCCCTCGAGGCTGATCTCGACGAGTTGCGGCGCGCGACGCTTGCCGAAGACGACCTTTGTGACCTTTCCCGTCGCCGGTGAGAGAAACCGGATGTCCGGATCGCGCTTGTCGAAGAACAACACGTCTCCGGTCGAGACCTGATCGCCCTCCTTGACGACGACCCTGGCCTTGAGATCGGGGAAATCCGTCGGTCGGACTCCGACGACGAGCGGTTTTGCCGCCTGGTCGAGTCGGACCTCCGGTGGGCCTTCGATTTTGATGTCGAAACCCTTCTTGATGGTGTGCGTGGTCATCGCATCGAAGGGGATGGGAATTCGAACTTCATGGGACGTGGGGCAAGGTCGAGACGCGGATCAGCAAACCTGCGCGGGGTGATCAGTTGCAGGCGCGCGATTCTCCTTGGCGCTCCTTTGAAACCGGCATGTCGGCCATGGGCATCTCCGCCGCGGGCTTCCCGCAGCGAGAACAAGAGCCGTCCGCTCCGACGCCGCCACACGATCCCTGCAGGCGTCGCCCAGAGAGCAACGCCACAGCTACGACGGCCGTCACGGGGACTGCGAAAACCAGGATCGGGACAAACAACTCAGACACGGCTCACTCTTAGTTACAGGGCGGGAAAGGCTAGCGAGCCAATGCTAACTTTCGACCCCGACCAAGGGAGAAAATGGCGGGAGTGCATGGGAATCGAACCCACCGGGACCGCCTCATGACGACCCCCAC
>CAYYAQ010000101.1:0-18769 GCA_964469555.1 uncultured candidatus Brocadiaceae bacterium | reverse complement strand
TGGGTTTTTGATCCAAAGTCAAAATATTTCGAATGCCCCTGAATGATCGTCCCCCATGTCAGGTAGCCGTGCTCCTTTGACCGTCGCAGAAGAAATCCGGCTGATCGCCGGCGCGAAACACGGAGACCATGGCAACTTCGAGACTCTCGTCGAACTCTACATGGGCCGCGCCATCGGCGTCGCCATGGGGTACGTCGGCAACCGCCACGACGCCATCGACATGGCGAACGACGCGTTCTTCCGGGTCTACAAGCACCTCGACCGATTTCGGGAGGGCGAACGCTTCGCCCCGTGGTTCTTTCGCATCCTGCGCAACTGCTGCCTCAACTTCATCCAGAAGCGGAGCCGCGCCAGGCAGGTATCGATCCACCCGAAGGACGACGACAGCCTCGGCATCCCGCTACCGGACGATGCGCTGGGCCCGACTGCGAAGGCTGAGGACCAGGAAGTAAGCCGAGAACTCTGGAAGGCCATGGATAACCTGTCGCTGCAACACCGAGAGATCATCCTGCTGCGACACTTCCAGGACCTCGACTACGCGTCGATCGCTGAAGTGCTCGAAATCCCGATCGGTACCGTGATGTCCCGTCTATTCCACGCCCGCAAGAAACTTGGCGGCCTCATGGAGCCGTACATGGAGGGCCAGAAGTGACCGACCTCGACACACCTCTGACGTCAGACCAGGAGAAACTCATGGCGTACGTCGACGACGAGATGTCGCCGGAGGAGCGCACCGAATTCGAGAAGCGGCTCGCGGCGGAGCCGGAGCTCGCAGCCGAATCCGCCGGGTTCCAGTGCCTGACGGACATCACGAAGTCGATGACACTCGCGGAGCCGACCGATCACGAGATGCGGCGGTTCTGGCAGAGTTTCTACAATCGCAGCGAGTGGCAGATCGGCTGGATCTTACTGATCACGGGGGTCGTCATCCTCGGCGGCTACGGAGTCTTCGAATTATTGCGCAGCGGACAACCGCTGCTCATCAAGATCGCCGCGCTCGCCGCGCTGGCCGGGGGCGGGATCCTGTTCTGGAACACCCTGAGGCTGAAGATGCGCACGAGTCGATTCGATCGCTACCGGGGAGTCATGCGCTGATGATCGTGACCACTACCGACAACATTCACGGCCACGAAGTCGCGGAAACACTCGGCCTCGTCCGCGGCGCGGCCATCCGAACTCGCCACGTGTTCGCGGACATCTCCGAGTGGATACGCAACCTCGTGGGCGCAGAGCTTCACCACTACACAAAGATGATGGCGGAGACCCGCGAGCAGGCCCTCGATCGGATGACCGACCGGGCCAGGAAACTCGGCGCCGACGCCGTCCTGATGACCCGCTTCGCAACGAGCAACATCGCTTCTGGAGCGTCGGAGATGCTGGCGTACGGGACGGCGGTCAAGCTCAAGAAGACCCACGACGGATAGTCAGCGTTCCGGGAAAGCGACGTCACAGACCGTGATGTCCCTGGTACGCGACAACTTGAATTGCCGCGTCTTCTCGAGCTTGATTCCCGCGACCGTCCGATCGATCTCGTCCTTCGGTTCGTCCTCTCCCTGGCCCGGTGCAGCGGACGCCGAGAGCAAGACGCACCGAACGGGACCGCGACCCGCTATGTGACACCGATCGTGGCACGCGAGTTATGATGCTCCCGCATCGACACTACCCACAGCACCATGCGACTGAACATCCTCTCGACCACCGCCGCCGCGCTCCTCCTCGTCGCACCCTCGGCGATGGCCCAGACGCTTCGCCTCACCCCCGACGCGGATGCCACGGTTCGCTCTGACATGCCGACGACGAACTACGGGGCCGCCACGGAACTCGGTCTGGCCAAGAACAAGAACACCTCCGGCATCTATTTCATGCGCACCTTCTTCAAGTTCGACGTGACGAGCTTGAAGAGCAAGCCGATCCGCAATGCCACGCTCTACTTCCTCGAGAACCGCACCATCGCTGCCGGCGGACTACCAGTCACGGCATATGGACTCACCCAGAGCTTCGCCGAGTCGAGGGTCACCTGGAGCAACAAACCGAGCGACGACGGGAAGGCGCTCAGTTCCGTCAATATCGGCGACAACCGCAATCGCGGCTGGAAGAAGTTCGACATCACGTCTCTGGTCGCGAGTTGGGTCAGCGGCTCGACGAACAATGGCATGGTGATCCGACTCGCGCGCGAGAGCTCCGCCGGCGCCTACCGCCCGGGTTGGGGACCGAGCCGCGACCATCCCACGGCGAGCATACGGCCCTACCTGCTCGTCGACGTGACGGCGGTCCGGGTCTTCGACAAGGGGTGCGGTCCAGTCGCCACGTGGCCGCGGTTGCGCGCGACCAGCGGCACGCCAAAGCTCAACACGCAGATGACCGTCACGGGGACGCTCCTGAAGCCCTCGTCGATCGGACTCACAGTGGTCGGGCTGTCCAGCACGTTCTGGGGCGCGGTGAAGCTGCCGCTGATGCTCGATCCGATTCCCGGCCCACCGTGCCAGCTACTGGTCTCACTCGACGTGGTCCTAGCCAGCGCGACGAACAACCTGGGCCAACAGTCGCTGACCTTCACGGTTCCGAACGACCAGAAGCTCATCGGCGTGAAGGTGTTCCTTCAAATGGCGACGCTCGGCAAGACGTCACACATGACCGATGGACTCGATTTGTTGATTCACTGAGGCCCGGGGCCCATCCGCCGGCGCCACATCGAGACGAGGTCTTCGAACGTGTCGACGTCCGGTCGCTCTGGCAGGATCTCGACCCGCAGGCCGAGTTCGCCCGCACGGCGGCGGGTCGCTCCGAACACCGTCGACGCACCCTCGTCCAGCCCGGCGAATAGTTCGGGGCACGGCGCCGCAAGCGCGACGAGGTAGTAGCCCCCACCGAGGTCAGGCCCCAGCACGACCGTCCCCGGTTCGCACCGCTCGATCGCCTCGGTCACGAGGTCCATCTCGAGATCCGGTGAGTCCGTGTTGCGGATCACGACCGGTCGATGCCCTTCGGCGAAAAGCCCGGCAAAGCAATCGATCATGCGGGCCCAGAGGTCGGCGCCGACCTGGGGGCGAAGCTCGATCGCCCTGGCGCCGCCGGCGACGGGGACGAGGCGCGGTACGGTCGCCCGGAGCCGGTCGAGCTCTTCACCCGGCCAGCCGTATACCAGCGTCCGCGCACCCGGCACCGGGTGGACCACCCGCCGGAGAAAGACCTCGTACAATGCACAGGCTTCCTCCGTAGTGAGAGGCGGGCAGAGGCGAGTCTTCACCGCCCCCGGGACCGGGGCCTTGGCGAAGTAAACCGCCGCAGGGACGGCGATACCATCGCCTGAACTCTGTCCGGATCTTTCCGTTTGAGGACTCAAGGGCGCAGTCCTACCCTTGCGACCCGCCTGGATCCAGACCCTGAGAGACCACATGGCAACCAGACCCGTCCTATTCTTGACGCTGTTCGCCCTGATCGCGGCACCCGCCGTCAGCCAAAAGACCCCGTTCAAGCGCGAGATCGACGGGCTGATCCGATTCTTCAAGCACTCGGCTCACAAGAGCCAGGCGCTGGGAGACGGCTCCTGCCGGTGCACGGCGATGGTGTTGGCCGCGATGGGCAACTGCCACAGGCTCTACTCTTTCCCCGACGACGGTCCGGTCGTTCGCAATCCGCTGAACTTCCTGATCACGTGTCGCCGGGCCAATGGCTCGTTCGGGGATGCCGGGGGCACCGACTCCGTCGAGACGACGAAGTGGGTGCTGGACGCGATGCGCTCGCTCGGCCCTGACTCGTTTGAAGCCGAGATCGCCGCGGGCCAGAAGTGGCTGAAGTCGAATGGCTCCGAGCCGTCCGCGTTCGACGCCCTCCGAATCGACAAGGCCGGCATCGAATCCGCCGCGCAAAGCGTCGGTCGCGGTCCGATCATGGCGGGCGGCAAGCCGGACATGAGCGCGACCGTGGGCGCGTTGCTCACGCTCGTCCGCGCGCAGCGGCAACCGCAGGAACAACCCTGGAGCGCCGTCCAGCAGAAGGGTTTCGACTTCCTGTTCAGCAAGCAGGACAAGGGCAAGTTCTACGTCGTTGTTCCCGTCGACAAGGTCGGAACAACCGGAAAACACTACGACGTCGGCCTGACCGGAATCGGCATCGCTTCGCTGCTGACCAAGCCGAAGTCGAAGCGCACGGAGAAAGAACAGCGGGCGATCGACCTCGGTCTCGCGTGGATCGCTCAGCGCCAGAACGACATGGGTGGCTTCGGACGCGAGAACATCAACTACACGACTTGCGCCTGCGTCATGGCGATGGCGAAGGCCAACCGCGCGGAGTTCAAGGAGAACCTCCAGAAGGCGCAGCGCTTCATCAAGGCGTTGCAGAGCGTCGAGAGCAAAGGCTACGAGCCGAGTGACCGCGACTACGGTTCGATCGGCTACGGCGGCGACGAACGCGGCGACCTCAGCAACACGCAGTTCGCCGCCCAGACGCTGAAGGAGACAGGCCTCGACCCCGAGGATGAAGCGTGGGCCAAGGCGATCGTGTTTCTCCAGCGCACCCAAAACCTCAAGGGGAGTTGGTCCGGCAAGTCCCGCGACGCAAAGACCGGCAAGCGGACGACGGTAATCTCGGGCAACGACGGTGGCTCCTCCTACTACCCCGGCAACTCCCCTGCGGGCTACATCGCACTCCCCGACGGTAGCAAGATCCCGCGCAGCTACGGCTCGATGACCTACGCGCTGCTGAAGACCTACACCCTTTGCGGCGTCGAAAAGGGCGACCCCCGCGTGGTGGCCGCAGTGAAGTGGATCGAGAAGAACTTCGACCTGGACGTGAACCCGGGGTCGGACCCGAAGCTGGGCGAGAAGGCTCGCTTCCAGGGGCTCTTCTACTACTACATGGTCATGGCGCAGGCGCTCGCGGTCACCGGCATCGAGACGTTGGAACTACCCACAACGGAAATCGGCACGGCAATTCCCGAGGGAAAGACCGATCAGGTCGACTGGCGCAAGGCCCTGAAGGCCAAGCTCGCGAGCCTGCAAAACGAGAACGGCGGCTGGCTCAACTCCAAGAACGGACGCTGGTGGGAAGAGAGCGATCTCGTCTGCACCACCTACGCGATGCTCGCACTGGAGCACTGCAAATGACAAAGCCCGAACGGCTAGCGTGGTTCCAGTATCACGTCCAGGATGACCGCGGACAGCAGGGGCGCCGACTCGGCGTGTACGACCCCCAACGAGGTCAGTACCTTGACCGGGGCCCCGTCGACGAGCTCCAGGCGCTCGCCTGCGGTCAGCTGAACGACCGCGCGTGGTTGCTCGATGGCGCGAAGCCGATGGCGGGCGAGCCCAAGTTCGACATCCCCGTCGCGCATCCGAGCAAGATCCTGTGCCTCGGCAAGAACTACGCGGCCCACGCCCATGAGTTCGGCGCCGAGGTCCACGAGGAGCCCATCTTCTTCACGAAGTTCGCGGACACGATGATCCCCCACGGCGCGCCGATCGTGCTGCCGCACTGGATCCACGAGCGCATCGACCACGAGATCGAGCTCGGCGTGATCCTCGGCTTCGACGATCCCGACGGGCGAGGTCGGAAGTACGTGGCTGCCGATTCCGCGATGGACCTCGTCGCAGGCTACACGATCATCAACGACGTCACCGCGCGGAAGATGCAGGGCGACGACCGCGACTTCAAGCACCCGTGGCTTCGCAGCAAGTCTTTCGACACCTTCTGTCCCGTCGGGCCGTGGGTCATCCCGAAGGACGAGCTCCCCGAGGTGAACAACATCACGATCCGGCTCCACGTGAACGACGAGCAACGGCAGGAGAGTTCGACGAAGTTGATGGTCACGGACATCTCACAAGCCATCGAGTTCATCTCGAAGCACACGACGCTCAGACCTGGCGACATCCTCGCGACCGGCACGCCGGAGGGCGTCGGCCCGATCCAGGCCGGAGACACCGTCACCTGTTTCGTCGAGTGCGTCGGCACGCTGCAAAACCCAGTGGTTCGCGAAGAGCCGCCGGGATAGGGTCCGCGGGCGATGGCGAACCATCGGATCCTGGTCACCGGCGGTCACTCGGGGATCGGCGCGGGTGTCGTGTCCGGGTACGGCGATCGATGCGTCGTCTGGTCGCGGCGCAGCGGCGTGGATCTGACGGACGACGAGTCCGTCCAGAGAGCGACCGTCGAACTCCTCGAGTCCGGAGGCCCGCCCCACGGACTCGTCCACTGTGTCGGAGACTTCGACGAGCAGACATTGCTCGACGCCGACCTCGCGCACTACCGGCACATGGTGGAGAGCAACCTGACCTCGGCGTTCCTTCTGATGCACCACGTCGTGCCGCCGATGCGGGACGCGGGAGGCGGTCGCGTGATCTTCTTCGCCGCCGGAGGCGTCGAAAGTCAGACGGCCAGCACGCGAGCGCCGGTCTACTTCGCCGCGAAGGCAGCCCTGGTTTCGATGGCACGATCCCTCGCGCTCGAACTCGCCCCGTGCGGCATCACCGTCAACGTGGTCTCTCCGGGCATCATTCGCCACGACACCTCGCACAGGGAGAGCCGGGACCGCATGGAGGCCCGCGTGCCCCTCGGTCGCGCGGGCACGGTCGAAGACGTGATCTGGCTGGTCCGCCTTCTCCTCTCCGACGAGGGGAGCTACATCACCGGCACCAACCTCACCGTCGACGGCGGCCTCAGCCTCTAGTCTTCGAGAGCTAGAAGACTGCGAAGCGGCTGGGAGGCCAGAATACGACGCGAACCTTGCCCTTGAGGAGGTCGCGATCGACGGTGCCGAACTCGCGGGAGTCACAGCTGATCGGACGGTTGTCGCCGAGGACGAAGAACGAACCCTCCGGCACGATCCATGAGCCTTCGGCGTGCACGTCGACAACGTGCGCGAACTCCTCCGGAACGGTCTCGCCGTTCACGCACAGCGATCCGGACCTCATCTCGATGTGGTCCCCGGGCAAGCCGATGACGCGCTTCACGAAGTCGACGTCCGGATTCTTCGGATAGCGCAGCACGACGACATCGAAACGCGAGACGTCCATCAAAGCGTAGCTGATCCGGTCGACCATCAGCCGGTCGCCATCGTGCAGCGACGGCGACATCGACAGGCCACGCACGACGGACACTTGCACGAGGAATATGTGCGTGAGAATGACGAACAGCCCACCGATGCCCAGGTCGCGCAAGAACCGCCCGCGGAATCGACTTCCCCACGTCGCGCGGGTCACCGACGACACGACGGAGACTGGCTCGGGAAACTCACGCCTGGGTGCGAGCGGGAACGCGCCACGGCTCATCCACTCTTCGGCCGACGGACTCGCATCGACGTCCTCTTCGATCACGGATGTCGGTTCGGCCGGCGCGTCGACAGTGGCGACGTCGAGGACGTCGTCGCTCGATTCCCACGACGCCAACTCCTCCGTAATCCGTGGCCCCATACCCTTTGGTATCGGGCGCCACGGCTCCCTCCTTGACCCTCAGGGGCGAGACTACAGCGGCTCGGACAGACTCAGCACCCAGATTCCTGTTACGAGAGCTCCGACCGTCCCGATCAACAACACCCCCACGCAGATCTGGTGCAACCGTCGCCAACGGGGGTTGCGCCACAGCAGGATCCCGGTGACCACAACCAACGGCACGGCCCACGCGACCGTCATCGAAAAGATGCGGTGAATGCCCACTTCCCGGGCGGGCAGCTTCCGTTCGTACGCCCGCATCAAGAACGCGAACACGACCGTCACCGCGAGCAGCACGACCGTCGAGATCGCCCGAATGAGGTGGGTGCGGCGGTGGCCCTTTCGACCGGAGACGACGGTTAGCGCCATCGCCACCGAAGTCAGGCTCAAGCCCACCAGGAACAGGATCATATAGGTCATCGCGCGGGCGCATCAGATCACTCCCGGTCGCTACGAACCAGACTCTTTCGTCCATGCTGACACGACGGCTATGCTCCGGGCCATGGTCACAGCCCTGAATCCCACGACCCGTGGAAAAGGCCGCCGCATCGCAATCGTCGCCACGCGATTCACGGAAGACATCTCGCAGATGATGGTCGACCGCGCGGTCGCCACGCTCGAGGCACACGGCGTGGCCAGCGACGACATCACGCTGGCCTGGGCCCCCGGCTCGTTCGAACTGCCGCTCGTCTGCGACGAGTTTGCGGGCAGCGGCGAGCACGACGGAGTCATCGCCTTCGGTTGCGTGATCCGCGGCGAAACGACCCACTACGACTACGTCTGCAAAGCCGCAGTTGACGGCATCGTGCAGACCAACCTGCGCCACAACATCCCAGTCCTTTTCGGCGTGCTGACCACGGAGGACCGGGCCCAGGCACTCGCCCGCGCCGACGGGACCAAGGGGGACAAGGGCGCCGACTGCGCGACGGCCGTGCTCGACATGATCGGTGTCATCGACGCAATCCGCGAGTAGCGGCTCCTCCCATCCCCGTGTCACGAGGCGGGCTCCCGGCTCGGGGCCCAGACCATCGGCCCAGCCCAACCCGCGCATCCGGGGTAGTATTTGCCCGTACACCGTTGAGGGTCCGCCACACGGGGGTAACCTTCGCGCCCGGCACAGATACTCTTCGGAGATACTCGAAGACCAACCCCACCATCACTCCGTTCTTTCCCCGAACTCAAATGCGACGCCGCTCCCAAGCCCGTGAACTCGCGGTCCAGTTCCTATACCAGCTGGATCTCCGAGGTGACGACATAGCGGACACGCTGGGCGAGTTCGTGGAAGGCGAGACCGAGGACAAGGACATCAGGGACTTCGCCATCCGTCTCGCGACCGGAACGAGGCGGACCCAGGAAGACACCGACCGCTGCCTCCGGGAGGTCGCCCGAAACTGGGGCCTCAACCGTATGGCCGTGCTAGACAGGAACGTCCTCCGAATGGCGGTGTTCGAGCTGCTGCACTGCCCCGATATTCCCCCGAAGGTGACCATCAACGAGGCGATCGAGATCGGAAAGAAGTACTCGACCGCGAACTCCGGCGCATTCATCAACGGGATCCTGGATCGCGTCCGATTGGATCTGATAGAAAAGCAGCCGGACCAGATCTCCGACTCGGGCGAAACCCAGTCGCTCAGCCAAGACTCCTGATGATCGGAAAGCTCTTTCGCGGGCTCAAGAAAACTCGCGAACGCCTGACCGGCGGCCTCAGCCGCCTCTTCTCGTTCGGTCGCAAGCTCGACGAGGACTTCCTCGATGAACTCGAAGAGGTCCTCTACACATCGGATCTCGGCGCTACGGGATCAGCCGTCGTCGAAGAGCTCAAGGTGGCCTGGAAGAAGAAGCAGATCGAGAACACCGGACAGGTCCCCGAGTTCCTGCGCAGGTGTCTCCTCGCTCGCCTCGAAGGCTGCGGCGGCGCCCTCAACGAAGCGCCGCAATCGCCTCGCCTCATCCTGATCGTCGGCGTCAACGGCGCGGGCAAGACCACCTCCATCGCGAAGCTGGCCAACATGCTGAAGGAGCAGGGTCGCAGCGTGATGCTAGGCGCCGGAGACACGTTCCGCGCCGGCGCAGTCGCCCAGCTGAGTCTGTGGGCTGAGCGCCTCGACATCCCGATCGTCAAACAGGATCCGGGCGCCGACCCGGCGGCGGTGGCGTTCGACGCGACGGCAGCGGCGGTCGCGCGCGGCGTCGACGACCTGATCCTGGATACCGCCGGTCGCCTCCACACGCAGAAGAACTTGATGGAGGAGCTGAAGAAGATCGTGCGCGTCGTGCGCAAGAACGTCCCCGACGGCCCCCACGAGACGCTGCTGATCCTCGACGCCACGACCGGACAGAACGCGATCCGGCAGGCGACCGAGTTTACGGCCGCCGCGGACGTCACCGGGGCGATGCTCGCAAAAATGGACGGCACGGCCAAGGGCGGCGCGGTGTTCGGAATTCGCGAGGCCTTGCCGATTCCGGTGAAATACATCGGTGTCGGAGAGGGTCTCTCAGACATCGCCCCGTTTGAGCCCGAGGCGTTCGTCGACGCCATCCTCACCTTCGACAATCTCATCGGAACCGAATGAAACCCGGGATCGTTGCCGCCCTGCTATTCCTACTGGCGGTGCCTTACCAAACGTTCTGGCAGGACTATGAAGTCGCGCGCCGTGGTGCCCTCGCGGTTCTCGTCGCCGTGATATGTCTATTCCCAGGCACGATGCCGCGACGGGTCCCGGCCCTCGTGTGGCCGTTCAATGTGCTCGGCTTGTGGGTGCTGGCGCGGTGCATCTCCGTCGACAACTTCGGCTACGCGATGGAAGCTTCATGCCACATGCTCGCGCTCGCCACTCTCGTCGTGTTCGGCACCGGGCTGTCGATGCACGCGGTCCTGCGCGCGGCCTTGCCGACGGGCATCGTCGTCGCCTGCGTCGGAATCGCCCAAGGCATCGGGATCACGATGATCCCCGACACGAGCGAAGCTGTGAGCACCCTCGGCAACCGCAACGTGGCGAGCGAGCTGCTCGCGGTATGCGGCGCCGCCGCGGCGTTGCTCGCGTGCGACGAGGAGAGCACGAGACGGGATCGGGGTTTCGCACTGACCGCGGTCGCGCTGTGCGCGTTGGCGATCGTGCTCAACGGCTCGCGGTCTGGTCTGCTGGCGTTGCCGCTCGGCTGCTTGCCGTGCCTGATCCACACCCGGCGCTGGCCGATGGTCGCCGCGCTCGCCCTCGGGTTGCTCCTCGGATACGGGACGGGCAGGGTCGCGCCGGTCGAGAAACCTCCGCCATCCCCAGTGTCGGCGCAGAGCAGTAGCTCTTCCCCATCGACAGTCGCCGTGCGACTCGCGCTCTGGGAAGGCGGACTCGAGATGTTTGCCAATCGGCCCATCGTCGGTCACGGCGGCGGACAATTCCTGATCGAGTATCCACGCTTCCGGACGGTGGAAGAGATCGAGTTGTCCTCCTTCGGACGCCGGTTCGCGACCGCGCCGGCGAGTCTGCACAACGATTTCCTCCAGATCCTCACCGACCTCGGGCTGATCGGCTTCCTGCTCGCATCCGCGGCCGCCTACCTGTTGCTTCGGACAACGCCGATCCGGATGTGGGGCCCGTTCCTCGCGTTCCTGTTGCTCGCGGGCGTGCGCGCGCCGCTCGGCAACGCGCCGACCGCGGCGCTCGTGTTCCTGTTCGCCGGGGCGATGATTCGGCGGCAGCATTCCAAAGGTGCGAAAGAGATCTCACTCTCGCCCCAGCGACAGGTGATCAAGGGAATCGTGTTCGGACTCTTGCTGGGCGCTTTCGGGGCTGGACAGTTGCTCTCCCAAGTCGCGACGACCGGCTACGTGGAGCAGATGAAGACGCGCGATGACTGGTCACAGGCGCTGGCGAGCATCGAACAGGCTCTGTTCTTCCGGCCCCACGACCACAACATGCGGCTCTTGCGCGCACGAGATCGGATGAAAGACGAGGCCACGCTGTCGGGAGCGCGGGAAGACATCGAGTATCTGCTGCAGACCGCACCAGCGCTTCCCGCGGTGCAGATTCAGCATGCCTTGCTGCTGAACGCAGAGGGCGACGTGCAGGGGGCGATGAAAGTCCTCAATTTCCTCCGGGTCAACGATCCCGAGAATCAGCGGGCCATCCAGGTGTCCGTCCTGATCCTCGTGCGCAACCGCCAGGCCGCGGACGCGGTCCTCGTTCTCTACCGCAGCCGGCATCCGCGCACGCGCGAGAGGCTGGCGGGGAATCTCTTCGGACTTGCGGGCCAGGCCAAGACCAAGGTGGACAAGACGATGCTCCTGCGCGAACACGCGTTCGTCACCGCCTTGGATGAGATCACGGTCCATCCCTCTGGCAAGGCGGCGAGGGACGCCGCGAAGAAGTTCCTTCAGTACAAGGCGCCCACGGGCCAAAAGGACATGCGAGGGCTCATTCTCTACGCTGCCCTCCTACTCGCCCAAAACGACCGCACGGGCGCGGAGACAATCGCGGGGTCCGCTCAAGCCCGCTCCCTCCTCCCCACGCACCGCCGCATGATGAAGAGCATCATCAAGAACCTGCTCGCCATCCCTGCGTGGCGCGCCATTCTCGGCGACGAGTGAGAACGAGAGTCAGTTCCCGGTCTTGATGCGCGTCGGCTCCGGTATGTCGTCTACGAGTCCGGCGGCTTCGATCAGTCCCTTGAAGGTGACTTTGGGGCCCAGCAGCGGGTGCTTCGCGGGGAGGATCGACTGCAGCGCCTGGGCGAGCCGGAGGACGACGACGAGGGTGCCGACCCGAGTGGCGTGCAACCGGTCGGATTGGAGGAGGAAGTTCTTCGGGAACTCGATGACCTTGCCTTTTCCAAACGGATAGGTCTGCTTCTTCGTAACAGCCTCCTTGACAAAGTTCGCCAGCGGAAACACGGTCACGTTCTTGTGGGCCTTCGCCCACTCCCTGAGCTTGTTGTTCAGCGCGGCCAACGTGACGACGTTGGGGATCATCCGCTGCGGGAGCATGTGTGAACTCGCGCCGTGCATGTCGGGGTAGTCACCCAGGATGACGGGACACTTGAAGTCGCCCAGAAGCGCCAGCCCCTTCGCCTGCAAGGCAATCCGCTTCGTATCGACTTCACCCTTCTTGACCTTGCCGTACGTCGATCCATACCCGAACCAGACCATCAGATCGATTCCGATCAGCAGGTCCGGCTTGCGCTTCTTCGCCGACGCGAGCTGGTTCTTGCCGTACAACTCCGGCGCCATGTCGCTGAAGTTCGCGACCCGAGCCAGCGTGCGCGGCCACGCTTTCTTGAAGGCCACGTCGAGACGGTAGGTGCGGTTCACCTTGCCGTCATCGCCTTTGGACGTGGGGTCCGCGAAGCCCGCCGACACGCTCGCCCCAACGATCACGACCTCCTGCCGGGTCTTCGTCTTCTCCGGCTTTGACGAAACCTGCGCCACCGCGCACGCGCCAGAGAACGCGATGGCAAGGGCAAAAAGTGATGTGAGGCGACGATTCAACATAGATCCACGATAACCCGCACAGCCGAGCAGGCTATCGTTGAGATTCCATGTTCCGCGGCAAGACCATCTCCCTTGTGATCCCTGCCTACAACGAAGAGGTCACCATCACCTCCGTCGTGGAAGAGTTCCGCAATAACTCCCTGCTCGACGAGATCCTCGTCGTCGACAACAAGTGCACGGACCGCACCGCCGAGTTCGCCCGGGCCGCCGGGGCCCGGGTGATCTCCGAAACCCGACCGGGGTACGGCCAGGCACTCCGCGCCGGGATGGACGCTGCCAAGGGAGAGATCCTCGTGCTGACCGAAGCGGACGGCTCGTTCCGCGCCCGCGACGTCGACAAGCTCCTGATCTACCTCGAGGACGCATCGATGATCATGGGGACGCGTACGACGAAGCAGATGGTCGAGCAGGGCGCGAACATGCGAGGCGCCCTCCGCTGGGGAAACGTCTTCATGGCCAAATTCCTCCAGCTCCTGTTCATGCGTCCTCACGGGCCCCGTTTCACCGACGTCGGCTGCAGCTTTCGCGCCTTGACATCGGAGGCCTGGCGTCGGATGCGCGACGGCACCCGCGAGCCCGGCCCTGCGTTCTCGCCGGAAATGATGTGCGCAGCACTGCTCGCGGACTGCCGGGTCGTGGAGGTCCCCGTGACGTATTCCCGACGCGCCGGGGGGGAGTCCAAACACTCGGACACACTGGGCCGTCAGGCTCACACCGCCTGGGCGATGTTCAAGACCATCTGCCGCAAGAGATTCACCCGGCAACCGGTACAAAAAGCCGTGCCCGTGCCAGCCAGCCGGCCCCAGTGACGATAGACTTCTGAGCATCTTGTCTCGCCAGACAAGACGGACGACTGCGCAGGCAACACCGTTTCGACCTCTTCGCGATCGCACCGCCTTTCGAGCAGGCATCATCGCGAATGTTCTTACACCCTGTGGATCCCGCACCTTTGACCCGAACATGAGCAAAAGAGTCGTCATATTGGGAGGCGGCCTGGCGGGTCTATCCTGCGGCTACGAACTCTCCAAGAACGGTCACGAGATCATCATTCTCGAGCGTGAGCCGCACATCGGGGGCATGGCCTCCTCGTTCATCGAGGACGGCGACGAGTACTGGAGCCACGACTTCGGCCCGCATCGCTTCCACAGCAGCGACAAGGAGCTGATCCAGCACGTCCATGACATCCTCGGCGAAAACGTCGTCTGGGCCGAACGCCTGTCGCGCATCGTGCTCTTCAACAAGTTCTTCGACTACCCGCTGAGCGCGAAGAACGTCCTGACCAACATGCCGCCGCTGCTGCTGATCCGGGCGTTTCTCGACTACTTCTGGGTGCGCATTCAGGACACGTGCAAGCTCAAGAAGTTCGACGACAAGAGCTTTGAAAGCTGGGTCACGCGACGCTTCGGCAAGACCCTCTATCGCGTGTTCTTCGGTCAATACACCGAGAAGGCGTGGGGCATGCCGCCGAGCCAGATCTCATCCAACTGGGCCAGCCAACGCATCACGCTACTGAGCCTGTGGGACACGGTGATGAAGACGCTCTTCCCCGGCAAGGGCGACGCGCCGCGGACCCTCGTGCGCAAGTTCATCTACCCGAAGTTCGGCGGCATCGGCGAACTGGCGCGCGGCTACGCCAAGCACATCGAGGCGAACGGCGGCCAGATCCACGTGAACTCACCCGCCATCAGGGTGCACCACGACAGCAACCTGGACGTCACCGGAATCGAATACGGCAAACACAAGCGCGAGATCATCACCGGGGACGAGTACCTCAACACGATCCCGATCACATCCTTGGCGAAGGCGCTCTCCCCCGCAGCACCCAAGCACGTCCTCGATCACGTCGCGGCGCTCAAGTACATCTCGATCGTCTTCGTCTATCTGAAGCTCAACCGCGAGAGCGTGAGCCCCGATTCGTGGGTCTACTTGCCGGAGAAGCACCTCACCGTGCACCGGATCTCCGAGTTCCGCAACTTTTCGAAACACTGCGCCCCCGAGGGCAAGACCATGGTCTGCGCCGAGATCACGTGCCGTCGCGGTGACGAAGTCTGGCGCATGAACCCCAACGATCTGCAAAATGTGGCTGAGAGGGACCTCATGTCGGTCGGCCTGATCGAGAAGGGCGAGATCATCGACTCCTTCGTCAAGCGCATCCCGTACGCCTACCCGGTCTACGACCTCGAGTACGAAGACCATCTCAGGCCGGTCCAGGAGTACATCAGCAATCTGAAGGGCATCATCACGACGGGACGCCAGGGCAACTTCCGGTACAACAACATGGATCAATCCGTGGAGATGGGTCGCAAGTCCGCGGAAGAGATCCACACAGGACTCGGGACCGGCCACGAAGCGGTAGCTACGGGCAAGGAGTACTTCGGGTGAGCCCGGAGGGCCTCGTAGAAGTCCAGAGTTGCCAGTTGTGTGGTAGTCCGAAGGGTGCCGAGATGTTCACCGAACCGCCCTTCCGGGTGATCCGCTGTCCCGACTGCACACTCGTCTACGTCACGCCGCGCCACGACGACAAGGCGCTGCACCGGCTCTACGGCGCGGACTACTGGAACAGCGAGAGCCCGAAGACCCGCGGCTACGCGAGCTACGCCGCCGAGGAACCGCTCTACTTGAAGACGTTCCGCAGGCGCTTGGGGTTGGTCAAGAAGTACGTCAAATCAGGCCGTCTCCGCGTCCTCGATGTCGGCTGCGCCGCCGGGTTCTTCCTCCGCGTCATGCACGAGGAAGGCCACGAAGTGCGAGGGGTCGAAGTATCCCAGGAGATCGCCGCCCACGCCATCGAGCACATCGGCACCGAGAACATTCACGTCGGAGTCCTGAGCGAACTCAAGGCGGATCGAGATGGCTTCGAAGAGCACAGCTTCGACCTGATCACGATCTGGGACGTCGTCGAGCACGTGCCCAATCCGCAGGAACTACTCCGGCAACTCCACCGCCTCCTCAAGCCGACCGGTGCGTTGATCCTCGAGACGCAGAATATCGACAGCCGTTTCGCGGGCCTGCTGGGCCGGCGGTGGCAACACTTCAAGCACGAGGAGCACCTCTACCACTTCAACCCGACGACGATCCGCAGGCTGCTCTCCGAGTCCGGGTTCCAGGTCGTATGCAATACCGCGAGCTACGGCGGCAAGTACGTCTCGCTCGGTTTCATCGCCGAGCGCGCCGGTCGCCTGTCTCCTATCGCAGGATTCCTGCTGAAGCCGCTCAACCTCTTGAAGAAGATGAGCATCTACCTCAACCTCAGGGACGAGATGATCGTCGTTGCCCGTCCCACCTGTCTCCAAAACAGCACATCATAGCCGGCGAGACGCTGGCGGGCAGCCGGCAAGAACATGGAACTCAGCGTCTACGAACAATTCGCGAAGCTCGAGGAGGACCACTTCTGGTTCCAGGGTCGGCGCACGATCTTCTTCGACCTCATCGAGAGGTCGTTTGGGGAGTCCGGTTCCTCGCCAAACGGTCGGCAAGCTGAACGGCAGATCCTCGAGGTCGGCTGCGGCGCCGGCGGCATGCTCGGCCCCCTCGGTCGCTTCGGCAACGTGACCGGCATCGACATCTCCCACGATTACATACAGTTCTGCGCGAATCGCGGGCACCGGCGGGTCGTGACCGGTAGCGGGTACGAGCTCCCGTTCCAGGACAACAGCTTCGACATGGTTGCGCTGTTCGACGTGATCGAACACATCGAGGACGACATCCGCGTGCTCGGGGAAGTGCGGCGGGTGCTCAAGCCGGGCGGTCGCGTGTTCCTCTCCGTGCCGGCCTACCAGTTCCTGTTCTCACAGAACGACCGGGTCGCGCATCACTTGAGGCGTTACACAGCAGGGCGGCTCGACAGCACCCTGCGTTGCGCCGGACTGAAGTCCTCCAAGCTGACCTACTTCAACACGTTCCTGTTCCCGCTGATCCTCCCCGCAGTTCTGGTGTTGAAGCTGAAGGAGAAGCTCTTCGGTCTACCCAAGGGCCTCACGAATCTCAGCCACCAGTTCAAGGAACCGGTGAACAGCATCTTCGCCTGGATCATGGGCACGGAGCGGTGGCTCCTGCGCCACATCGACCTCCCATTCGGTCACTCGCTGATCGCGATGGGCAGCCGAGAACAACTAGCCCGGGGGCTCGGAGCTACTTCTTGCCGTCCTTGACGGCTGCGCCTTTGCCCTTGCTGTCGTCCTTGCCGCCGTCCTTGCCGCCGTCCTTGCCGTCGTCCTTGCCGCCGTCCTTGCCGCCGTCCTTGCCGTCGTCCTTGCCGTCGTCCTTGCCGTCGTCCTTGCCGTCAGCGCTGCCCTGCGACTTCTTGTCGTCATCGCTGGAACTGGTTTTCGGCTCCGCCCATTTGAATCCGATCTCCAGGGCTCCGACGGTGTAGGACTGGTCGAGAGCCTTCTGCATCTGGCGCCCGGCGAACGACCCACCATATTCGCCATTGCGCGCGGAGACCCACTGGCGGCGGCTGATCTCGGTCGCGGTCGCTTTCTGAACCTTCTTGCACGAAGCCATGAAGGTCACCTCGTTCAGCGTGTCTTCCTTGAGCTCGGTCGTGTCCTCTTCGTCGAACTCGGCGATGTCAGCATCACCGAAGAGAGCTTGGATCACGTTCGAGTAGTTGTGCCCGAACCGCGGTCGGTCCCGAAGCTTCCGTGAGTAGGGACCGATCTCCTTCACCTCGAGCTTCGCCTCCTTGCCGGCTGCCACGAGAACGTCCTTGTGGACCTCGGCGAGCTTCTCCTCGACCTTCTCCTTGGTCTTCTTGTCGATCTTCTCCGTGATCGTCTTCTTCTTCTCGTCCGCTGCTTCCAGCTCCTTCTTGAAGCCGTCGCGGCGAATGGTGATTCCCTTGAACGTCCTGTACGACTTATCCATCGTCGCCAGGATCTTGTCATCCGCAGCGACCTTCGCGTCGAGGCCTAACTTCCACTCGGTGAATTTCTTCTCGATGCTGTCCGCGGCGTCCTTCTCGATCTTGGCGATGTCGTCCTTGATCTTCGCCCGCGCCAGGCGCTCGAGCGCCTTCTCGAAGGCCTCCTTCTTCGTCATGGTATCCGCGTTGGACTTGTCGGTCAGATATTCCGTCTCGAGGTCGTCCTTGATTTCCTTGAACTCCTTGAACGATCGTTCCTCGATGTCCGTGACCTGGAAGAGGAACACACCCTTCTCGGTGCTCTGCACGAACCCGTTGTGGACCTCCCCGGCGAGACTCATTTGACCAGGCAGATGTGAGTCACGCCACTTGCCGACGCCCGGCAGTTCCTTCAGGCCTTCGGCGTCCTTCATCTCCGACACGTCTACGAATTTGAGTCCGGAACGCGCCTTGCCGTCCTTGCCCTTCGCGAGCTCCTTGATGGTGGCCTCGAAATCGAACGCCTTGCGCCGTGCGTCGACCGCTTCCTGGGCTTTCTTGCCCGCGGCTTCCGCCTCCTCGACCTTCTTCTTCAGCGTCTCGAGCTTCTTCTTCAGCTCGGCGTCATCCGGCTTCTTCTCGAGTTCGGTGTCGACCTCGGCCTGTGCAGTCTTCGCGTCCTCGCCGGCAATGTCCGCCTTGGCAGCATCGTTGATGGCCGGCTCCATGTGTTTGGCCATCTTCTTGTCGACCGCGGCCTGCCACTTCGCGAGGACCATCTCGGCGAACAGCTGCGACTTGATCTTGGCCCGCAAGGCATCGTCGAGTGGCTTGTACGCGTCCTGGGCTGGCGTCTCCGGGTTGGCGGGCGTCTGCCCAGTGTCTCCCGGAGCATCCGAATCGCCGACCTGCTTCTTCGAGTCGGAGCCGATCAGCTTCGGGGCCTGATTCTTCGTGTCCTCCTTCGTGCCGTCCGGCTTCTTCGCGGCGTCCGGCTTCTTCGCGGCGTCC
>CAYYAQ010000100.1:0-18914 GCA_964469555.1 uncultured candidatus Brocadiaceae bacterium | reverse complement strand
TCCGCGAGATCGACGACCCGGACTTCCAGGGTATCGTCTGGTTGTCGGTCCGACCGAGGATCAAGACCGCTCCGCGAATCACCCGTCCCGGCCCGCTTGATTGAAACGGATCGAAGAAAATCAATTTCCAAGGGAATACAATCAGATGATCAAGCGCTCCAAATCCACCGATCCCGATGTTGCCGAACTTGGGCGGTCCGGTCGCATGATGCTCTTCTGGTCGTGCTTCATGGCCATCGCCGCCACTGCGGCGGTCTTTGTCATCCGGGGCCAGGTGATCGGGGAATGGGGGGACGAGTTCAATCTGAATGAAACGCAGAAGGGCGAGATCCTGGGCGTCGGACTCTGGCCGTTTGCCGGAGCGATCGTGTTGGCCAGCCTGGTCGTGGATCGGATCGGGTACGGCAAGCTGGTGATCGCGGCGTTCCTGTTCCACGCGCTGTCGGCCTTCGTGACCTTCGGCACCGCGGCGGATTACTCCCAGGAGACTAATTACAAGCTGCTCTACTGGGGCACCTTCTTGTTCGGGCTGGCGAACGGCACGCTGGAAGCGGTCGCCAACCCACTCGTCGCGACGCTATTCCCGAAGCGCCGGACGCACTACCTCAACATTCTCCACGCGAGTTGGCCGGGCGGTCTGGTGCTGGGCGGACTGATCGGCTGGACCCTCGCAGACACTCTGGGCTGGAAAATGCAGCTCGCCCTTTTCCTGGTGCCGACGTTGATCTACGGCCTGATGTTCCTCGGCCAACACATGCCGAAATCGGAAGCGTCACGGAGCGGACTCACCCTTGGGGAAATGCTCAAGGACGTCGGGGTACTGGGAGGCGTCGTCATCTGCTTCCTGCTCACTTTGTTCTTCGGTCCGCTAGTCGCCTCGCCAGGTGCCTCCTACGCAATCGCAGGCATGCTCTTGCTCTTCCTCGTGGTCCTGACCCACACGCATGGTAATCGCGGCGAATCGAAGGTGCCCATCGGCTCGGGGCTCCTGTTCCTGTTGTTCGTGATCCATGCAATGGTCGGTGCCGTCGAACTCGGCACGGACGGGTGGATCCAGAACATCACCGGAAACATCCTCACGCCGGCCGAAGGCAAGATCTTGTTCATATTCACTTCGGTGATCATGTTCAGCCTCCGTTTCTGCGCCGGATTCATCGAACGCAAGCTCGGACTGTCCCCCGTAGGCATCCTCCTGGTGTGCGCGGTTCTGGCCTGCGTCGGATTGAACCTCGCCAGCGGGATCGAGACGTTTGTCGGCGCGATGCTCGCGCTCGCGGTTTACGCCATCGGCAAGACTTTCTTCTGGCCAACGATGCTGGCGGTCACCGGCGACCGGTTCCCGAAGACGGGCGCCATCGCGATGTCGATCATGGGCGGCATCGGCATGATGTCTGCCGGGCTAATCGGCGCCCCCGGCCTCGGCTACGCCAAGGACCGCTTTGCCAGCGAAGCACTCGAGCGGGACCAACCGGCTATCTATGCGACGCACAAGGCCACTACGCCGAGCCAATTCCTCGTGTTCAAGGACGTCACCGGCATCGACGGCACCAAGCTCGGTGCCATCACCGAGAAGGTGAAGAAGGCACGCGAGGATCTCCTGAAAGCGGGCACTGACGATCCGAAGGCCGCACTCGACAAGCTCACGACCGAAGAGCGCGCCGTGCACAACGCATCGATGGAGGGCGACCGGAGGACGCTCACCTGGGACTCGATCATCCCGGGGGTGATGGCGGTGCTCTACCTCCTCTTGATGCTCTACTTCAAGACGCTCGGCGGCTACAAGGTCGTGCAACTCGCTCCGATCGAAGAGGAAAAGGAAACCGACGAGACCTGAGAAAACGTGCCATCTTCCCCGCGGGGAAGGTGGCACTACTTCTTCTTGGTCTTGAGTTCAAACTTGGGGTTGAGTTCGAGGCGGAAGTTGCGGAAGCGGACTTCGGTAGGTCCACCGGAGTGGACCTGCAACCCGAAGATGCCCTTGCGCGCGCCCTTCGGATCGTCCATGTCGACACACAGCACGCCGTTGAGCGCGGTGCGAATCTTGGAACCCACCGCGAGGATCTCGTACGTGTTCCACTCGCCATTCTTGACCGCGTGGTCGCGGTTCTTGTCCCAGAGTTTCTTCCGGAGGTGCTCCTCGTAGAGCTTGCCCCACCAGCCCTTGCCCATGTCGGCCTGGTAGCCCTTCATCAGGTGCTTGCCGTCCCGCTGACTGCGGAACTGGATCCCGGAGTTGCCGACGTTGTCCGTCAACTTGACGTCGACGATCAGCCGGAAGTCCCCGAACACCATGTGACTCTTGGCAAAGTTGTTCCGCTTCAGGCCAACCTTGCTGCGACCGACGATCTCGCCATCCTCGACGCTCCACACCTTGGGGTCGGCGTCCCAATTCGTGAGGTCGCGCATGTTGAAGAACGTCGGCAAACTTCCATGCGTCGCTGTCATGTCGACCTGCAGGTCGGCGCCCAGGTACGCGATGAGGTTCTGCACTTCGGTCTCCGTCAAGCCGAGCAACTGACCCTCGGGCATGAGGGAGATCGGCATCGTCGTGATCGCCAGCTTGCCGTCCTCCCCAGTTGCGATGTCCTTGCGCGCGATCTGTTGACGCTCGCCAGCAACGTCGCGCAGGGTGATCGTGGCGTCGTTGTCGTCGACGATCATGCCGCCAAAGAAGCCACCGTCCTTGGTCTCGACCGAAGTCAGCATGTACTCCTTCGCGACCTCGCCGCTCGGATCGATGATGTTGCCCAGAATGTAGTCGAGGTTGTCGCGGTTCGATCCGGTGATGTCCGGACCGATGACCGGGCCCTGCCCGAACAGCTTGTGGCACACCATGCAGGTCTTCGCGAAAACCGCGCGACCCGCGGACAGGTCCGCCTTCGCCAGCACGTCGTCGGTGATCTTCTTCTTCCACTCGTCGATGAACTTCTTCTTGTCCGCACCGATCCTCCGGAACTGGCCCCAGGCGTCGACCATCAGCTTGTCCACGCCTTCATCCTTGAACCCGCGAATTTGACGGCGGGTCGCGGCAGAGTCGAGAACGGACTTCGGGACCGTCTTGTCGACGACAGCACCGAGAAGTTGCTTCGTGTACGAAACACGGCTGGTCAACGTCGTCACGGTGGCCGTGCGCTGCGCCTGACTCATCTTGCCGAATCGGGCGAGCAACACCCCGGGAGTCTTCGCGTCGTCGAAGCGCGATAGGCCACGGATCGCCTTGACCGCCATCTTTGGATCATCGAGCAAACCCTGGAGTACCATGACGAGCTCGAGATCCTTGACACGCAGGAGATTGTCGAGCGCCCACTGGCGGCGTTCCATCTTCACGTCCCGATCCGCGAGTACGCCTCGGATCTCCGGTAGGACCTGCTGATCGCCAAAGACCACGGCCACGGTCTGCGCGTTCTCCCTCACTCCCTTGCGATCGATCTTCGCGAGCCGCGGGTAGAGCCCCGACCAGCCCTTCGGCATCTCGACGGTGTCACGCTTCGCGAGCGTCTCCGCCATCTCCTTGAGGGCGACCGCGATCGCCTCCTCCGCTTTGGACTCGCCGAGCACGGTGATCAACGAATCGAGGCCGATGTCGCCGGCGTTCGCCAGCCGGCGACAGAGGAACTGCGTCACCCGCGAGAGCTTGCTCCGCGCGAGGAGGGAGAGCGCTCGCTTGGGGTCCTCGGCGACGAGAGCCTCAATTCCGTACCACACCATCAGCGGAAGGTTGTGGTCGCCCTCGTCTTCCACGTGGGCGACGAGTTCCATGCCGAGCCGCCAGCGCAGGGCGTCCGGCACGCGCTGCATTGCGGAAGCGAGGTAGAGCCTCACCACTTGTGACTTGTCGGACTTCGCCATCGCCACCATGCGATCCGCGATCGCGTCGGACACCTTCTCGTCCTCGGTGGTGAGCTGCACCGTCCACGCCCGAAGGTACTCCTCGTCGCTCTTCAGCAACTGCGCGGCCAGGGTCTCCGTCAATCCACCTGTCACGTGCAGCGCCCAGAGCGCGCGCAACTGTCGGGTGACGTCGTCCTGCTCCTGCAAGATCGTCAGCAGCCCCTTCCAGATCCTCGGGTTGCCGCCGCGTTCCTGCAATACGCGCCGCGCGTTGCGCACGTACCAATCGTTCTTGTGCAGCTGCATCGCGACCAGGTCGAGGTTGCTCTTCGCGGAGAGGTCCGCCATGACCGCGCCACGATCACCGTAGCTGACCTTGTAGATCCGACCGTTCGTGCGGTCCCACACTTCGGGATTCTTGAGGTGGCACGCCTGCTCGTCGTACCAGTCGATCAAGAACACGTTGCCGTCCGGCCCGTATCGCATGTTGATCCCGCGGAACCACTTGTCGTTCGCGAGGAGGAAGTCGGGGCCGTGACTACCGACGTAGCCAGAGCCATCACGGGTGAGGATGTCCGTGTTGATCCGGTTGCCGTGGACGTTGTGCATGAAGATCGTGTTCCGGTACTGATCCGGGAACGAGTCTCCGAGGTAGATCATCGCGCCGCAGTGGGCGTGCCCACCGCCGACCGAGTTCGAGACCCCGTTGCCCGCGTGGGGGCGCGACCCGAGGTAGTGGAGGTGGTCCGCGATCGTCTTGATGTCGTCGTAGACGTGCGAGTTGAAGTGCTTGCCGCCCTGCCGGTGGTAACGCGCGCCCTGGATGACGTGGTAGAGGTGCGGAATCACGCACGCCGTGATGAAACACTGCCCGTGATCGTTGAAGTCGACGCCCCACTGGTTGCTCGCGCCCCGCGCGAAGATGTCGAACTCGTGCCGTTTCGGGTGGTACCGCCAAACCGCCGCGTTGACCTTGGTGCGATCCTCGTCCTTCGTCCCGGGCTTCCCGACCTTTGAATGCGTGAAAACGCCATGGCAACCGTACAGCCAACCGTCGGGGCCCCAGACAAACGCGTTCAGTGTCTCGTGCGTGTCCTGGTAGCCCCACCCATCCAGCAAGATCTCTGGCTCGCTGTCCGGCTTCAAGTCCCCGTCTTTGTCGGGAATGAACATGAAGTACGGCGCCGCACCGACCCACACGCCGCCGAAACCGACCTCGAGGCCGCTGATGAGATTGAGGTCATCGACGAACACCGTGCGCTTGTCGAAGGACCCGTCCGCGTCGGTGTCCTCGAATACGAGGATCTTGTCCTTCGCCTTGTCGCCCTTCCGACGCTTGGGATAGGAGTGCGCCTCGGCGACCCAGAGCCGTCCCCTCTCGTCGATGCAGAATCCGATCGGCTGGTGCACGTCTGGTTCGCCGGCGACCAGCTCCACCTTGAAGCCCTCGGGCACGCCCATCCGCTTCGCGGCGTCCACCGGCGAATAGCCCTCCGTCTGTTTCTTCCGGGACTTGCTCGGCTCGCCATTCTTGCCCCACGGGTCTTCCTTGTGCAGGAGCAGGTCGTCGAAGTTGATGTGCCCCCAGTGACCCAGGTAGTCATCGACGAGACGGACGAAGATCTCCTTGTTGAGATACTTCTTCAGGTCCGCCGACTCGGGAGTCAGGCTTTCACCGTTCTTGCCTGAGACCGTGTGGATGACCTTCTTGGAGCCCGCGAGGACGAGCTCCACGCGCGTGCGCCGATCCTGCCCGCCGGCGACGAGAAAGCTCACGTACCGATCCGTCACTACGAACGGGTCCGAGGTCAACGTGCCCTTCGACTTGTCCGAGTTGTTCAGCTCGTAGGTACCGATCCAATACTGACCCGCGTGATTGCTCCTGTAATCCTTGCGACGCGCCCGGACGGTGTCGCCCTTGACGGGGAGACCGTTGAACGCAGTACCCGTCGCGGTCCAATTCCGGAGATCGCCCGTCTCGAAGTTCATGTTGAGCGGCTTGCCGTCCTTGCCCTTCGGCGGGTAGCCCTTTGAGCGGTCGATCGTGGCCGCATCGAGTTGGGCGGCGGAATCCTTCAAGAACTCCCGCCGGGACTTCATCCACTCCGCGCGCTTGACGCGACTCACCTTCTGGTGATGGATGAACGTGCCCATCTTGTTGCCGACGATCACGTCCGGATAGCCATCCCCGTTCATGTCTCCCGCGACGACCTGCGTGCCGACACCCGAGTGTTCGTCGACGAGGTGCGGCACGAAGTGCGCACCCTTGCCCTTCGCAGCCCGCACGAGCTTGAACCAGTAGACGGGAGCGTTCTGCCTATCCGCCTTGGCGTTGCCACCGTGCGCCCAGTACCGGTTCCCGGTCACGATGTCCTTGAGTCCATCCCGATCCATGTCGATCAAGTCGATCGCGTGGATGTTGCCGAAGACGACGCCGTATCGGCTGTGCTTCGTCAGGTTCCCCATGATTCGATGCCGGACGAAGGTCAGCTTTCCTTCCTTCGCGACCTGCTCGAACCAGTAGAGACCGTAGCCGTGGGCGTTGTGACTCGAGATCACGTCGTTGTCGCCATCCCCGTCGACGTCATACGCGTACATCTGCGCGCCGCCACGCCCTGCGAAGTTGTGCAGGTGGACCTTCCACTCCGGATTCCCCTCGAGAGAGGCTGGCTGCTCGAACCAACCTAGCATCCACATGATGTCATTCCGACCGTCGCCGTTGATGTCACCCACGCCGAGACCGTGCGTGAACCGCCCGCCGATCTTCTTGCCCTTCGGGGTGATGGGATGGAACGGCCAGGGCTTCTCTGGCTGACTCCAGTCCGGCGTCGCGTAGCCCATCTCTCCCTTGGTCTGGCACACCAACTCCGGCTTCCCGTCCCCGGTCAGGTCGGTGAACGTCGGCGACTCGTTGTCGACCTGCGCAAACACGATGTGCCGCTTCCAGATACCTTCCGCTCCCTTGGGGTTTTGGAACCACGACGCGTCCTTCCCCGGGAATCCGATGACGAGGATGTCGTTCCAGTCGTCGGCATTGAAGTCGTGCACGAACACGAAGAAGTTGTCCGAGTACCGCTTCACGTCGAACTTGTGCGGTTTGTAGAACTCGTGTCGATTCTCGAACGCAGGTCCCTCGTACCAGAACGGTCCGGAGATCAAGTCCGGCTTGCCGTCGCGGTTGAGGTCGCCGAACGAGGCACCCTCGCAGTGGAAGTCCTTGTCGAGCTGCGTCTTCTCGAAGCTGTGCAGTTTGTACTTCCGCTGTGCGGGTCCCTGCGCGGCGATGGAGACGAGGATCAGAAACGAAGTGATGAGCTTGCAGTACATCGGAACCTGCTATCGCTATGGGAGGGGGAGGGGAAGCGAGGCTATTGGAATGTGAAACCCGGCAAGTCCATGCGCTTGCCACCTTCGAGTGCGGACTCGTGGGCGAGAATCCCGACAGCCGTCCAGTTCGCGGACCGCGCGGCATTGGGATAGGGATCGCGATCCTCGAGGAGCGCCGTCAGGAATTCGTGGGCGAGGTGCGGGTGCGAGCCACCGTGACCGGAGCCCTGCGCGAACGAAAGGTGTTGGTTCGCGTCGGAGTCGTAGACGCCCTTGGTCGTGAAATCGCGGATCTCTTCCGGCAGCAGGTGCGCGTAGTCGTCCACCGTCACCGTAGCAGGCTCCTCGCCGGTGTGGATCACGCACGGCTCGCCCTCGATCAGCGGCCATTCGAAGGACTTCTCCGACCCGTAGACCTCGAAACTCTCGCGGTATTGCCGCGCCGTGCAAAACAGCGACCGCGTGATCTCCGCGGCGATGTCCGAGTCCTTGTACTTGATGTGGCAGGTCTCGATGGCGAACGGGGATCCGTACCTCGGAATCAACTCCTCGCCGATCCGCCCGGAGCCGAGACACGACACGTATTCCGCCTCCGCGTTGGTCAGCGCCAAAACCGGGCCGACACAGTGGGTCGCGTAGTGCATCGGCGGCAGCCCCTCCCAGTAACCCGGCCAGCCCGCCATCTCCTGTTGATGCGACGCCCTCAGGAACTGGATCCGACCCATCTCTCCCTTGTCGTACATCTCCTTCACGAAGAGGTACTCACGGCAGTAGACCACCGTTTCCATCATCATGTACTTCTTGCCGGTCTGTTTGCACAGGCCGACGATCCGCTCCATCTCGCCGATCGACGTCGCCATCGGCACCGTGCAGGCGACATGCTTGCCGGCCTCGAGCGCGGCGATCGCCTGGGGGGCGTGATCAGGTATCGGCGTGTTGATGTGCACCGCGTCGATGCTGTCATCTTTCAACAATTCCCCAAAGTCCGTGTATCGCTTCTCGATGCCGAACGCGTCACCTATTGCGTCGAGCTTGTCCTTCGACCGCTGGCAGATCGCGGCAATGTTCGCGTTCTTGTGCTGGGAATAGATCGGAATGAACTCGGCACCGAAACCCAGTCCAACGAGGGCAATGTTGATGGTCTTCTCCGACATGGTCCCGACGAATGTAGCACGGCGCCCTCGGGCAACGGAATGTTTTGCCCGCGTCGGAACGTTCCGTTGTGTGTCAAATCGCGGGTCGCCGCGGTACAATCCGACGATCGATGAGAGAGGCTCTCTACCTCCCACACCGGATCCCGTATCCACCACACAAGGGCGACAAGATCCGGTCGCACCACTGGCTGCGCTACCTCGCTCGCGACTACAAGGTTCATCTCGGCACGTTCGTCGATGCCGCCGAGGACTGGCAGCACGTGGAGACGCTCGATCGCTGGTGCGAACAGAAGTGCGTCCTCCCACTGCGCCCCTTGCCCGCCACGCTGCGGAGCTTCGCGAGCCTGCCGACGCGCAGTTCCTTGAGCATGGCCTACTACCGCAACAAGGCCATGCGCCGATTCGTCTCGGACGTTCTGCGTGAACGAGATATCGACGTGATCGTCGTATTCTCGTCGGCGATGGCTCAGTACGTCGACATCGAGTCGACCCGTGGCATCCGCAAAGTGATCGACTTCGTGGACGTCGACTCCGACAAGTGGCGGCAGTACAGCCAAAAGCGGCGATGGCCGATGAGCGCCGTCTATCGGCGCGAGAGCATCCGACTCGGCGAGGAGGAGAGACAGATCGCCGACGACTTCGATGCCAGCGTCTTCTCCTCCCCGGTGGAGGTCGAGCTGTTCTCGGAGATGGTGCCGGAGTTCAGGCACAAGCTGCACTGGGTGCGGAACGGTGTCGACACGAGCTACTTCGACCCAGACGGCGACTACCCGGACCCTTACCCGGCGAAGTGTGCGCCCATCGTCTTCACCGGCGCGATGGACTACTGGCCGAACGTCGACGCGGTGACGTTCTATGCGAAGAACATCTTCCCCGAAGTGCGACGCCAGCGCGCCGACGCGAAGTTCTTCGTCGTCGGCACCCACCCGAACAAAGCCGTGCTCGATCTCTCGCGTCTTCCGGGAGTCCACGTGACCGGAACCGTGCGGAGCGTGCGCCCGTACCTCGCGCACGCGCGTCTCGCCGTCGCGCCCATTCGCCTGGCCCGCGGGCTCCAGAACAAGGTACTGGAAGCCCTCGCCATGCGCCTGCCTGTGCTGCTCACCCGGGCGGCCCGGAAGGGCATCGGCCACGAGAACGAGCAGTCCGGGATGACCGTCGTGTCCGCCAACGAGATGGTGCGAGCGACCCTCGACCAGCTCAGCCGGCGATCCGCGGAGCAACCCGGTCGGGCGTTCGTCCAGCAGCACTTCCAGTGGGAACCGGCGTTTCGGGAGTTCGGTCGGGTGCTCGTCGGTTCCTAGGGCAGCGTCGCAGGTGACTTGCTCTGTTTCCCCGCATTCGCGGATCCGGCGGCGCGCTTTTTTTGGATGATCCGACCCGCGCCGGATGTCTGCCCAACCCGTGCCCGTGCAAGAGCCAGCAACCCCTCCGAGCGAGCCCCAACCGTCGCCTGGCGACGTGACCGCTGAGGAAGTCTCCGCAGAGCTTCTCGCCAGCCTGCGGAGCGGGGACGTTGCCGCGCTGACCGACTTGTTCCGTATATTCGGCAAGCGGATCTACAACACCTGCCGCCGGATCACGGGTTGCGACACCGACGCCGAGGACGCCACGCAGGAGGTCTTCCTCCGCGTCCTCTCGCAGGCGGGGAAGTTCGACGGTCGAAGCCAGTTCAGCACCTGGTTGTTTCGCTTGACCGTCAACCACACGATCAATCTCAGCCGGAAGAGCCGCAAGAGGCGGGGCGTGGACCTCGGACAGACCGAACTACCGCCCGACGAGCACCCCTCGCCTCTCGAGTCGGTGATCCAGCGGGAAGAGCGCCAGCATCTCGACCAGGCCCTGCAGTCCCTGCCCGCGGACCAGCGCGCCATCGTCGTACTGCGCGAAATCGAAGGCATGAGCTACGCCGAGATTGCGGCTGTACTCGACCTCGCCCCTGGCACGGTCACCTCACGGCTCGTCCGCGGGCGCGAACGGCTGGCCCAGATGCTGCGCCACCGCCTGGATCCACCCGAACAGAATTCTTGAACCCCGTGGATGGCGACCGCGCCGTCCGTTGTCCAACCGAAGACTGCCATGAATTGCGAAGAAACCCGAGAGCGGCTTGGAGCCCTGCAGGACGGCGAACTCGACCCGGATTCGGCGCGCTCCGCGACCGACCACATCACGGGCTGCACCGCGTGCGCTGCGGCTCTCGCGGAGGCCTTCGCCCTCGGCAACTTCGTCCGTCGACACGGTCGATCCGCGGTGCCAGCCGGCTTGTTCTCGCGAATCGAGGATCAGGCGTCGGCGAGCGCCGGCAACCGGCGGAGTTTCACGACGTGGCTGTTGCCCCGCCTCGCGGCCGCTGGAATCGGCGCGCTGTGCGTCGGCGGCGGTTGGTGGTACTTCGGTTCGAACGAGTCCGCCGTCACATCGGGTCTCCGCGAACCACTGAGGAGCTACCTGCAAGTCGCGAACGTGAGCGCGACGCTCGATGACCTCGAACAACTACGAATGCGACCCGAGAATCGAGTCCTCGCGTGGGCCCGACAGGAGGCCAAGAAACGATGAAAGCCAACGCACTCATCCCCTGGATCCTCGCCGGCGGCCTCGCCGCCAGTACATTGTGCAACGTGTTGCTCTTGCAACGCGTGGACGAGATCGAGGCGAGACTGACGAAGCCGGCGCGCGCCTCCGACGCGTTGATCGTGCTACCCAGCCTGATCGTATCGAAACTCCAACTCACCGCGACGCAGTGCGACCGCATCATCGACTGCTCCGTCCATTGAATGACTGATCGCAACGCGCTGGCCCGTGAGGCCCTCGCCGCTACCCATGAACTGGAGCGAGTCTTGGACGAGAACCCGAACGACGTCGCCCGTTGCTGCGTCATCGCGAAGCGCATCGGAGACCTGCGCCAGCAGGAGCTGATCCGACTGGTTCGCTCGATCGCCGAGGTCCGCGCCCACCTCACGAAGGAGCAACGCAAGCTCCTCGAGAACACGAAATTCTGATTCCAGCTACATCCCAGATCCAAGAGAGAGAAGCATGAGATTCGTCATGCTGATCATCGCCATACTGGCTCTGTTCTTCACGCCAAGCCTGACCGCCCAATCCAAGGGGGGAGACAAAAGCAACCGCTGCGTGAACGCGAAGGCATCCTGCTGCGAAACCGCGAAGAAGTCATGCTGCACCAACGAAGGCAAGACTCAGACCAAGCCCGGCTGCTACGCCACCTCGTAGCGCGACACCGAAGCACCGAAAAAGAAGAGCCCGAAGACCACGGGCAAGAAACCGTGATCTGACGGACGCGGCAATCCCACCGCGGCTACATGATCGCCACGAACTCCGGGGGTGGCCCGCTCGAACACCGGGGGATAAGATTCATAGTGCTTGCCCGTGCAACCTGGCGCCCATCTAACCAATGAGACGATTCCTGACCACAGCCCTCTTCGCGACCGTTCTGCTCGCAGCCGTGACCACCGCGCAAGACCTGCGGCTAAACAAGGCGATCGACTACAACCCCAATCCGAAGATCTTCGAGACGGTGCTCTTCTCCCACGAAGTCGAGGTGCAACTCGTCGACGGCAAGAAGACCAGGATGATGGCATACAACGGCAGCACGCCAGGGCCGACGATCGACGCGAACATCGGTGACACGCTCGTCGTGCACTACATCAATCTCCTGCAGGAACCGAGCACCATCCACTGGCACGGCGTGGAGATGCCCGCGACGATGGACGGCAGCCACATCGCCCAACTGCCCGTACCACGATTCGGCTACTTCCGGTACGAGTTCGAGCTCAATAACGCGGCGACGTACTGGTACCACCCGCACATCAATACGAACGAGCAGGTCGAGAAGGGTATGTACGGCGCGCTCATCGTCCGAGACCGGAAACACGACCGGGCGATCGGCATCCCACCGTCCAGGGAGCGCGTCGTGTTCCTCGACGACATCCAACTCGACGAGGACAACCAGGTCGCGCCGTTCGCCACGAATCCAAAGGCCACCTTCATTCCTTGGCAGCGCGCGGAGGCCCTGGCCAATGCGCGTCCCGGCAATCACGTCCTCGTGAACTCACAAGAAGTCACGGACACCAAGACCCCCACACTGAGCTTACTCGCGGGCGCGGCGTACCGCCTCCGCTTCATCAACGTCTCGTCCGGCGAGATCTTCCGGATGGACCTCGGGGACGAGACCAAGGAGTGGTACGGCATCGGCAGCGACCAGGGACTCTGGAACACCGCGGAGCTGATCAAGCCGATCGACAAGATCGTCAATCCGCTCGGTCACCACAACAACCTGATCTCCAACACGGACACGCGGCTCGGCGTGACGTTGACGCCTAGCGACCGGGCGGAGGTGGTCCTGAAGGCCGAAGGCATAGTGGGCTCGGAGTACTTCATCGACTTCCACGATTTCGTGAGAGGTCTTCACACCGCGTTTCGGGATCCGCAGAACAACCTGATCTTCGGCCACGACCACTTCGATGGCGCTGACGACCCGGTCAAGGGCATCCGCATCAAGATCGTCGGCAAGTCAAAAAACAAGCCCTGGAAGCCCAAGAAGAAACAGCGTTGGGATCCCGTCAAACCGTTGAAACCCGATCTCACGAAACCGCCACTGCCCGTGGTGTTCGGCCACGCGTTCCCGAACGACAAGGGCGATTTCCCCTTCTTCATCAACGTCGCGAAACCCTTCGAGGTATTGAAGCGGGTCCACGCCCGCCAGATGACGATGCTGCCGCCGTTTGGCCCGATGCCGATGATGATGCTGACCGCCAAGGACGGCTACCACGTCAAGGTCGGGGACACGCACTACTGGGAGGTCGTCAACTTCACCGGCGGGGACCACAACTTCCACACGCATGGCTTCCGCTTTCATCACATCGACACCGAGTTCATCGACCTCGATACGCCGGCGTTCAACCGCAAGGAGCAGCCCCTGCGCCTCGCCTACGAGGACACGATCCGGATACCGAAACGGCCCGGGCTGATCCTCGGACGGAGCTTCACGATCGTCCGGCTCGCGGTCCGATTCGACGACAAGGCGAGAGCGCAGAAGAAGCTCCGCCGCAGACCCACCGAGCTCCTCGCGGGGGGACTCACACCGACGGCGAAATCCTCGGGGGGATGGGTCATGCACTGCCACCTCCTCACCCACGCCGTGAAGGGGATGATGTCCTTCATCACGGTCACGAAGAAGGACAAGAAGCGGGAGGGGACCAACAATAATCTCGTGAAGTAGCTGCGCCACACCACGGCGCTACGAACCGAGTAGGCCCTGGAAGAGGTCGTGGTATCGGACAAGGGCGCGGTCGGGCCGATGTTCGACCAAGCCCGGGCGACGGTCCGCTCGCAGATCCACGTCGCCCGCCACCCAGTCGAGGCAGAGTCGCGACAGCGCCGGGCACAGATCCCGATACCGAAACTCTTCTTCGAACAGCTCCGAATACGACAACCGGTCGGGCACCAGGGGCCGCGCGCCCATCCACGTCGCTTCGATGGCCGACACGCCGAAGAACTCGTGGTGCGCCGTCGAAACCGCGATCTGCGATCTGCCCAACAGCCCGAGGTAGTCGTCTCGACCCGGCAGGAACCCCCAGTGCTCCGTCTGATGTTCGAGCACTTCCCGCGCCCGGACCATCTCCTCCGGGACTTCGCGAAACTCCTCGCCGCAGACGGCGACCCGAAACGGCACTCCGGAGTCTCGCAGTGAAAGCAGCACATCGAAGAACTCACCGGGGTTCTTGTCGTGCTCCCAGCGGTGGTTCCACAACACGATCGGGCCCTGCGCACGATCAGTATGGTCGAGATCGCGAAACACAGAATCCCCGACGTCCGGCAGGTCCACCGGCAGTCCGAGCACCTCGCTCCGGGACGCGACACGATCGGCCCAGCCGGACGGGATCGCATCGGGCATTCGTTGCAGCAGCGCATCTCCTTCCGCCAGGAAACTCCGCCGGTTGTAGTCGCTGTTGAACACACACCGCGTCGCCGCGAGCGCAGACACCATCTGGGTAAACCCGTAATGATGGTCCCGATCGCCCGAGAACTCCTCGCGCACGGGATAGGCGAGCTGGTTCTCGTGAAAGTACAGCACGCGAGGGACCGCGCCGAGGTGCGGATACAGCCCAACCAGTTCGGCGAGGGAGAGAAACGAGCTAGCAAAGACGAGGTCGTACTCGCCCCGGAGTTCGGCATCGTGCTCATGCGCGAGCCACGGCACCGCCCCACGCATCCGCCATTTCCAGTGCCGCCCGGGCATGGTCAACACGGTAGCTCGGACGTCGAACGCTTCGTCGAGCCCTTGGGTCAGCGTGGCCAAGAACGAGCCGTGGGAGCCCCCGCAGAAGGGTTCGATGTAGAGGACGTGCATGTGCCCCGAGGGAATATACGGTGGCGCGACCGCGCGTGGAAAGCCCGCCTCCGCGGGCTAAGATTCGCGCATGACACCTGAGTTCGATCCTACCGCCATGACCCGCGACGGCTGCTTCCTCGTCGACGAATTCGGCAAGCGGTACCTGGACCTCGCGACATCAGAGATCGGATCCGACGCCGGCGATCGACGACCCGAGTACGGTGAGCGTTTGCAACGAGCATTCGCCGACGAGTGCGCGGCGAACGATGTGCGCGGGCGACTCTCTGGCGGGCCGACGGCGTGGACCATCGAGTTCGACGGTCAGGAGAACGCGAGTCCCGAGTTGATGCTCGGTGCGTTCCTGGACGAATTGCGCGAGGCTGGCGTCGCGTGCGCCGGGCAACTCGCGTTACACCCGGCGATGAGCGAAGTCGACGCTGATCAGGCCGTCGACATCATCCGTTACTGCGTGCGCCGGATCCGCACCCTCCTCGTCGAGCACAACTCCTGGCTGAGCGGCGGCCTGCGCTACCCATTCCCTGAAAGCCTTCCCGGCGTCGCCCAACGCGGGCTGGCCATCTACCGATTCCCGAAGACCGGCAACGTCGATGTCTCGGTGATCGATGACCGTATCCGGATCGAGTTCGCGTCCGGGGAATTGGGCCCGGTCATGTCCTCCGGGTTCTACCTTCCGACGCTCTTCCACGGCGACTTCACCGTCGAGGCCGACTACCAACTCCACGGCTGGCGACCAGACACCGTAGAGCCCGCGTGCTTCGCACTGTTCGCCCAGAACGAGGACTCCTCCCGGCGCTACTACGCCCAGCGCATGTCCGCGGGGGACGAACTGCACCGCCTCGTCGCAAGCATGTCGGACGTGCTGTCCGAGAGTATCGACGTGGAAGGCGATCAGGGGTCGTTCCGAATCACCCGGCGAGGCGATGAGATGACCTGCTACCACGCCCAGGATGGCGTCTGGACGGACCTCGGATCGGCTTCTGCGCCACCGGAGAGAGAGATGCTCCTCGGGGCCAAGATCTGGACCAAGATCCGATGCCAGGGGCTGACTGCCGATATCTACAATCTTCGCATCGAGGGCCGTATGGCGGACCGACAGGTCCCCCCGGTGCCCGTGGCCAAAGACCCTCGGAGCAATCCACCAACCCATTCGTAACAGGGGGCCTGCACAGGCAGCCAAAGCCAATGGTCACCGAGTTTTCCCAACGTCGTACCCTCCCGTTCCTCCTCACCGCGTTCTTCCTGGGCGCGGGGCTCCGAGCCCAGACACTTCAGAGTGCTTCGAAGCGCGCACTGAACGAGGTGCTTCAGCCGAGCGAGGCCGAATTGAGCAAGCGGGTCACGCCCGTTGTCCGCGCGGTGCGGGCCACCGCGGACTCGGTGTTCAGCGTCCTTCTGCGGTCGCCCAATTCCCGCGTTCCGATCGGACAGGGTTCCGGCGTGATCATCGACGAAAAGGGTCTCGCCATCACCAACTGGCACGTGGTCGCGTTGGCAGCGGATCGCAACAGCCAGGTCACGGTTCAGGTCAGGCTGCGGAACAACCAGAGCTACTCCGCCAGGGTACTCAGTGTCTCGCGCGAGGACGACCTGGCGCTGCTACAACTGACGATTCCCAGCGGCGGTAAGGTGCAACCGGTCACCATGGGCGACTCGGATTCCCTGATGGTCGGGGAGACGATGATCGCGATCGGCAACCCCAAGGGCCGTCAGAACACCGTGACGGTCGGCGTGCTCTCCGCGACGCAACGTTCGATCAACGTGCGGACGCCGGATGGCAAGGTTCGTAACTACAAAGGCCTGCTCCAGACGGACGCCGCCATCAACCAGGGGAACAGCGGCGGTGCCCTGCTCGACATCACGGGCAAGCTCATCGGCATCAACAGCGCCGTTTCGACAGACAGTGAGAACATCGGATTCGCGATCCCGGTCAACACCGTGCGGCGCGTGTTCCACGAGGTCCTGCTCTCCTCTGAGAACATCACGGCGGTCTACCTCGGCATGCAGGTTCGCGCCACCACCGGTGCCGTGCTGCTCTCGCGTGTGACGCCGAGCGGGCCTGCGTACCGCGCCGGTCTGCGCAAAGGCGACCAGCTCATTCGGGTCAACGATCGCAGGGTGAAGAGCATCCTCGAATACGCGCGCAGCCTGCTCGGGATCGTGGCGGATCGTCCCTTGTCGATCACGGTCCGTCGGAACGGTCGCGAGATCACCCGCAATCCCGTGCCGATGAGCAACGCCGCGTGGACGATCGTCCGCCGGGTTGGGATGGAGTTCAAACGCGTGACGACCGAGAAGAACCGCAAACTCGTAGAGCTGGCGAACCGAGAGATCGCCCGCGAACTGGGGCAGCGGCGCCCACGATTGTCGCCAGCGTTCCTGCAGGTCACCCGGGTCGTCAAAGGCTCCGCCGCCCACGCCCTCGGCATCGAGAAGGGAGACCTGCTCCTCGGCATCGTCGACCGCGTGCCGGAGATGTTCAGGACGAGCAAGGTCCTCCGTACCTACAGCACGCTCACCGAGCTGAACGACTCGTTCCATGTCCTCGCCGGTCGATACCGCAACGCAGAGTACGAGATCTGGCTCCTCCGCGAAGGCGAGTTCCTCGACGGCCCCCTCGACGTCCGCCGCCTCTAGCAAGATCAGCGGTAGATCCAGGCGCAGCGCTACGGAATCAGTCCGACCAGCACGACGTGAAGAACGTGCCGCCGGAGTTCTTCCACGCCAGGAAGCTATCGTGGTAGGGCGCGGTCAGTTCCTCGGCAATCTCTTCGTCGCGCATCCAGCGCGACGCCAGCACCTCGGCGCCCGCTGTCGGCTCACCCGACCAGGACGTCACCCGGAAGAAGAACGAACGCCACGCGTGCGCGCGCTCACCGCCGATCGTCCGAACACCTTCCTGGACGAACAAGAACTCGGGTTTTGATGCGACGGCGATCCCGACTTCCTCATCCAACTCACGACGCAGCGCCGCTCCGAGCTCCTCGCCGGGCTCGACCTGCCCTCCCGGAAGATCCCACGTCAGCACGGATGCCCCACCGATGCGCCGGCGGTTCTGGACCATCAGGATGCCCGCGTCGGACTGAATCACCGCGAACGCGCCGAGGAAGTCGTTCTCGCGAAGGTGGGGCTCGCGGAAATCGCTGTCTGGTTCCGTCATCGAGCGACCAAGACCTCGCCGCGACCCTCGCGTGCCGCGGCGTACCGTTCGCGCAATCGACTCGCGACCGCCCTCGAGTCGAATCTGGCAAGTCCGAGCCGCCCGCGCTCCACGATTTCTACAGCCATCGGCGGATCCTGTTGCAGATCCGTGACCGCCCGGGCGAGTCCCTCCACTCCCGCGTTTTCCGAAACCGACAACCCGGCGCCCCACTCTCCCAGCACGTCCCTCACGCCCGGCACATCGAGTCCGATCACCGGCACCCCAGCCGCGAACGCTTCGATCGCGACGAGCGGGCATCCCTCGCGCTTGCTGCACAGCACGAGCGCGTCGAGCCCAGCGAGATAGCGCTCCATGTCCGGCGTCGCGCCGCGCAGATGCAGCCGCGCACCCGACCGACACGCCATCCGTTCGCGCAACGGACCATCCCCGAAGACGAAACCCTGGACTCCAGGCGTCATCGCCACGAGCTGCACAAAGAGCTCGGGACGCTTGATCGGAACGAGCCGTCCGACCATCCCGATCGCGAAGTCTCCGTCCGAGAGCCCGAGCGCCGCGCGGGCAGTCACGCGATCCGACTGCGCGAATGCCGCGAGATCGACCGCCGGCGGCAAGACCTCGATCCGCCCCTCGCCTACGCGGAGGGCTTCCAGTTCGAGGCGACACGATTCGCTCACGGCAAACAACGCGTCCGTCCGCCGGGCGAGACGCGCTTCGAGGCGACGAAACAGCGCGCTGATCGGCTTCGCGTAGTAGTCCGTCAACACATGACCGTGGAACGTGTGCGCGATCACCGGCACGCCTTCGGCGATCGCCGCACGGCGACCGAAGAAACCAGCCTGGCTGGTGTGCGTGTGCACCACGTCGGGACGGAATAGCTGAATGATCCTCCGCAGTTCGCGGGTAGCCAGCGCGTCACGCCAAGGCCTGGCGGCGCGACCGAGTCGCGACAGGCTCACGAAGCCGCGAGAATCGGGCGTCAATTTTGACGGTTCGAGATCCGGGATGCCGTCCCGAGGCATCTCGGTCTCGTCAGCGGGGCACGCGCCGACGGCGAGCAGCGTCTGCAACCCGG
>CAYYAQ010000099.1:0-19110 GCA_964469555.1 uncultured candidatus Brocadiaceae bacterium | reverse complement strand
CTTAACCGTCGCCGGGGTGTCGCGGACGCCGGTGACATCCCGATCCCGACCGGTACCCGTCTCGTCGTGCGAGTCGAAGACCAGAAGGGCATACCGCAACCTCGCATCGGTTTCCGCTTCTACCGCGCCGTGACGCGTGGGCGGGCCGCGATCGCGCCGCTCAACTGGCTCAATTTCGAGAGCGATGTCGGCGGCACCTTCCGAACCGACGAGTTGATGGCGAGCGGCATCTGGACTGTCAGGGCGGACGCCAACGTGAAGATCATCAAGCCAGGCGTGAGGCTCGAAATTCCCACGAACACGTCGATCCACGAGACGAAGTTCGTCGTCGAGCTCCCCGATCCCGAGGCGATGATCACCGGCAGGCTCGTCGACCAGCAGGGTCGCGCAGTACCGGATGTCGCGGTCCAGGCCAAAGACGGTTCGAAGTGGCCGATCGGCTACGGCTCCTCGGGGCTGAAGGGAGAGTTCCAGGTGCGATGCCGCCAAAAGCCCGGCAAGCCAGTGCATCTCACCGTGCCCAGAGCGGTCGGGTTCGAGGCGTTGCTCTCGCCGCAGACGTTCCCGTGGGGAAGCACGAACGTCGTCCTGACACTTCAGCGCGCGGGAAACCTCACCGTCAAGGTCACGGCAGACGGCGGTGACCGACCGGTCGAAGAATTCAGGGTCGTCTGGTTCAGGATAACTGACTCCGGCGTCTACAGATCCCTCGGAGGCAGGGAGCAGATGGCGCACCATCCGGACGGCATCGCCACGGTCAAGGCCGTGCCCGCGGGGAAGATCAGGATCGTCGTCAACCCGCAAGGCAAGTCCTTCGCCCCCAACGAGCCGTACGAGTTCGTGAAGGCGACCGGCGACTCGGAGATCGAGATCAGCCTGGCCAAGCGCGTGGAACTCCCCGTCCAGGTCGTCGATGGAGACGGAAACGCGATCGCCGGGACGCGGCTCCAACTCGTGCGAAGCATGAACGGCAAGCCCGTGACCCTGAGTTCGTACGCCGTTGACCACGTCGAGTACCCGCAGTTCTCCAATTCGAGTTCGTACGCTTTGCTATTGGACCGCACGGTCACGAGCCGCGACGGATCCGCAGTGCTGCGTTGGTCCTCCTCCTACAACTCTCTGGAGTTTCGTGTCCTCGGCACGGTTCACGTGCCATAGATCCACGCGGCCGTAATGATCGACTCGACGATCCTGCCCATCAAGATCGTCGTGAGCAATGGCGCCACGCTCTCGGGATCCGTCGCTCCCCTTTCCGTGCTCGAACAGTTGATGACCAAGGACGACAGCCGGAAGTTCGCCCCACAGTCGCCGACGATCATTCTGACCTACCGCGACGCCGGCGGCCCACAGGGCGCGCATCGCACAAAGACGGCCCGCGTCGACGGGAAGGGTCAGTTCCGCATTCTCGGCCTGCACCCTGGCAAGTGGGACGTCACCTTTCGGGTTTGGCGCTTCGGAACAGGTCGAGGTTTGAACGTGTCGCACAAGAAGTTCGACCCCGTCGAACTGCGGGGTAACGGGGGCCATCGTATCACCCTCGACATCAGCGACATGCGACCCTCGATGTTGCGCGGTCAGGTGTTTATCAACGGAGTGCCGTGGGCGCGCGATAGCATTCATCTCACGAGACTCACCAGACAGGAGGGCGGGAAGTTCGTGCAAGCGAGCGACACCATCCTGACGACGGACGACAGTGGGGCATTCCTCGCGGGGACAATTCAACCGGGCACGTACCGTGTCAGCGTCGACACCAAGAAGGGCGGGCTGCGGGCGCACGGACTTGTCTCGTCGTCGCTTGTCGACGTACCGCCGGGTGGAACCGTGGACAGGGTCTTCCACATCGAGTCAGGGAAGCTACGCGTGCGACTCGTGGACGAGAAGAAGTTGCCCGTAGCCAAGCAGTACCTCATCGCCCATCACAAACGGAGCGGCTTCCGGACGGGAGCCGTGACCGGGGCGGACGGTTGGATGGAGATCGAACCCATCGGTGTTGGAACCTACACGATCGGAATGTTCCCGAAGATCCGAAGGACGCCCGGACGCCTGCAAGCCCCGCGACGCAATCAGGAGATCATGTTGGGCGAAGCGACGGTCAACGCCGGATCCTCCCCCAAGGAGATCACCCTGACGATTCCTGACCTCGCCCCAAACAAGGGCAAGCGGCAGTAGTGGTTCGAGCTAGTGGTTCTTCCGGTTCACGGGAGCGCAAGCGCCGGGTTCGACCAGCGCACCCTGGCCTCGATCGCGAGGACTACGTGGACACCACTCCGCAGCTGGAAGAGGACTTCCGCCATCCGTGCCCCCTCCTGTGAGAAAGAACTGGTCATCCTCGCCAGCCAACCGATACGCCGCGTACGGTGCTCGGACTACCGTGAGGAGTTCACCCTGGACCGGAGGATCGGTGGAGCGCTGTGCCTGCTGCCGTTCAACGCAAAGGTATACGCCGGACATCGGGCACTCGTGGAGAGACTGAAGAACTTGAAGCGCCGGGGCGTCGTCTATGTCGTCGCCGCCGTCGTGGTGGGGTGCTCGATCACGCTCGTCGTGATCTCGCCGATGTTCCTGCTCGGACTCGCTGTAGTTCCTTTGGCGCTCCTGATTCGCGACCACGACAGTTCGAAGCCGATTCGCCGTCGTCAGCGCCGCGACTCTACTTGAGTTCGAATGGCCGCGGTCCGAGCTTGCGCGGCGGGAACCGATCGAGCTGGGCCAACCACTTCTGCCAGGTCTCCCGATCGGAGAACTCCCCCGTCTGGGCCAGCTTGCCGAGCAGGCGGCGCACAGCGAGGAGAATGGGATCGGCTTCGCCCGACGGAATGGAACAATCACGACCAGTCTGGCGGCTTTCGACCGTCAGACCGACGCAAAGCGCTCGACGAGTTCGCCGCAGACCTGGTCGAGAGTCGCGGCGGACGTGTCGATCGTCAGGTGTGCTTGCTCGTACAGTCGCTCGCGCTCCTCGAGGATCGCGCAAAGGTGGGCGAAGGCCTCGTCATTGCCCTGCATCGGTCGCATGTCTCCCTGCGCGACGACCCGCTCCCAGTGATCCTCGGGGCTAGCGCGCAACCACACCGTCTCGGCGCCGCGTCGCAGCAACTCGAACGTCGCGGGTTCCGTGACGAGCCCGCCACCCGTCGATAACACGAGCGGCTCCCCGGAATCGAGCAACGACTCGAGGGCCTGCCGTTCCATCCGACGGTAGTAGGGCTGTCCGTGCAGTTCGAACATCTCGGAGAGACTGAGACCCGACTGCTCCTCGACCAGGAAGTCGAGTTCGATGAACAGCCAACCGAGCGTCTTTGCCAACCGCCGACCGACGGAGCTCTTGCCCGCCCCACGAAGACCCAGCAGGGCCACGACGCGGCGGCGGTCGTCCTGGGAGAGGGTCGCAGCCGCCGATAGCTCGAGCAGAGCCGCGGGGGTCGTGCCCAGACAAGTCGCCAGGTCCAGGATCCTCAGCAGGGACGGGTTGCCGCGTCCGGTCTCGATGTCGGCGAGGAACCTCTCGGATACCCCGCTCGCTGCCGCGAACTCTCGTCGGGTCCAGCCCCGGCCCTTGCGGGCTTCGCGCACCGTGCGGCCAAGGTTCGTCAGTAGCACGGCTTGGGGATCCATATATGCAATATCATGCACTTATCGTCCCGGATGTCCACAGTCGTATGCTATATAATACTCGTGCTGCCCCATCCGGGCCGATAGAACTCCGCCCCGCAGAGGTGCCAACCCCTGGCGACAGTCGGGAAGCAACCCGTCAGCAAGACCATGATCCAGTTCATCACCAGTCCCGCGCTCTACAAACACTGGAAGCTCAGCTTCGATGGCCCCATCGCGCACCTCGACATGGACGTGTCGGATGAGCACCCCTTCCGCGATGGCTACGAGCTCAAGCTGAACTCGTACGACCTCGGCGTCGACATCGAACTCGCCGACTCCATCCAACGCATTCGGTTCGAACACCCCGAAGTGAAGGTCGTCGTCATCGGCAGCGCCATCGAACGCGTGTTCTGTGCCGGCGCGAACATCCCGATGCTCGGCTCGTCGACCCACGCGTTCAAAGTCAACTTCTGCAAGTTCACGAACGAGACACGGCTCTCGATCGAGGATGCGAGCCGACACTCCGGAATCAAGTTCATCGCCGCTCTCAACGGCACTTGCGCCGGCGGCGGCTACGAACTCGCGCTCGCCGCTGATGAGATCTACCTCATCGACGACGGCAACAGCGCCGTGTCGCTGCCCGAAGTCCCCTTGCTGGGGGTGCTGCCCGGCACGGGTGGCCTGACGCGCGTCGTCGACAAGAGAAAGGTGCGACGCGATCGCGCCGACGTCTTCTCTACACTCGAGGAAGGGATGAAGGGCAAGAAGGCCAAGGCTTGGGGCTTCATCGATGACACGTTCCCGAAGAGCAAGTTCGACGAGAAGATCCAGGAGCGGGCGAACGCAATCGCCGAAGCGACGCCGACCAAAGCCGACGCCGGTATCGAACTCGACCCTATCGAGGCCGAGATCGACGGCGACACGTGGAAGTATCAACACGTCACCGTCGAGCTCGATCCGGCAGCCCGCGTCGTGAATCTCACTCTGCATGCGCCGACCACTCCGCAGCCGCAAAACGGCGACGAGTACTTCGCCGCAGGCGACTCGTGTTGGGCGCTGCGCTGCTTCCGCGAGCTCGACGACGCGCTGCTGCACCTGCGACTCGAGCGGGAAGAGTTCGGGCTCATCGTTCTCCGTACTCGCGGCGACATCGACGCCATCCTTGACGCGGAGAAGAACCTCTTCGCGAACAAGGACCACTGGCTGGTCAACGAGATCATCCAGCAGATCGCCCGCACGCTCCGTCGCTACGAGTTGACCGCGCGCAGCCTGTTCGCGCTGGCGGACGCCGGCAGCTGCTTCGCCGGCACGTTCCTCGAGCTCGCCATCACCAGCGACCGCATCTACATGCTCGACGATCCCGACAACGCCGTCGAAATGGCCGTGGGCCCGCTGTCGGATGGCATCCTGCCGATGTCCAACGGCCTGACGCGTCTGCAGAGCCGTTTCCTCGCCGATCCGGACCACGCCGCGAAACTCGCGAAGGAACAGCCGCGCGTCGACGCCCCAGATGCCGACGAACTCGGCTTGGTGACGGTGCTCGGTGATGAATTCGACTTCGAGGACGACGCGCGCATCGCGATCGAAGAGCGTGCCTCCCTCTCTCCCGACGCCCTGACGGGCATGGAGGCCTCGCTGCGCTTCGCCGGCGCCGAGACCTGCGATTCCAAGATTTTCGGACGCCTCAGCGCCTGGCAGAACTGGATCTTCATCCGACCCAATGCCACGGGCGAGGAAGGCGCACTGACCCGATTTGGCCAACCCGAACAAGCTAGCTTCGATTGGAGACGAACATGAACAACGTTGACCTTGACGCCAAGATTCCCAACAACGTCAACCTCAAGGACGACAAGCGGCTCCAACGCGCGTTGGAGCAGTGGCTCCCCGGCTTCCAGGAATGGTGGTCGGACATGGGGCCGTCTGACTTCAACACCAAGGACATCTACCTGCGCACCGCGGTAGGCGTCGGCAAGGGTGGGTGGGCGCACTTTGACTACGTGAAGATGCCGGAGTACCGGTGGGGCATCTTCCTCGCGGAGCCGAGCGGCGACCAGAAGATTCAATTCGGCGACAACGTTGGGAAACCCGTATGGAACGAGGTGCCCGGCGAATTGCGAGCTCGACTGCGCCGGCTCATCGTGACCCAGGCCGACACCGAACCGGCGTCAGTCGAACAGCAGCGGATGCTCGGACACATCGCTCCCTCGCTCTACGACATGCGGTCGCTGTTCCAGGTGAACTGCGAAGAAGGCCGGCACCTGTGGGCGATGGTCTACCTGCTCCACACGTATTTCGGGTCCGACGGACGGGACGAAGCTGAAGGCCTCCTCGAGCGCCGTAGCGGCGATCCCGACAAGCCGCGGATCCTGCAAGCATTCAACAACCCGATCGGGGACTGGATGGACTTCTTCTGTTTCACGGCCTTCACGGACCGCGACGGGAAGTATCAACTCGCGGCACTGGCTGAGAGCGGCTTCGATCCTCTCGCGCGCAGCACGCAGTTCATGCTCACCGAAGAAGCCTACCACCTGCAGACCGGAGAGAACGGCGTCGGTCGGACGATCCACCGGACGGCGGAACTGCTAAAGCAGGACAAGGATCCGCGCGCAGAAGGCGCATTCCCCCTCGACCTCATCCAGCGCTACATCAACTACTGGTCGTCCGCGAGCTTCGACCTGTTCGGCGGCGAGGACTCGACGAACGCCGCGGATGCGTTCGCTTCCGGCCTGAAGGGACGCTACCGCGAAGGCGACGGGATCTACAAGGATCCGCAGGCGCTCAACCAGTTCTACACGATGGAACGCCCCGAAGGGGATCGCATGACGACCCAGGAAATCCCGTTGCGGCGCGCGATGAACGCGTTGCTGCTCGACGCCTACGTCGCCGACTGCAAGCGCATCGTCAACCGCTGGCAACGCGACCTCACTAGGTTCGACCTCGGTCTCGACGTCACGCTCCCGAGCCAGAAGTTCAACCGACGCCAGGGCGTCTACTCCGAGCACTACTTCACGCCGGAGGGCGAATTAACGACCGAGGCCGACTTCGAGAAGCACAGGGGCGAGTGGCTACCGACAACCGCGGACCGAGAATACGTGCAATCCTGCATGATTGGAGTCTACGAGCCGGGCAAGATCGCGAACTGGATCTCGCCGCCGGCACGCGGCGTGAACGAGCAACCGCTCGACTTCGATTACGTCAAGCTGAACTGAGGGCGAGCCATGCCAAGACTTCTCTACGTGTGCGAAGGCGGGGACTGCACCGAGCGCGGCTCGGGGGACCTCCACGACAAGATCAAAGAGCAGATGGCGTCGTTCGACCCGAATGAAGAACGGGTCAAGGTTCGACGCTACCCGTGCTTCGGCGGCTGCGAGGCTGGGATCAACGTCACGCTGTTCCCGGACAGGGTCTTCTACTCACACGTCAAGGAAGATGATGTCCCCGAGATCGTGGAACACGTCCTCGGTGAGGGGAAGCCGGTCGACCGGTTGACTGGTCACGTGCGACAAGACGTGGAAGAGATCATCTGGGAGATGCTCGACTCGCCGTACTGAGGCCGGAACCGACACCCCTCAGTCCGAGTCATCGAGCACATCGTCGACTTGGCCCTGCTGCAAATCGGCGACCTTCTTGGCGAGCCGCGGCAACGCGCGGTTGAATCGCATCCGCACCGTGTCTCCGCTCGCGCCCAGACGGCGGGCGATCTCGGGGAAAGTCAGTTCCTCGTACTCGTGTAGCCAAATCACCTCGCGGTCCTGAGGCGCCAGGAATTCGAGCGCGAGCCGAACCCACGCGACCTGTTCGTGTTGGTCCGCGTGCTGACTCGGCCTCGTCACCTCTCGCTGCGGCGGGTCGAGGCTGAGAACCGTGTCAGACTCGACGTCCCGTTCACGGCGCACGTCGCGGCGTTCGCGACGCATATATCGGTGTTTGGCGCGCAAACTGTTCTCGACGATGCGCGCGAGCAACCGGCGGAAGTGATCCTCGTCTCCGACTTCGAACTGCGGCCCGTACTCCAAAACCTGGATCATCGCGTCCTGAACGAAGTCCTGGGTATCGCCCGCACGGCGCAGCTCATCGCCGAGCCGCCGACGCACGTGTTGCTGCATCCACCCGAGATTTTGGCGGATCAACTCGTGGAGTGCCTCGCGGTCGCCACCGTGCCAACTGCGCAGGAGTTGGATCGTCTGCTCCTGTTCTTCCATCAGCCTCTACTCATCGCGCAAGCGCTTCCAGTCCTCGCGCTCGTGCAAGATCTTGAATACCGGATTGCGCAGGACCAGGTCGCGCGGCGCTTTCTTCTCGATGGCCAGGCGCGCGTGCTCGACAGCGTCCTTGCACAATTCTTCGACGAGTTCATCTCGCCCCAGCGGAATGAGACCGCCGTCGAGCGCCGCGAGCGCCGCACACCGGGCGTAGTTCTGCGCGGCGGAGTAGACGAACTTGACGCTCGTATTTCCCCGGCTGATGACCTCGCGGGGCCGGTCTACGACGCCGAGACCATCCCGGTGGCGGATCTGGACCTCGCGGAAATCGACCGCGAGAGCATGACTCTCGACACATCGGGGCACTACCACAGGGACGACGTATTCGAGTTCGGCGTGCGACGTAGCCGGCGGAAATGAACGCGAGACATCCGCTGGCCTCTCGCAGACTCAGACCATCATGTGGACAGCCAGCCCCTCGGTCCGGTGCCGCAGTTGCGACAGAGTGCCGGAATACGGGTGACAGTTTGTCCCTAGGATCATAGAGTTCGCGCGGTTCTGAACACGGAGGTCACCCCCCAAGGTTATGTCCACCATCCTTCCATCCGGCGTTCCCTTTGCCCGCCCAGAGTCCGATTCGACGAGTTCGCGTCGACTTCGTTCCGTCGGGATCCTAGGAACCGGAACAGACGTACCCACACGCGTGCTCAGCAATGCCGACCTCGAGAAGATGGTGGATACGTCGGACGAGTGGATCCGTGAGCGCACGGGGATGGTCGAGAGGCGCATCGCGCGCGATGATCAGGCGACTTCAGACCTGGCGACCGCTGCGGGACGCCGAGCCCTCGAAAACGCGGGAATGGCACCCGAAGACCTGCGGTTGATCATCGTCGCGACCGCCACGCCGGACACATCGTTTCCACCGACGGCGTGCTACGTCCAACACGGCCTCGGCGCGACAAACGCCGCTGGGTTCGACGTGACCGTGGCGTGCACGAGTTTCATCAACGGGCTGATGACTGCTGAGGGACTCATCGCCTCGGGGACGTTCGAGAATGCACTACTGATCGGCGCGGAGAAGCTGTCTTCGATCGTCGATTACGAGGATCGAAACACCTGCGTGCTGTTTGGCGACGGCGCGGGCGCGATATTGCTCGGCGCCGACCGGGGCCACGGTGAGATCATCGGTCACGTCGCGGGCGTTGACGGATCACGGGCCGACGTGATCATCCGCAAGGCCGGGGGGTCACGACTCCCTTCCACACCCGAGACCGTCGCAAGCAAAGACCACTTCATGTACATGGAGGGACGCAAGGTCTTCAAGTTCGCGGTCCAGGTCGTGAGCAACTCCGTCGAGGAGATCCTCGCGAAGAACGGCTACAAGATCGATGACCTGGATCTGCTCGTGCCGCACCAAGCCAACCTGAGGATCATCGAATCGGCGACTGCCCGCATCGGAATCGACCCGTCGAAGGTCGCGGTGAACATCGAGAAGTACGGCAACACGTCGTCGGCATCGATCCCGCTCGCGCTCGAAGATGCGATCCAATCCGGGCAGCTGCGCGAAGGCCATCTCGTTTGCCTCGTCGCATTCGGTGGCGGTCTCTCCTGGGGTGCGACGCTACTCCGCTGGTAGCGGACCCGCTTTCCGATACTGTTCGTGATTGTCGGACCTGGGTCAGACCCGGGGTTGACGGACAACCACGATATCGAAAATGAGGATCCGCGCTCCAGCCAACGTTCACCTGCTCCGGGCCCAGGTCATCCTGATTCTCGGGGCGTTGATCCCAACGATCCTGACGACCCCCGTCGGTATCATCCTGCTCGTGAGCGCCGAGCCAGGTTGGGTCGAGATTATCGCGGGAGTCCTGGTGCTGGCGTTCGCAGCATCGTCCGTGACAGGGTTCATCATCGGTGGAATCTTCCTGCGGCGTGGCTCAGCACTCGTGTCGGTGCAACACGACTTCTTGTCGTCCGTGTCGCACGAGCTCCGCACACCGATGACGTCGATGCGCATGTTTGTAGAGGCCTTGCTCGACGATCGATTGACGGACTCCGAGGAGCGCGCGAACTGCCTCCGCGCGCTCGGACAGGAGATCGACCGGCTGGACGGTCTCGTCGGCAAGCTCATCGAACTCTCGCGCATCGAGACGGATCGCGACTCCTACGAGCGTGTCGCGCTACCGGTAGCGGACATCTTTGGGGATGCTCTCGCGGCGTTCAAAGCGATTCAGGCAATCGATGACACCGTCATCACCGTAGACCTCGGCGAAGAACTCTCGGTCATTGGAGATCGCTCAGCACTTGTGCAGGTCGTCGTCAACCTCTTGTCGAACGCTTGGAAGTACTCCGGCTCGCAAAAGAAGATCCACTGCAGCGCGAAGGCCGTGGGAGACAAGGAAATCGAGATCGTTGTGAGCGATAACGGCCCGGGGATCCCCAGCGACGAGCAGAAAAAGGTCTTCGACAAGTTCTGGCGCGGTCGAGACGCAGTCGAGTCGGGAACCGTGGGAAGCGGACTCGGCTTGGCGATCGTTCGCGGTATCGTCAAGGCTCACCGCGGACGCATCGAACTTCGCTCCCCGAGCAGCGGTGGGACGGCATTCTACGTGTATTTCCCTCGCAGCAAGTCGGTATGACCGAAACCGAGACAACGATTCTACTCGTCGAAGACGACGAGGCGATCGGCAACGGGTTGTCGCTGAACCTGAAGCTCGAGGGGTTCCATCCTATCATCGTTCACGACGGCGAGGCTGGACTAATCGCGATCGAGGAACATCGACCGGCTCTGATCTTGCTCGACATCTCGTTGCCGAAGAAGAACGGACTCGAGGTGTTGAGCGAACTCCGTGAATCAGGAGACACGACGCCGGTGATCGTCCTGTCGGCCCGACAGAACGAGTTCGACAAAGTGTCCGCACTGCGACTTGGCGCGGATGACTACGTCACGAAGCCCTTCGGCGTCGCAGAACTTCTCGCCCGCGTGGCCGCCGTGCTGCGCCGGCTCTCGAGCCCCGCTAAGGCCTCCGACGATCGGTCGCTCTACTTCGCTGACGTCGAGGTCAATCTGGCCACCGCGCAAGTGTATCGGAACGGCGAGTTCGTCGCGATGACCCACCTGGAGTTCGAGCTCTTGACTTTCCTCATCGAGAACCCCGACCGCGTCTTCACGCGCGAACAGCTCCTCAAGAAAGTCTGGGGAGTCCAACACTCGGGATCCCCGCGAACCGTCGACAACTTCGTCGGTCAACTCCGCGCCAAGCTCGAAGAGACCCCCAACAAGCCGGGTCACTTCCTCACGGTCCGTAGCAAGGGCTACCGTTTCATCCCCTGACGCGAGGGGGTCAGCGGCGGCGGCGTTTCTTCTTGGTCTTGGCCTTGCTCTTGGAGTGGACCGCCACGATCTTGGCGACGTCCCAGTAGACGACGTCGTCGTTCCTTGCGGCCGTGACGAGGATCGCCCTGCCTTCCACGCGGATGAAACGGAGGCAGACGATCTCGTGCTTCGGGTGGGCATCCCATCCGAACCGACGCTTGCCGGACTTCACGTAGTGCATCGACACAGAACCGTCCTCGTGCGCCACCGCTAACGATTGGTCGTCCTCCGAAAGCGCGATCCGTGTCGATGGTTTCGTGGGCTCGAACTTCTTGTCTTCGGAGAAGAGCTTGAGATCCCAGGTCTGCAGCGTCTTCCCCTGGAGAGTGACCATGGACAGCCCATCCTTGGCGATGCACATCTGTCGAGGCGGCTGCGGGACGGGAAACTCACGGATCTTCAGACCCTTCGGGAAACTAAAGAACCGGATGGTGTTGTCGACCGAGCTGGTCGCGAAGAACTTCCCATCGGGGAGGAACATCACGTTGTTGATGTCCTTGTCGTGCGCCTGAAGGTAGACGACCGGCTTGCCCGTCTTCGTGTTCCATATCCGGACGATTCCCCCGCGCAAGCCGGCGACGAGTTGCTCGCCGTCCGGGTGCAACGCCATGGCCCCCAGACCGACATTGCCACGCAGATGGTGCAGGATTTTCGGTCGCTTGGTCACAACGGCGAGGGTCGATGCGTTGATCATCCCGAACACCCGCTCACCATCGGGCGACAGTTGGATTCCAGTGATCCGGTAGGGAAACGCGTTGTCGTTCTTGCCTATCTTCTTCTTGTCACCACTTAGGTGATCCGCCACCTTGAAGAAGTGAAGCTTCGTATCGGCGGTGTAGATCACGGTGGTCGCGCCGTTCTTGCTGACCACGCACTCGACGAGCGCTGACTTGTCTTTGAGCACGAGGGCGACGGGCCCTTCAACCTTGCGCCCCTTGTCAGCCGCGTCCGTGGCTCCCGGCTTCTCTTGGTCCGTCTTCTGCGCGATCACGGGACTCGAGAGCCCGAGGAAGAAAGTCACGCCGAGAGTGGCGACCGTCAGTTTCGTGGCCATGCGGTCATCATCGGAGATCCGCCGCCGCCGCGATACTCCCGAACGCCGGGGACTTGCCCGAAGCAACCCGCCGCAACGCCTCCTGGCCACGCGCCGGCTCACCGATCAGGAAGAGGTGCCGGGCGAGACCGTAATCCAGGGTCTTGCCCCGGATCGCATCCCCGCTCGGCGTCTTGAGCGAATCCCGCCTTCGATCACCTCGATACAAAAGCAACAGCTGGTGGTAGGCGTGGTTCTCGATGATGTCCCAATCGGCCCGAACCGGCTCGAGCGCTGCCTTCGCCTTGGCCGAATCGCCGACACGCGTCGCAGCCAGGAACACCCAGTAGCGCGTCGCCGCCTCCATATCCTGGTTCTTCGCCGCGAGAAGGCATTGCTCGTAGCACCAGAGAGCGCGTTCGAACTCGCCGCGGCAGTAGCGCGCGAGACCGAGGTGGTACCAGATGTTCGTGTGCAGCGAACTCGTCGGAATATTGCGCGCGTTGGGCTGGCCATCTGGCTCCACTTCGTCCGGCTCGCCTTCGATCAACGTTCGCGCGCGCTCGAAGTCCGCAACCGCTTCGGCGAATCGCCGCGTCGAGATGTACCTGTGCCCGCGATGCCGGAGCAGCTTCGGAGAGTTCGGATGGACCGTCAGCCCAATCGAGTAGACGTCGATCGCATCCTGGTACAAACCAAGGTAGGCGAGGCGCCGACCGTACCAGATGATGCGATCTTCCTCGCGCGGCGCGTACCTGAGCGCCGTCAGGGCTGCCTTCGCCTGCTCCCGTTTGGCCGAATCCTGACCAGCCCCACCAGGCCATGTGGAACCCCACAGGACATCTGGATCGGTGCTGATACTGGCACAGGAGCCGAGAAGAACGAACAAGACGCCCGATCGACAGAATCGCATCCCGACAATCATCGTCGCCACTCGCGGGTTCGTCCCCTTCAGTGTTGAAATCCTGGAAGATGTCGGCTCCGCACGCTGAGATCGTCGTATCGGACGACCACCACATGAATCAAATCCGCAGCCGCCTTCCTCTCCTTGCTCTTCTCGGCCTGGCACTCACCCAGATGGGTTGTCGCCCGCCGGCGGCCGATCTCAAGGAGGCGTACAGTCCGGGACGAGGAGGGGCCAAGGGCGTCAATCACACCCTACTCGACGAGGTCCTCCGGGAGTTCGTCAGCGACAAGGGGCTCGTCGAATACGAGAAGCTGCACGCCAACCGAAAGAAGCTCGACGCCTACACGAACGCGCTGAAGAAGGTCGAGTTCGAGCCGTTGGGTCGAAACGAGAAGCTCGCCCTGCTCATCAACGCCTACAACGCGTTCACGCTGACACTGATCCTCGACAACTGGCCGGTGAAATCCATCAACGACATCCCCAAGGCCAGTCGATTCGAAGCCCGGCGCTTTCACATCGGATCACTCGAGCTGAGTCTGAACGACATCGAGAACGAGTATCTCCGTTCCAAGTTCAAGGAGCCTCGGATCCACTTCGCCGTGAATTGCGCAAGCATCGGCTGCCCGCTCCTCCGAAACGAGGCCTATCGCGCCAAGGACATCGACGCACAGTTGCAGGATCAGGCTCGACTCATGCACAACGACAAGACATGGTTCGACTTGGACGCCACGAACTCCGTTCTCAGGTTGACCAAACTCTACGACTGGTTTGCCGGAGACTTCGAACAGGTATCCGGGACGATCTTGGATCACGCCGCGAAATTCAACAAAGAGCTCGCAGCGCTTCTCAAAGCCGACAAACGTCCCGCCGTCGAATTCCTCGAATACGACTGGGGCTTGAACAAGCGATAAAGCTCCCCGGACCTGACTTGACTGCGTATCGTCGGCTGGCGTGAATCGCCTTCTCGCTTTCGTTCTTCTCACAGTCTCCATCGTCACGAGTTCGTGCGGCGTCACCGTTCGCGTGATGACCTACAACATCCATCACGGCGAAGGGATCGACAAACGCCTCGACCTCGAGCGCATCGCCGCAGTCATCCGCGACGCGGACGTCGACATCGTCGCGCTGAACGAGGTCGACAAGGGTACGAGTCGCACCGAACAACGCGACCTCGCCGCGGAACTCGCAAAGCTCTGCGGCATGACCGCCGTCTTCGAACGCAACATAGACTTCAAGGGCGGGGAATACGGCAACGCGGTCCTGACACGCTTTCCGGTCTCATGGCACCGAAACCACCACTACGAGATGGTTCGACCGGGCGAGCAACGTGGCCTCCTCCAGGTCGGTCTAGAGGTCTCCGGTCGCGAACTCAGTTTCTTGGTGACCCACATCGACCACCGACGCGACGACGTCGAGCGCGTCTCGAATGTCGCGGAGATTCTCGCGATCATCGGCGAGGCCAGTAAGAAGTTGATCATCCTCTGCGGAGACTTCAACGACACTCCCGGCAGTCGGACGCACACGGGCCTGGTGCGGCGATTCGTCGACTGCTGGGCCGTGGTCGGCCACGATGTCGGATACACGTATCCCAGCCCGGCGCCCCGCAGACGCATCGACTACATCTTCGTGCCCAAGGGCTCCGGGATCACGCCGTTGTCGGCGACGATCCCTGAAACCCTCGCATCCGACCATCTGCCGTTGGTCGTCGAGCTCGAGCTACGATAAGAGAGGCGGACAGCGTCTACTTCGCGTACTTCTGCACCACCGCGTCCACGAGTCCCTGTGGGTCGTGGCTATAACAAGCGAAGGAATCGAGTCTCCCCTTCCATCAGCTGCCATGGAGCGGATGTCCTGGTCAGCTGGCGGGGCTACGATTCTGTGCAGCAAACCCACGCTCTGCGCGCGGTGCGGACCTCCGCACGCTGAGGACTCTTCATGCGTCAGGCGGGGAGACGGACGGAGATGCGCGTGCCGTCGGCCCGCGACGACTCGCGAGCAGCCTGAAGGATCCGCACGTTCGCCAACCCGTCCTCGAAGGTTGCAGCACGGGGCAGCTCGGAGTCACCGTGCGCCACCGCCTCGACAAGCGCGGACAGGAATGGCCCGTTCATCGCCGCGAACGGACCGCGTCCTTGGATGCCGTAGTGCTCCGGCGGCAGCCAGTCTTCCTCGACCGAAATCGGATTCATCGCATCGCCGTGTCGGCATCCGAGCAATTGTCGCTCGCGTTCGAGGCGAAGCGTAGCTTCGGTGCCCGATACCTCCATCGACCACCGCGAGACTCCGCGCAGGGCAAGACTGACGGTCACGGTTGCCCGCGCGCCGTTCTCGAGATCCAGCCACACTTCGGCGAAGTCGTCTGACGTCACGTCGCGCTCCACACCCTCCGCGTCACGGCGTCGTTTGACGAACGTCTCCAGTCGCGCGCTCACCGCCGCAATCGGACCGAACATCCACTGGATGCCGTCGATCATGTGCGAGCCCGTCGCGCCGAGCACGCCACCACCCCGTTCGGCTTGGGACCACCACGTGAAGGGCCGGTCGACGAAGTTCGGCGTGTCCAGCAGCAAGTCGACGCGCACGTGCCTAACCTCACCCACGAACCCCTCGCGGCACAACTCGCGCATCTTGCGACGATGGGGGTTGAAGCGCAGCTGGAAATCGACGACCGCGAGTCGCCCAACGGCAAGTTCCGTGAGTTCCTCTGCGTCGCGCACATCGTGTGTGAGCGGTTTCTCGCACAGAACTGCCGCGCCGCTGCGCAAGGATGCGCGGACCATCTCCGCGTGCAGATCGACCGGCGTCGTCACCATCACGAGATCTGGCACAAGGTCGAGCAACTCGCGCCAATCGCACGTCGCATGCTGAATCCCCCACCGCCGCGCAGTCGCCTCGGCCTTGGCCGCGTCCAGACCAGCGATCCCGACCACCTCGTTGCCACCGATGTGGGCGAGGGCGGGCAGTTGCACGCCCTCCGCGTGGGAGTTGCCGAAGATCGCGATGCGCACCGAATCCACCATGGTCAGAATGCGATACTAGCCCGGAGCATTCACCATGACCGCCGTCCTCATGTGAACACGAGCATGGCTCGGCGGCCTGCCGGACCGCCGATCCAACCCGTTTCCCAATCGAAGGAGGGGCGCGTCACAACTTGAGCGACAACGCGTTGCTGGTTCGCCAGGCACCGCCACTGCTGATCAGGTATTGCATGCGAAACGTTCCGCGCACCGGTGTGGTCACCGGGATCTTCAGTAGCGACTCCCCCCCGGTGACGGGGACACCTACCGCCACCAGGATGTCCGTGTGCAGGATGCAGTTCATGGGTGGAATCGCCACTTGCCAGTTCTTCACGCCTATTGCGAACAGCGCGTACAGACCCGCGGGCGCCTTGCTCGTCTGAAACTGCAACAGGCTACCGGTATAGAACGCCTCGAATACCGGTCCGCCGCACGGCCTGCCGATCACGCCAAACCTACCGCCCGTCGGCACGAACAGAACGGCCGCGACAGAGTCCGATGCGGCGATGCCGGTAGCGGAGCCGAAGCCGCGCAACAGGACCGGAAGTCCCTTCGGACCGACGACCGCATCCAGGATTCTCTGGCCGCCGCGAATCTCGGGGCTGCCATCGTTCCCGACGTCGACCAGTCCGCTGGCGCTGGAGCTTCTGCCCGACAGGATCTGGATCGTCAGGATCAACCGGCCCGCGACCGGCGTCGGGGACTTGAGCGTCACAACAACGTCATTGGCGCCGGCGAGTGCCGAGGAGCCGCAGAAGAAGCTGCCGCTCGCGCTGGTGGTGTTTTGAAACTGGGCGTTGATCCCGCCGAAGATGTTCGACACCGTGAACACGGCGGTCGCTTTCGCGCTGCAGTTCGTGAAGCTGGAAGCGGTGAGGGAGAAGCCCTTCGAGACATCGGTGTTCACGGGAATCGTCTTCGTGACCCGAGATGTCGTCGTCGCCGTAACCGTGACCGTGTTGCCCGTCACGGCTTTCACCGACAGCTGCGCGGGGGCTACGGTGGGAAACCCGAGGAATGCAGACAAGATGCTGATCGAGAATCTCCGCGCGGTCATTGGTCACTCCTTTTGGTAGGCACGTACGATACGCTTGCTCACCCTGGAAAGGTAGTCGCCTACGCACCGACGACCGGCGAAACCCGATACTCGGTGTCAGGCTTCCGATAGACTCCGAACACATGTGTGTCTCGAAGTGCCTCGTTCTCGCGCTCGCCGTCTCTGTCGCCCCGGCTCAGGTTCGTCCTGACGCGAAGGCTCGCCCAAACTTCGTCCTAATCTACGCGGACGACCTCGGCTACGGCGATCTTGGTTGCTACGGATCGACCAAGAACCGCACGCCGAGGATCGACGCGATGGCGCGGGAGGGGGTGCGATTGACGGACTTCTACTCGACGAGTGGCGTGTGCACGCCGTCGCGCTCCAGCCTGATGACCGGTTGCTATCCGCGCCGCGTGAACATGCACAAGGACCACCGCAATGGATGGGTCCTGTTTCCTAACTCCCCGAAGGGTTTGAACCCGGACGAGATCACTGTTGCGGAGATCTTGAAACGCAAGAGCTACCGGACAGCGTGCGTCGGCAAGTGGCACCTCGGCGATCAGCTAGAGTTCCTCCCGACGCGACAGGGATTCGAAGAGTACTTCGGTATCCCCTACAGCAACGACATGGGGCGGAAGAAGATCCCGCTCCCGCTGATGCAGGGGGAGAAGGTCATCGAAGCGCCGGTGAAACAACCGACTTTGACGAAGCGCTACACGGAGGCCGCGGTCAAGTTCCTCGAGGCCAACCGCGATCGATCGTTCTTTCTCTATCTCCCCCACACCATGCCCCACCTGCCGCTCCACGCGAGCAAGGACTTCAAGGGCAAGTCGAGCAACGGGCGCTACGGCGACGCGATCGAAGAGATCGACTGGTCGATGGGCGTGATCCTCGACACGCTGAAGAGACTCGGAATCGACGACAAGACGATGGTCGTGTTCGCTTCGGACAATGGTTCGAACTGCCGCAACGGCGGCAGCAACGCTCCCCTCCGGGGCCGCAAGGGCAGCACCGATGAGGGCGGGATGCGCGTGCCGTGCGTGGTTCGCTGGCCTGGGAAGATCCCCCCGGGCCAGACCTGTGCCGAGCTCGCATCCACGATCGACATCATGCCGACGTTCGCAAAGCTGGCCGGAGGCGAGGCGCCGAAGGACCGGACAATCGACGGGAGCGACATCTGGCCGTTGCTCGCGGGAGTCGAGGGCGCGCGGACGCCGCACGACTCTTTCTTCTACTACCGCATCGCCGACCTCCAAGCGGTTCGCGCGGGCAAATGGAAGTTGATCCTTCCGCGCAAGCCGCGGAAGAAGCAGCTCCCACTCCGCCTGATCGATCTCGAAGCCGACATCCACGAAAACACGGATGTCGCCGAGCAGCACCCGAAGGTCGTCGCGAAGCTGATGGCGCTCGCCAAAGCAGCACGAGCGGACCTCGGAGACGGCAAGAATGCCGGTCAGGATCAGCGCCCGGCGGGCCGGGTGAAGAAGGCGGCGCCAAGATTGTTGTCCAAGTAGGTTCGCGCCGTAGGCTCTCGGCATGTCCGCGTCGAACGTGCTCCTGCTCACCCGCCCTGCGTCGGCGCCGCGCCAGGGCCTCGCGGCGTACCGCGAGGAGGGTGGGTACGAAGCGATCGCGAACGCCCTGTCGGAGATGACGCCGGCAGCGATCATCGAAGAGATCGAGGCCGCGGGTCTGCGTGGGCGCGGCGGGGCGTCGTTTCCTGCAGCGGTCAAGTGGCGGCTGGCGAGCGAAGCTGATGGTGACGAGAAGTTCGTCGTCGCGAATGGCGGCGAGCACGAGCCAGGAAGCGAGAAGGACAAGCACCTCACGGCGTTCTACCCGCACAAGATCCTCGAAGGGATGTTGCTGTGCGGCTACGCGACGGGAGCGAGCGTCGGCTACTTCTACCTGATCGAGGACATGGCCGAGCAGATCGCGGCGA
>CAYYAQ010000098.1:11316-19557 GCA_964469555.1 uncultured candidatus Brocadiaceae bacterium | reverse complement strand
TCCACCGCAGGGACTGGGGAGGCGAGGTCTACGCGTCCCGACTTCTACCGGCGACGGTGAAAATCTGGGGCCGAAACCCTTACCCTCGCCAGGGCAAACTCATTGAGGCGGAGTCACTCTATCGCGAGGCGCTGGAGGGGCGCCGCCGCCAGTTCGGTGCCGAGCACTCGCAAAGCTTCACCGTGATCTACAACCTGGGCAACCTGTTCTTGAAACAGGGTAAGTTCGAAGAAACCGCGAAGCTGGCCCGCGAACTGATCGGCAATCGACCCGCGACCGATCGCTGGCACATCAAGGGCAAGAAACTTCTCGACGCCATCACAACAGCCCGCAAGAAGAAGACCGGCAAGTCACCATGAAACCCGCCGACTACCAGCGACTACGCGATGTCTTCCTCGCCGCGCGCGAGCGCAAGGGCGCGGCACGCCAGACCTGGCTGTTGGGGATCTGCGGCGACGACGAGGAGATGCTGGCCGAGGTCCATCGTTTGCTGGCCAGCGAGCAGGACGCCTCGCAGTTCCTCGAGCGAACGGACGAGTCCAGCGACAGCCGCGAGGCGGCGCCAACGGTAGGTGAGCGCATCGGTCCCTACAGCCTGCGCGAGCCGCTGGGTGAGGGCGGCTTCGCCGAGGTCTTCCTGGCCGAGCAGGCAGAGCCGGTGCGTCGGCGCGTTGCCCTCAAGCTGCTCAAGCCCGGCATGGACAGCCGCGAGATCCTGGCCCGCTTTGAGGCCGAGGGTCAGGCCCTGGCCATGATGCAGCACTCCGGCATCGCCAAGATCTTCGATGCCGGCATCAGCGAGGCCGGCCGCTCCTGGTTCGCGATGGAATACGTCGACGGCGTGCCGATCACCGAGTACTGCGATACCCATCGCCTGGGTTTGCGCGCGCGACTCGAGATCTTCATCGAGGTCTGCGAAGCGATCCAGCACGCCCACCAAAAGGGCGTCATCCACCGCGACCTCAAACCGTCCAACATCCTGGTCGGCATGGCCGAAGGTAGACCGCAGGCCAAGGTGATCGATTTTGGTATCGCCAAGGCCACCGGCCGCAGCCTGACCGACAAGACCGTCTTCACGGCCCGCGGCATGCTGATCGGCACGCCGGCCTACATGAGCCCCGAGCAGGCCGAGATGAGCGGCGTCGATATCGACACCCGCAGCGATGTCTACTCGCTGGGCGTCCTGCTCTACGAGCTGCTCAGCGGCGAGCCGCCCTTCCATCCGCAGCGCTTGATGGAAGCCGGTTTCGGCGAGATCCAGCGCATCATCCGCGAGGAGACACCGCCCAAACCGAGTACCAAGTCGACCACCATCGAGAACGCCCAGAAGATTGCCGAGCTGCGCTGCCTGGATCTGAACAACCTGCGCAAGCGCCTGCACGGCGACCTGGACTGGATCGCCATAAAGGCGCTGGAGAAGGACCGCACCCGGCGCTACGCGACGGTGCAGGAACTGGCTGTCGATCTGGGCCGGCACCTGGCCGATGAGCCGGTGGAGGCGGGACCGCCGAGTGCGGGTTATCGCTTTGCGAAGTTCGTGCGGCGCAACCGCGTCGGCGTGGCGGCAGGTGCGCTAGTCTTGCTGGCCCTGGCTGCGGGCATCGCCACCACCACCTGGCAGTGGCAGCAGGCACGTAGCGCGGAACGGCAAGCACGTAATGCGCAAAAGACGGCGGTGATCGAGAGCAAGCGGGCGCAGACCGCCGAGCGGGATGCGGTGACGCAAAGGGACAAGGCCAAGGCAGCGCAAGCAGAGGCGACCGACGCCCGCGACCAGGCCAAAAAACGCAGCGAGGAGCTGGCGAAGGTCAACACCGAGCTGACGGCCGAGCGCGAGAAGCTGAGCATCGAGAAGACCCGGCTGGAGAAGGTGGTGGAGTTTCAGGAAGGAACCCTGACCGGTCTGGACACCAACAAGATGGGGCGGACCCTGATGCGTTTGTTTCGCGAGGGCATCGCCGAGCAGTTGACGCAGACACGCAGGACGCCTGAAGAGGTCAAGGAAGCCGTCGAGCGCTTCTCACAGTTAGCGGTGCGCGCCAACCCGACCGATGTCGCCAAGGACTTGCTCAACGAGGAGATCCTGACGGCAGCGGTCGCAACGATCGATGAGGGTTTCACGGAAGACCCGATCACCGAGGCCTCGCTGCGCACAGCAGTGGCGAGAGTGTACTGGACTCTCGGCCTCTTCGGCGAGGAGTTGCCACTGTGTGAGCGGGCGCTGGAACTGCGACGGAAACACCTCGGTGACGATCATCCCGACACGCTTCGTGCGAGTCTTTACTTGGGGACTCTCTTGTCGGGTCTAGACAGGCTTGACGAGGCGGAGGCCTGTCTTCGCGAGGTGGTGGAAACCTGTAGTCGCGTATTTGCCGACGATGGTTCGCACATGATGAGGTTGACTTCGCTCGGCGACCTCGCGGAACTCCTGGACAAACAAGGCAAGTTTGATGAGGCAGAAGCTCTTCACCGCGAGGTGCTGAAGAGGGCCCGCGTCAAGCTCCGCGATGATCACCCTCTGACGTTGGCCGCAGCCAGCAACGTCGGCGGCATCCTGTACCGGCAGGGCAAAGCTGGCGAGGCGGAGCCTTATTACCGCGAGGCGCTGGAAAGATCTCGTCGCGTGCTAGGGAACGGTCATCCCAACACACTGGTCCCAATCAACAATCTGGGACGCCTCCTGATGGCGCAGAACAAGTTTGACGAAGCAACTCCGCTCCTCCGCGAGGCGCTTGCAGGAAAACGCCGCATACTCGGCAACGACCATCCCAGCACGCTGACTTCGATCAGGAACCTGGCCGACTTGCTGCAGACCCAGAGCAGGCTTGACGAAGCAACCCCGCTTCTCCGCGAGGCAGTCGAGGGTTACAGGCACACACTCGGTGGCGAGCACTCCAATACGCTGATCGTGATCAACAACTTGGGCATCCTCCTTTACCGCCAGGATAAATTCGGCAAGGCGGAGCCACATCTTCGCGAAGCTCTCGAAGGATTTCGTCGCGTGTTCGGCGATCGTCATCCCCATACGCTGGCCGTGATCAACACCATGGGCTTGCTCCTCAGAAAGCAGGGCCGGCTCGGCGAGGCCGAACCCCATTCCCGCGAGGCGCTGGAAGGACGGCGCCGGGTGTTCGGGCGTGGTCATCCACACACGCTGAGTTCGATCAACGGCTTGGGAATCCTCCTGTGTAAGAAGGGCAAGTTCGTTGAGGTCGAGAAGCTGGCCCGCGAACTGATCGGCAAACGACCCGCGACCGATCGCTGGCACATCAAGGGCAAGAAACTTCTCGACACGATCGCCGCGGCGCAAAAGAAGAAGGCCGCCGAGGACGCCGCGAGCAAGGCCGCGAAGGAGGCGAAGAAGAAAGCCGCCGATGGGCTCAAGAGGGTCCTGCCAATCAGCGTCTTCGACAACAAGAAGAAGGCGGACGCCAAGCAGAATCGCTAGCCGACGCGGCACGCCAGACCTGGATGTTGGAGATCTGCGGCGACGACGAGGGAGATGCTGGCCGAGCGTGCCGCCGCGGGCGACGTTGATGACTCCGACCTGCACCTTGATTGCCCTCGGCGCCCGCGGTCGCGACGATGAACTTCGGAGTGAAGCCAGCGACCATCGGCTCGAACTCGACCTGCCACGCTCCGCCTTGACTGGTCGTGACGGTGCGTCGCTGGGTCGCAAATGCCGGGGCGTTCTTCTCCACGTAGCAGGTGGTGACCGAGTAGTCGCCTTCTTCCTTGCCCTTACCCCTGCCCTTCGACTTCGTCGTGCTGTCCAGCAAGAACGGCGCCGCGCGGGATCCGTCCTCGGAGATCGGCACCACGACCTTCGTCCCCGGGACGATCCAGACGTGAGCCGCAAGCAAGCCGAGGAACCGGCGGCCAGAGAGATTCTCGGGGCTCACGGGTCGTCGCGGTGACACGAACCCGACGTGCGCGCAAACCGCGAACTCGTCCAGACCTCGTCCGAACGAGGTCTCGGACCCTCGGAAGCGGGCTCGGCCATCGACCTCCTGACGTCGAGCCGGCTGCCTCCCGCGCCCGAATCACGGAAGACCGCGGATCACTTTCGGATATCGACAGCGACCGCGTTCGAAACGGTATAGGCCGGAACAAGAATAGAGGCGAAGTAGACCATCTCCCCGACAACGGAGCTCGGCACGGTGCCCAGCGTGTCGAACCGCGCACTGCCCTTGCCCGCGGCGTCGAGCACACCCCGAAAACCGACAAAGTTGCCGGTGTTGACCAACCCCAGCGCAATGTCGCTGAAGCCATCCCACACCAGCGGCAGCACGCTACCGCCTCCGGGCACGGGAACGCCGGGCATCGTTCCGGTGAGACTCGCCAGGATGAGATAGTTCTTCTGGCTGTTGGCCGCCCCAGCATCGATCGAGAGGTCGATCTTGCCTCCCGTTGCGGCTGAGATCGAGTACGCGTTTCCGCTCAGGAACTTACCGACTCCTCCGCAACCGCGTCATCCTTCGACAGGTCTCGCTTCAGCATCCGGCTTGCGTCGATGACGATCCGATCCGCGTCCCCCCCCCACACAGAACAGGAACTACAGCGCGAGTTCGATCTTGTGGGCCGCCCCTTCAACCTCACGCACGTATCGAGGGACTCCGAACCCCGGCAACCGAGTGCGCATCTCCCCGACCAGCTCGAGACCGCGCTCGACCGGCACCTCGAAGTGCGCTGCCCCGATGACGGGATCGAGTTGGTGCAAGTAGTACGGCATCACCCGCACATCGAGGAGTCGGCGCGACAGCTCCACGAGCGTCGCGGCGTCGTCGTTCACCCCCCGCAGCAGCACCGTCTGGTTCAGCACCGGCACGCCGGCGGTGACGAGGCGCAGCAGTGCGTCCCCGCAGGTGGCGTCGATCTCGTTCGGATGGTTCGTGTGCACCACTACGGTCGGCGCCAACCGGGTCTTTCCCAGCCAACCGAGAAGCAACGAATCGACGCGGCCAGGGATGACGATCGGCAGGCGGGTGTGCACCCGCAATCTGCGGACGTGCGGGATCTTCTCGAGCCCGGCGACGAGCTCGCCGAGCCAGGCGTCGCTTCTCATCAGCGGATCCCCACCGCTCAAGATGACCTCTTCCAACTCGGGACTCCGCTCGATGACCCGCAGCGCGGCGCTCCCCTCTTCGAGCCTGGCCGTGCTCTCCTCGTAGGGAAAGTGGCGGCGGAAGCAGTACCGGCAATGGACGGCGCAGACGCCCGCGGTGATCAGGAGCGCGCGACCGCGGTACTTCTGCAGGAGGCCGGCCTCGCGAACCGCCAGCCGATCCCCGACTGGATCCACTACGTAGCCCGGCTTGGCCTCGGCCCGCTCGACGTCTAGGGGCAGGACTTGCCGCAGGAGGGGATCGTCTGGCTCGCCGCGCCGCATTCGCGCCAAGTAGGGACGCGGCACGACCAGGGGAAAGACTCTCGCCGCCTTCCGGGCACCCTCGCGAAGTTCGTCGGGAAGACCCAGGAGATCGATCAGCTCGTCGGGATCGCGCACGGCGTCGCGAAGCTGCTCCCGCCACGCCCATTCGTCGGGGGTATCGGGAACGTCAGCATTCCGGGTGGTCGATGTCTCGATGCGCGGCGGCATGTGCTCGATCGTGACGGTATCCATTCCGCGAGCCGGATTCTCGCGACAGAGTCCCACGTTCCGCTGGCGAAGATCGGGTCGAGCGGCTAGATGGAGGGTCCACAAGGCGCGATTCAAGCAAGACTACACGCAGGACAGGAAGCCTCGATGGCATCGTACAGCACCAGTGACTTCAGAAAGGGACTCAAGGTCCAGCTCGACCGCGAGCCGTACCTGATCATCGAGATGGAGTTCATGAAGCCAGGCAAGGGCCAGGCGGTCTACAAGTGCAAGTTCCGGAACCTGATCAGCGGCCGGATCCTGGACAAGAACTACCGCAGCGGTGACTCGATCGAAGCGGCGGATGTCACGGAGCAGAGCGTTCAGTACCTCTATCAGGACGGAACCTACTTCCACTTCATGGACCCCGAGAGCTACGAGCAGTACGAGCTCACGAAGGAGCAAATCGGGGACGTCGCCAAGTGGCTGGTCGAGGAGATGGTGTGCGAGGTCGTCTTCTGGGATGGCAGCGCTATCACGGTGACTCCACCGGCCCACGTCGAGCTGAAGGTCACCTACACCGAACCGGGGGCGAAGGGCAACTCGACCGGCAACGTGCAGAAGCCGGCGACGCTTCACACCGGTGCGGAGATCATGGTGCCGACGTTCATCAACCTAGATGACGTCGTACGTATCGACACGCGGACGGGTGAATACGTCGAGCGTGTGACGAAGTCGTAGCCCGGCGACACGCCATGACCATGCTGCGCCTGCGCGCCGACCTCCTCGCCAACGCACGGCGGTTCTTCGCGGCGCGGGACGTACTCGAAGTCGACACGCCGATCCTCGGGCAAGGCGTGGTGGTCGAGTCGGCGATCGATCCGATTTCATGTCGCGTCGGATCGCAGGATCGGCATCTGCTCTGTTCTCCCGAAGGTCCGATGAAGCGCCTGCTCGCGGCGGGGTCGGGATCGATCTACCAGTTCGCCCATGCGTTCCGAGACGGCGAGGTCGGTCGGCGGCACTCGCCAGAGTTCACCCTGCTCGAGTGGTACCGCGTCGGGTTCGATCATCACGCCTTGATGGGCGAGGTCGAGGAGTTCGTGCGCGCGTTGGTACCCTCTGTCAGCGACGCTCCGTTCGAGAGACGAACCTATCGATCCGTGTTCGTCGAGAGCGTAGGGATCGACCCGTTCGACACTTCGCTTGCCGAAGTCCGCGCCGCATGCGAGAGACTCTCGGTGCCGGTTCCGGCGACGTTCGACGCTGGGACGCTCGACGACGCGCTCGACCTGCTGCTGGTCTCACACATCGAGTCGGGCCTCGGCACTCCCACGTCACTCTTCGTACACGACTACCCCGCTTCGCAGGCCGCCTTGGCACAGCTGCGCAACGATCGTGATGGGAGGTGCGTCGCCAAACGCTTCGAGCTCTATATCGCCGGCGTCGAACTGGCGAACGGCTACCACGAACTAGGCGACGGGGTTGAACAACGGCGGCGCTTCGAGCAAGCCAACCGTGACCGAGAGGCACGCGGTCGCCCCACCCTTCCGATCGATGAACCGCTCCTCGCAGCTCTCGACGCCGGTCTCCCGGCCTGCGCCGGGGTGGCGCTCGGCTTCGACCGTCTCCTGATGGTCGCCACGGGGGCCGAGCACATCGATGACGTGCGCGGGCTACCGCTCGAGTAGTCCTCGCGATGTCCTTCTTCGGGTCCACATGACGCGAACGTGTCGGTCAGCTATCGTCGACCTGGAGGGTGGCTGCCCGACCGCCACGGCCCTCGAAGGGACCGACCCCGGGTTTCCTGCACCCGATAGTGCTGGCCTCGCAATTCCAACTCATCTCGAGCCGCGATAGGCTCTTGCCCTTCCATTTCGGGATATCGACCTTCTGCCCCTGGGAGCAACATGGCGGACGCCCGCGTCGTCCTCGTCGTCCGGTGCGACCCGCGGTATCATCCTCCGTAACCATGGACGCATCTGATCGGATCGACGAGCTGGTCGCCCGGTGCATCGGGCAGCGACGCACCGGGAGGAATGCGACCGTCGAGACGATCTGCCGTGGGTACCCGGACCATGCCGACGCGGTGCGCCGACGGCTCCGGTGGCTGGAGGACATGGGGCTGCTCGGCGACGTCCCGTCTTCCGCGGGTCAACCGCCATCGACCGTACCCGGCGACGACTCGACCGTTGAGGGTGGGGAAGGGACCGGATCCACACCCAACTGGAAAACCCTGGCCAGTCGCTTGAGAGCGATTTCCGAACTCACTGCCGATTGCTGCTGGATGCGGATCGAATACCCCGACGGTCGCTCCCGTCGCGAGTGGATCACCGGATCATTTGAGCGGTTGACGGGTTATGCGCCCGAGGAATTCTCCGACCTCGGGTTGCAGAAACTGGTGCATCCCGACGATCTCTCGTTTGCGCTCGCTCGAGTCCTGGGCCCCGAGGGGATTTCAGAGCACGAGTTTCGCATCGTCACCAAGAAAGGGGAGGTGAGGTGGCTCGAAGAGCGCATGCTGGTCGATCGTCGCGAGGACGGAGTCCTGGTCGTGTTCGGGGCGACCCGTGACATCACTGTGCAGAAGACGGCGGAGGAGGCGTTCAAGGAGACTCGAACTCAGCAGCACCAATCACAGAAGATGGAGGCCCTGGGCATGC
>CAYYAQ010000098.1:0-11306 GCA_964469555.1 uncultured candidatus Brocadiaceae bacterium | reverse complement strand
GTGGCTCATGACTTCAACAATCTCCTCACGGTGATCATGGGCTACGGCGAATTCGTGCATGGGAGCGAGAAACTCGATCCAAGCCTGGCGGAATGTGTGAAGGAGATGTGCTTGGCCGCGGACCGGGCAGCGGAACTGACCCACCAGTTGCTGACCTTCAGCCGACAACATCCGATGGTGCCTCGGGTGGTGGATCTCAATGGCCTGATCTCCGACACCATCAAGATGCTCCAGCGCCTGGTTCCGCCCACCATTCAGCTGGCGACGGTCCTGGCCCCGGAGTTGCCCAATGTGAATCTGGACGTGAGCCAGTTCGAGCAGGTGCTGGTGAATCTGGTGGTGAACGCGCGAGATGCACTTGGTGGGGTCGGTCGTATCGAAATCGAGACGCGCCGAGTGCGTTTGGAGCAAGAGCGTTTGTCCTCCCATGTGGAGGACCCCGAGGGAGGCCACGTGCTTTTCCGGGTGAAGGATGACGGATGTGGCATCGCTTCGAAGGATCTACCCCGAATCTTCGAGCCGTTCTTCACCACCAAGGACTCGGGCAAGGGAACGGGATTCGGATTGGCCGCGGTGTACGGCACGATTGCCCAGAGCGGCGGCCTGGTTCATGTGGAGAGTGAAGTGGGAGAGGGGACATCCTTCTCGGTCTTCCTCCCGGTGGCGTCTGCGCAACTCGAGGTCAAGAGAGCGAGCCCCAGCCCGTCACCGGAGGATGCGGGAGGCGGTGAATTGATCCTCATCGTGGAAGACGAGCATCGGGTCCGGCGCCTCCTGAGCGAGACCCTGTCTCGTCTCGGTTACCGGGTCATGGACACCGGACGACCGGTGGATGCCCTGGCCATGAGCCGGAGCTGCGAGAGGACGATCCACCTGTTGCTCACCGACATGGTCATGCCTGAGATGAGTGGCCGGGAACTGGCTGCGCGAGTCCGGGAAGACCGACCGGATACCCGGGTTCTCTTCATGTCCGGCTACCCGGCGGAAGAACAAGATAATGCCGAGCCCCTCGACGTGGACGCCAACTTCATCGCCAAGCCCATGACGTCGTGCGAGCTGATCCGGATGGTTCGCAAGGTGCTCGACCGCGGGCCCGGTTCTCCGAGTTGAAGTCGCCGAGAGGCCAGGGCTGGATTCGACCCGCCCACGGATCGTCGAGCCTTCGTCCGCACCCAGAGGGGGGTGTACTGGTCCAGCGACTTTCGGAGCCGAACCTCCTCGACGGAATCTCCGCAACAAGCGTCAGATACACGGTCCTCCCTGAAATCATCGAAGCCGTCTCGATTGGCATCACCGGCGCCGGCGGCTCCGAGAAGACCTGGGCCGATCCCGGGGAGTGTTTCTCGACTTGCATGAATCACGGGAGTACCCTTCGAGGCCCAGGCTCGTGTTTCCGTGACGTATCTGCAAACCGTCGTCGCACAACCACGACGCTCTCTTCGACAGAGGTCCTTCGACAGCTGACCGCGGAGATCACCGCCGACCAGCACGACGGCGTCATCGTTATCGGGAGCCTCGCTGCTGCCTACCCCTTCGGATTCTCGGTTCACCTACAAAGGGGGCGAGTTCAAGATCCCTGACGACGAATCGCTCTGGTCCCAGGACTCCGCTTCAACAATGGCGATCGCGGTTGGTCAGAACGCCGTGGTCCTGGCCAGAGAGAGCGGAATCGCTGCCGTCGACCTGGTCGACGGGAAGAGCCTTTGGACCCACCCGCTACCCAACAAGCCCGTGCGGTGGGGTCTCGCCATCGATCGCGACGGTCGATGCATCGTCTCCCTCGAGGATGGCCGAGTGCTCGGCTTCGGTGCCGAGCGGTCAGACAAGTAGCCGCGCGAGTCTCGGATCCGGCATCGGGAGTTCACCTTGTGAGCGCGTCGATGATCCTCTCGAGATCGAGCCGCGCGGCCTGTACGTCCTGTGACTGGATCGGGAAGGGGCATCCACCCGCGACGAGGCGCACCGTCTTCGGCAGCAGCGCTGCGGCGGCGGGAAGGTCGCCGACACGCAGGATGCCGGCGATCTTCGGCTGGCGATCGACCGACTCGTAGGTCGGGCCCAGGTCCGGAATGACGAGAGTGCCGCAACCGCCGTGGATCGCCATCGCGTAGAGAGCCGACGCACCGAATTCACCAAAGGCAACGAGGGACAGCGCTGTCGGTTTCAGCTCCAGCAAGCCTGACACTGCGCGCAGTGCGTGCGCGATGTCGTCCGCCGCGACGATTCCGGGATCGCGACCAAAAACCTTGCCGTAGGGTTCGCGCCACGAATTCGCGCGGTCGAGCTCGCCGCCGTACCTGATGTCGACAACCACGACTGTCTTGCCGCGTTCGAGCAGTTCCCGGACAAACGCTCCGTGAGCTTGGAGGAGAGACGCCTTGCCCCTTCGTGACACGACGACCGTCGCCTCATCCGTCTTCTGCTCCGGGAAGAGCACGACCGTTGGCAACCGGATGTCGGACCTCGACCGCACAAGGTACGCCCGCGCCGTAACGCCCTTCCACTTGAACGACTCGCCACGCGCCTCCGTCCTCGCGGACCGGAGCCGGCCGCCAAACCGAAGGTGCAACGCGGTGAAGACCGAGGCGTTGTCGCGTCGGGCCCTCAACCGCTCCCGAAACTCTCGCTTCACGGCGTCGAGATCCCGCGGCACGTCGCGGCGGTCCAGTGCGATGAGTGTGTTGCGATTCTCGGTCCGGACTCCCTTCGGCTCGAGTTCCGCCGGCGGCGATTCCTGACCTTTCAGATGACGGCCGAAGAACGCGTACATCGCGTTCCGCATGTCACGGTTGTAGTCGTGGCCCATGTCCCACTGGCGGCTGGCGACGACACTCCGCGCATCGAAGCGCTCATAGATAGAGCGCACTTCGGGAAAGCCCTTCTTCGGGAAGTTCTTCGTCCAGTCTCCAGTCACCGAGAGGAACAGCTGCGGCTTGGGGGCGAAGCACGCGGACAACAGCGGTTCGTCCGCGAACTGCATCACACCGGGCGTGAAGTTGCAGCGACAGTGGACACCGCTCGACAGGAGGATCTCTTCGAAGTAGCAGACCATCACCGCCGGCACGACCGCGGCGAGCCCGGTTCGCAAGCCCGTCAGGTAGAACGTCTGCTGTCCTCCACCGGACGCTCCAGTGCAACCGATGCGCGCCGGGTCGACCTGCTCCAACCCGCGCAGGACTTCGAGCCCGCGGAGGTTGTTCCACGTCATCAGGCTGAGCGGCGACAGGCCGATCGGGTCGTCGGTCAGGTGCACCGAGTCCACGGCGAGCACCACGTAGCCGTTGCGTGCCAGCGTGATGCACCGGGACTGGATCACCGGGTGTCGCGCACCGTCCCGGAAATGCCCGTGCGGACAGAGCACGGCAGGGAGGCTTCGCTTCGCTTTGGAACCGGACGGCTCGTAGAGGTACCCACTCGCGAAGTATCCGCGTACCGTCTGCCAGTAGATGCGTGTCACGCCGTAGCCCGCGCGCCCGAGCGTGCCGCCGCGCCGGATAGCCAGGGGCAGGGTCGGTCGATAGGTGGCGAAGTCCGTCGCGCTACTCGCATGAAAGTCCTTCGGCGTGTAGGGCGGTGGGAGAAGCCCCAACGCGTACTGCAACCGTGTGCGTGTCGCCGCGGCCTTGGCGGCCCAGTCTTCGCGACTGTCCGCGACCGGCGGCCGCGGCGCGCGCATCCGCACCAACCACTTCTCGAACATCGCGTCCGCCTCACCCGGGCGCAAGGCAGTGAACCGGCCGAGAACGGCAATCGCTTCCTCGAGCGCCTTCGGGACTCCGCGATCGATCCCGACACCGCCGATCGAACCCGCGAACGGCTGGTGCGCGCCGATATTGTTGCCGAGCCGCAGCATGGGCTTCGCGCTCGGCCGGTATTCCTCGCCGACCCTCACGACCGACTGCACAACGCCGTCGATCAGGATGCCCATGCTTCGCGATTTCGAGTCGTACGCCCCGACCACTTCGTGCCACTTTCCGTCGTCGATGCGCTTCGTGCTGATCGCGCGATCCCGCGCCCACGTCCAGATCTCGAACGAGATGGTCCCCGGCCGCCGCCCGATGACGAAACTGTAGTTGACGGCGTTGCCCTCGCGGCACATCAGCGGTGTGCAGAACGAAGCACCGTCGGTGCGGATGCGCACCCGAACCGCGAAGCTGTCGTTCGAGCCGAGCCCCAGCGCGGGGTCCGGCCCTATGTCGATGCGACTGTCGTCGTCCGGGAAACTGGCCTCGTCCGAGTTGCTGCCGGGGACATGATGCGATTTCAGTGTGAGGTCGCGCTCTCCGGCCCGGGCACGGGGAGTATTCGCGAAGTCACACCTGACGTACGGACCCTGTGCGAACAACGCGCCAGAACCCCACAACAAGATCACGAAGGCGAGGGCACGGCACATGCGTGCCGATCATACAGGCGGCAACGAATCCGGACAGCAAGCACGTCTGCGCGGACGCCGGGACCCCGTTGCGGTAGGAATCCCAGTGTGGATCACCCCCACACCTTGGCGGACTCCACCACCGGTACGGTCGCGCTGCGTGGATCGAATCCGCCACGTCTCGCAGCGTTGAGCAAGCACCGGCACCGCCAATCTACTTATTCCAGTCATCCAAGGCCCGACGCAGCCGTTTCGCCACCTTGAGCTGGCTGTTGAGGACGTTCTTCCTCTCTCCTGGGTCTGCCTGCAGGTCGTACAGCTGGTCGGGTGTCTGATCCCACTCGTGCACGAGCTTGTAGTGTGTTGTGTCCGTGCCGTGATCCCGTTTCAGGTACTTGAAGCGGCGCGTGATCACCCAGCGGTATTGGCGCGTTGCCGCGGGGTCGCCCACTACCATGTTGTGGATCGAATGCGCGGCGCCATAGATCTGCTTGCGCTTCTCCCGCGCCGCCTGATCCAGCAGGTTGATGCCGGGCAGCTGGTTTGGCACCTCGATGCCGCACGCCTTCACGATCGTCGGCAGCAGATCGATGCTGCTCGCCAGATCACTGCTCCTGCTCGCCGGGATCGTTCCAGGTGAGGAGAACATGATCGGTGTCCGAATCCCGTTCTCGTAGGGCGACCCTTTCGAGCGGGGCGAAAACGCGAATCGCCAATCCTCTGGCACAGGCACGTCGGAGCGGCTTCGTGGCCGCCAACCGTTGTCGCAGATGTAGACGATGATCGTGTTGTCGGTCAGACCCCGCTTCTCCAGGTGCCCGATCAACTCGCCGCACGTTTCATCGAACCACTCGCACATCGCAAAGTACCTGGCCTCGTCGTTGGGGCGGTCGGGCCGCCGGTGTCGCGCGAGCAGGCGTTGCGGAGGATTGTGTGGCGTGTGTGGCAGAAAGGGTGCGTACCAGACGAAGAACGGCTGCTTCCGCTCGGTCGCCCGGTCGATGAAGTCGGTGATCGGCGCGAGCCCCTTGCGGCCGATCTTCAGCCCCTCGTCGCCGTGTCGCCCGCCCTTGCCTGCGATGCCGTGCGTCATGCCGCCGGTGAAATGCCCGCTCTTCCAGGACCCTTCCCACCACTTGCCCGATTGAAACGCCAGATACCCGCTCCCGACGAGCAGAGAGACCAGACTCGGCCGCTGGTTGAACGCATCGATCTGCGCCCGACCTTCCTGCTCGCGAGCGAGGCCCCGCGCGGGCGACACATCATTGCCGGTCATGCCGTGCTGATGCAGATGGAGCCCCGACGCGATCGAGGCGAGCGAAGGACGGCATAACGGTGCCGTGACGTAGCCGCGCGGGAACACCAGGCTTCGTTTGGCAAGGCGATCCAGATGCGGCGTCTTGATGTGTTTGTGACCCATGAAGCCGTAGTCCGTCCAGGCCTGGTCATCCGAAATGATCAGCACCACATTCGGCGGCTGAGCCGCTGGCGCTGCACCGACGAAACAGCCGAGCAGCAGAGTGAGAAGTAGATGGCAGAGTGGCCTTTGCATGGATGCTGAATTGTTCGCCGGGGAAGCCGCTATAGCGAGGGCCGTGTTGCCAAATGCACGTGTGTTTGACCGAGGGGCTGCCCGCCGCAGCCGACGTTGTAGCGCATGAAGGCCCAGTCCTTGGTGCGCCACGACGTCCCGCGGGCGAAGGAGATCGCGCCGTCCCTGATCGTGGCCTTGGGGTCGCACGCGATGCCGCCAAGTAGACGCCCGTTATGACATCGATCAATCGAAGACTCACCTTGGCGTAGGCGCGCTGCCGCTTGGTCTTGCTGAACACCCCAGTCTCACTCGTCGTCGCGCGACCGAATTCCGTCACCGAGCCCAAGATCAGATAATCCGCACCGACGAGTTCGGATTTGAACCCCGAACGCTCCGCTTCTGCAACGAGCTTGTCGTGGTCGCGGCGCTCGAGCAGCACGAACTTTCCACTCGCAGTCAATCTGGCTGATAGTACGTCGGAAGCCTGTTTGCCGATCGTATCCCCATCCTTGTCGAGGAATACGCTCTTGCCATGTCGCGTCTCTTTCGTGAAGCGCGCGATTGCGACCTTGCGTTTCAAAAAGCGGCCGGTTGGCTGCTGCAAAATCGGACTGACGTCGGCCTGATCTCCTCCCAGCTAGACCGTGTCTTGGCGATTCGGCGTGACACACGCGGCTCCAATCAGCAGCAGCGAGACTCCTCCGACTCTCTTTCCGTACATGTCGGTCACGGTAGGAGTTCCTGATGATGGAGCAACCAGGAGCACGCTACCGTGTCGCGGTTTTGAGCCAGTCTCAGCCAACCGACGTGGCTGGTGGCCCCCACAGTGGGGCCGAGGGGGCTACGGAGGGTAAGGGTTTCGCTATGGGAATCTGGCTGGCTGATTCGACCCCTGCAAACCAGATGCGACCCCCGATGGCGGTTGAGACTTGTCAGTTACGCGCATTCTGTGGGACTACTTTTGGGCCCATGTCGAAGAGGTGTCCTGGGAGGCTGTGTTGGGGGGTGGAGTTGACCCCCCATCTGTTTCTTGGCCGTACCCTGGGGGTCAGATCGACCTGCGATAGGGGGGTGATCGGTTCTCGGTAGCCTCGTGGTGTGCCTGGTGCCTTGGCCTATGCCCGGTCTGTGGGGCATGATAGGGGCATGCTGCATGCCTATGGCGTTGTGCTGATGGCGCTGACCGGTTCCTGCCTTGTCGGACAGGCGGCAGTCGATGTGGGCCAGCTTCGCCGGGAGGTTCGCCATGGCGAACTGCTGAAGTTGCTGGCGGCGCGCCTGGAAGCGACGGATCAGGCCAAGGTCAAGACGCTGGTGGCCCGGGATCTCGCGCGGGTGCGGCTGGAGGCCGGTCTGCTGCAGCGGGTAGCACCACTCACCAGCCTGGTTGGTCGCAAGCCCAAGTACCTGCTCGAGAAGCTCGTCGCGATCGAGAAGACCGCTGCGGAGGAGTTGGTGCTGGCGGAGTTGGCGTTCCACTGGGGTTCGAAGGCTAGCGGCGAAGCGGCGCTGGGTCGTGCGCGGGACCTGGATCCGGGGACCAAGAAGCAAACCGATGTGCTGCTAGCCCGGGTCCGTCGACAAGCGGTCCCGCGCGGCGGCTACTACCGGTATCGGGGCGCGTGGTTGGCCCTGGCGGAGCGGGACCGCGCGCGCGCAATCGACGACGCTCTTCATGCAGTCGATGCGGTGCAACTCGATGGCCTGGCCCCGCCCTTTCCGCTGCAGGTCGAACGATCCAATCGCACGCTATTCGACGGTCTTGGCAAGGGTGTTGGTGAATCAGTCCTACGGCAGTCCGCACAGCAGATCCGCAAGGGACTGGAGAACGAGTACGCGGAGGTACGGTCCTGGCTGTCGAGCTACTCCAGGTCCCCCAAGCGCCGGACGGAGTTGATCGCGAAGCGCGATGGCATGCGCAAGGACCAGGCCGCGGCCCTGGCGTTGATTCGCCGTTACACCAAACTCGAACAGGGCCAGGTGAATGCCTATCGGCAGAAACTCGCCAGCATGTACCGGGAATACCGCACGGTGCTCGACCGGGACATGGTCGAATTGCGTCGAGTCAGCAAGGCGCAGGCCTACGACCTGCACGAGCGCTTACGGCGGCGAGAGAGTGCTCTCGTGTTGATCGACCGATTCTTGAAGGTGACGCGCAAGAAGCCTCTTGCGGTCGGGTCTGTCCGACCTGCTCCAGGCAGCACGGTGACCACCGTACACCTCTTACCTGGCCGACATCTTTCCGGTCTTGAAGACAGCCTCTGGCTGCTGGTCAAGTTTCGGTCGGGGCATCTTCTCGACACCCTGAGTCGAGGCAGTGACATCCTCCGGCACCGCAAGCGGTTGACCAAGTGGGAGGTTGTCCTGCTCGACGAGGTGTTCTCCGACGTGATCGAGCAATACAACGAGCGGGTTGCGGTCAGCCTCGATTTTGCCGAACTCGAGTTCGTCGAGGTTACCAACGCATACCGGCGGACCTTGGGCCTACGGCCCTTTGAACTCGAAGAACGCTTGAACGTCTGTGCGAAGAAACACAGCCGTGAGATGGTGGACATGGGGTACTTCGGTCATATCTCACCGGTGGCCCGCAACCGTGGTCCCAGCGACCGTGCCCGTCTCGAAGGCTACAACGGTGGCGTTGGCGAAAACTGCCTGGCTGGGCGGGTGTCGGGTAAGGCTGCGTTCGAGGGCTGGTATCACTCGCCCGGACACCACCGCAACTTGATCAGTGGTGGCCCGCATCTCGGCATCGGCGCAGTGGATAACCATGGGATGTGGACCATGGTGGCAGGCGGTACGGACTGGACCTGGCGGAGTCTGCACAAGGACCTGCCTCCATCCGAGCGGGCACGGCTTGAGGCGCTGGTCCGGGATCTTGTCAAGATCGCTGGCAAGCCGGGAGTCAAGCCTGACGATGCCCTGCTCGGGGCGGCTCGTCAGGCGGTTGCCGCGGAAGTTCCCCGCATCTTGCCGATTCTCGCGCGGGTGGCGTTTCCGATCACCCGGACGCCACAGCACACCGATCATCCGGCGTTTCCGGTATGCCTCAGCCTGTTGGTCTCGGCCGAGGTCGGGACTACCTGGCGGGCGCTGCAGATTGCCGCGGTGTCGGCGGCTATCGAAGCCCTGCGACTGGGTCGCGGATTGCATCTCCGGATGCAGGCCTGGGAGATCGTCAAGCCACACTTGTCGGCGGACATCCCGTACGGCGCTGCACTCCGTGGTGAGCGACTGGTCGAGATGGTCAATGCCGTCTACAAGCACTGGGAAGATGTGGCGCAGTGGCGGTTCCGAAAACGTGCCGACGCCCTTCCGCCGGCCACTGCTCGTATTGCCGGCCGGGTTGGCGATGGGCCGAGCCTGAACTCTCCTCGTGCCATGCTCACACGGCGGGATCGTCTCCGCATGGCCAAGAAGTTCGGCGGCGATTCGCGTACCGAAAAGGCCGTGGAGAATGGATTGAAGTTCCTGGCCAAGATCCAGGATACCGATGGTGCGTGGCGCGCCCGCTCGTTCGGAATGCAGTTGCCCGGCTTTGTTGGCAATCCAGGCCGCGGCACCGCGGAGTGGGAAGTTGGAATGACGGGCCTGTGTCTGTTGGCGTTCAGCAGCGCCGGCTACACGACCGTGCAGGGCGAGTATCAGGACGTCGTGCGCAAGGGCACCCGCTTCTTGCTGAGCAGGGTGGTGGACTACGGCAAGTTTGAAACCACCAGTAGTCACTACATGTACAACCATGCGCTCGGCACCCAGGCCCTGTGCGAACTCTACTCGTATTCCGCGGATCCGGCGATTGGAGCGACAGCCCAGCTGGCCGTCGACTTTCTCGTCTACGCCCAGCACCGGGATACCGGCGGTTGGCGCTACGGAGCCAACGACCCCGGCGACACTTCGGTAACGGGGTGGGTGATCATGGCGCTGAACTCGGCCTACAAGGCGGAGATTCAAGTCTCCGGATTCCGTCCTGCGCAGCGGTTTTTGGACCGGGTGACTGCCAGCCCGTATTACCAGGTTGGCTACACGAGTCCCGGGGACCGTGGCACCACAGAGATGCGCTTGACGGCGGTGGCGATGACCGGGCGCTTGTTCCTTGGGGCTCCGGTGAATGATTCGCGGTTGGTGCTACCAGCGTTCCGCATGATGGAGCACCTCCCGCACGCTCGGCGGGTGGATTTCTACTACTGGTACTACGCAACCCTGGCCCTGTTTCAGCTCGGCGACCCGTTTTGGAAGCAGTGGAACGCGGCCCTCAAGCCGGTGGTGCTCGATGCACAGGTCTCATCGGGACACCTGCGTGGATCCTGGCCCCCGCACGGGCCGTGGGCGAACTACGGTGGATGTATCTACCAGACCGCTCTGGGCATCCTGATGTTGACCACCTACTACCGGTACGATCGGGCGTTGAAGGTGCGCACCCACCCGTTTACCGGTGACATCGACAAGCATGCCAGGGTCTACTTTGAAGCCTTGCGCACGGAGAAGGACCCACGGCGGCTGAAGGTTGCTTCGCGTCGCATGCTCGACTTGTTCGGATCATCGTTGGTCTCTCCGATCGCCAGGCTGCTGAAGAGTGGCAAGGACAAGCCGGCGATGCGCCACGAACTTGCCCGAATGCTGGTCGATATCGTCGAGCAACGGCACGTGCCGATCCTGGTCGACTTGCTGAGCAACCCAGATGCGACGGTCGTTGTGCACGCGATCGAAGCTTTCGCCCAGGTCAGTTCGAGATCCAGCGCCAAAGTGCTGATCCAGCATCTCGGTAGCCGGCACCGCAATGTTCGTGCACATTGTGCGGCGTGGCTGGGGCGTCTGGGGGACGCGGACGCGATCAAGGGGGTCAGCGCGCGGCTCGCCGTCGAGAGGGACGGTTGGGTGAAAGGAGAATTGAGCAAGGCACTCGCGGCACTCGGACGGCGTTCGGAGCTGCACAAATTGCTCGAGAAACTGCTGCCGGCGGATTCTGAGGGCTACCTGGCCACCCTGCAGGGTCTCGCTCCGCTCGAGCAGCATGGGCTGGTGGGATTCGTGACCCAGTTGGAAACGGCACAACCGGTTTTGTATGCGCGGCTTCCCAAGATGTTGTCGACCTACAAGGGGGCCTCGGCGATCTCGATCCTGCTGCTCCTGTTGCAGAGCGAGAATTTGCAAGCCCGGACGCGAGCGGTGGTGATTCTGCGGGCCTTGACCCGGAGGAACTTCGGTTTCAACCCGAAGGCCAGGCTGAACCAGCGAACAACCGCGCTGCAAAAGTGGGCGCGTTGGTGGAAGAAGGCGGCTCCTGGTTTTGGTAGCCAGAACTGAATCTACCCGCTGCCGTTGTTGTTTCTTGTTCCCACAGGCTGGATGGCGCACCCGCCTGCTGGATGGCGAGCCGCCCCGCCACAACACATCGAGCAAGCA
>CAYYAQ010000097.1:0-19781 GCA_964469555.1 uncultured candidatus Brocadiaceae bacterium | reverse complement strand
TCTCGACGAAGTCCGAGCCGGAGATGCTGAAGAACGGCACTTCGGCCTCGCCGGCGATGGCCTTCGCCATCAGCGTTTTTCCGGTTCCGGGAGGACCCGCCAGGAGCACGCCGCGAGGGATGATCCCGCCGAGCTTCGCGAACTTGCCCGGGTGCTTGAGGAACTCGATGACCTCGCGGACCTCTTCCTTCGCTTCGACCGCGCCGGCGATGTCTTCGAAGGAGACGTTGGTCCGGTTCTCTTTCGTGTAGACCGTCGCTCTGTTGCGACCGAATGACAGGACGCCGCCGCCGCTGCCTGGCGAGCGCATCTGACGGAAGATGAAGAACCAGACGATCGCGATGACGAGGATGTACGGGCCGACCGAGCTGAGGAAGAACACGAGCGCCGTGTTCGTCTCGCTCACCTTCAAGACGGTCGGATCCTTGGCGAGATTGCGATGCAGGACCTTGGCGCCCTTGGACGCCAGCAGGACGCTCATCGCCTGCAGGTTCATCGACTCGTTGGTGCCAGGGATGACGCGCACGTATTTGACGGAGTCTCCCTCTTGGATCAGGGCCGTCATGAAGTTCTCGTTTGGGAACGGCTCGAGGTGGGCCGACGGTTCCCAGTCCTCGCGCTTGGCGTCGATCGTCGAGACGAAGATGGCCGTTGTGACGTGGATCTTGTTCGACTTCACGTCCTGCGCGAACTTGTCGAGACCGGAGTCGTACGTCTCCCGGTCCATCGTGCGGGCGATAAGCGAGGCGATGAGGGACCGGTCGTCCTCCGTGAACTTGCCGGTCAACAGCTCCATCTTCGCGCTGCGCGCGTCCTCCTTGTCGCTGCGCTTGAACGTCACGGCGACCTTCTTCCCTTCGTCCTGCCAGTTCAGCTTGACGACGTCCCCGTTGAAGAGCACCCGGTAGAAGTCGTAGATCGAGTATTTCTGCTCCAGGCCAGCCTGCGACACCATCACGAAAAGGGCGAGCAGGAGGAGCATGATGAGCACCACACCGCCGAGGCCTCGCGGTCGCCGGGGGGCGTCCTTGTCCTGTCCTTCAGGCTGCTGTTGGGGGCTCTTTCCGCTGTTCTCTTCCATCGGTGGTCAGTTTGTATCGGGGAGGGCCGGTCGCGGCGGTTTCCTACCCTAAGATCGTCACAAATCGCCTTCCAGGGCAAGCACGATCGCTCGCCCCAAATCGGAAACCAGTTCCCGGCGCGCCGAGGACTCGGTTTCATCGATCAGGGTGCGATATTCTGCAACGTCGCGCCGGCGTGTGTCTACGAGGATCTCACCTGTCCGTCGCTCAATGAGGCGTATCCGGGTGATCGCATCGAATGCGCCTTCCTGTATGGGGCGGGAGGTGCCGATTACAAGTGCACTGTTGCGAACAGCGGCGATTTCGACCCGAAGGATGGCGTCTGCCGTGGATCTGGACGCGTGGCGATACGGGGAGTATTCGCTGAGTTGGCGGGCGATCGAGCGGGTCAGGTCCCGCTCCAACCTCTGTCTGAAGGAGAGGTTGTCGACGACTTCGACGGCGATGGTCCGGATCCCCGGGGCGACCGACTGGAAGCCCATCGCGTAGCCGCAGCCGGGCAGCGTCGCCAGCCAGCCGAGGAGACTGGCGTGGAGGATCAGGCGACGCTTCATTTCGGTTCGCCTCCCTTCTTGGTCTTGGCCCGGTCCGGCGTCTTGCCCTCTTCGGCCATTTTCTCGAGCCGCTTTCCGGCGCGCTCCGCCGCGGGAGTCAGCGGGTACTGGGTCACGGCGAGAAGCAGATGTTGGTGCTCGCCCTCAGGGTTGTTCAGGATCCGGTAGAACTCGGCGATTCCGACCTGTTTTTCGGCGAGCCAGGAACGCACCGTGCGTAGCGCGACCTGAGCCTGTTTGCGGAATCCGGGGTTTTCGATCTCGTTCTTCAAGAAGTCCGTGAGTTCGGCCTTCGCCAGATCCATGCCCTCGAGGTCGTACTCGGGTCCTTCCAACTGGAGGAAATAGCACATGGCTACCCGGAACGCGGCTTTCGTGTTCCACACGCTGCGTCCGTATCGACCCTGGATGATCTGCGTGTAGCGCCGTCGGGCGAGCTCGTACTGTTCGTCTGCGTACGCCAACTCTGCCAGCCGGTATAGGGCGTCCGGCATCTGTGGCCGCGTCGCGTACAGGCTGACGAACTCCCGCAGCACACCCTTGGCTTCCTGTTTCGCCGAATAGAGCGGCCAGAACGAGTCGTCGCTCTCCGCCAACGTCTCGCCGATATCGTAGGTCAGGTCCGCCAGCGCGGGGATCTTGGGCAGGAAGCGGTGCTCGCGAATGAAGTCGAGAATCAGGCTGAACGCGTCCCAGGAGTCTCCCCCCTTGTAGGTCGCGGTTCCCGCCAGGAGGTACCAGTGCGCCTTGTCTTCGAGCGAGAGTGGATCGACGCCGAAGTGGTCAAGGGTGGCGATGGCCTCGTCGTTCTCGCCGGTCTTGATGAGGCCTTCAGCGAGGCCGAGCGCCTCCTGGGGACTTCTCGGGATCTTGGCCAGACTCTGGCATCCGCCGAGAATCCAAGCGAGCAACAGCAACTTCATGGTGATCGAGCGCACGTGGGAGTCCATGAGAACGGTTGCACCTGAGCTTGGACAGCGCCCCGCAAAAAAATGCGTCGCGCGACCCGGTCAGTCTCCCGATCAAGCGCCGGATTGATAGGCGCCCTCGCGCAGGTCCGGTCGTCGCTCCAGAGCCCCCGCGATCCACCGACCGAGCAGTTTTCGCGCACCGCCGGGAACCGACGAGAGGCCTGGCCAGGTCCGACCCGGGCTGTCGCGCAAGTGGTTCAGCCACCGCAGCGCGCTCGCCGGCACGGCGCGGGCATCGCCGCTCGCGTGGCGTCGGCAACAGACTCCGCCGTGGCGTTCGTCTGGATAGAGCGGACCGTCGTCGAGGGACTGCCCGCACTGGCGGCACTGGATAATCGGAGGTTGCAGTCCGAGTTCGGCCAGGTACTTCAGCTCGATTCCGGCGAGCACCTGCGGGATGGACGCCTCGGGGCACCGCTCGAGAAGGAGCAGTCCGCCGGCGAGAAGGTCGAACAGCCCGGGATCAGCACGTCCGGCGAGGAACGTCGGATCGAAGATCTCGGTGAGGTAGCTGGCGGCGGTGTAGCGGATCGGCTCTCGCAAGCGCCGGTGTTCGCGCAACAGACGCACGCGGTGCAGGACCGGGAGATTGCCGCTCGAAATCTTGACCTCGAGCAGGTTCAGGAAATCGATGCGACCGAGGCACTGGCTGCCCGATCGGTGCGCGCCCTTGCCGAGGGTGACGAGCTTTCCGTGCTCCGGCGTGATGAGCGTGATGAGACGGCTCGTCTCGCGGAAGTCGGTTCGCTTCCAGACGATGCCGCGCAATCCTCGCCGGGTCCCCACTATGCGACGTGACGGTCGTTTTGGGCCGCCATCAGGAGTCGGAAGGCTGCGCGCTGAGCACGGTCAGGCGGACGCGGCTGATCCGCCGGTTGTCGACGGCGAGGATTCGATACTCCAGTCCGCCGACCTGGAACCGTTCGTCGGATTTCGGGATCTGGCCGAGGTGAGCGAACACGAACCCGCCGACGGTGTCGTAGTCCTCGCGCTCGGGCACGAGGTCGGAGTCGAGCGCTTCGTTCGCTTCTTCGACCCGTGTCTTGCCCGAGACTTCGATGACCTGATTGTCCTCGACCACCGTGATGGGGGCCTCCTCTTCCGGATCGAATTCGTCCTCGATCTCGCCGACGATCTCCTCCAGGACGTCCTCGATCGTGACCAGCCCGGCGGTTCCACCGTATTCGTCGATGACGATCGCCATCTGAACCTTGCTGGCCTTGAACTCTCGGAGAAGGTCGCTGATGCGCATGCTCTCCGGAGCGAACAGGGGGTGGCGGATCAACTCGCCAACCGCGATGGAGGAGACATCCATCTGCTTTGCGAATCGGCTGAGGACATCCTTGGCGTAGAAGACGCCGACGACGTTGTCGATCGTCTCGTTGTACACGGGGAATCGGGAGTGGCCCTTCTCGACCGCGATGCGGATGGCTTCGGTGAGAGGCGTCCCGGCTTCCAGGGCGTGGATGTCCGTGCGCGGCATCATCACCTCGGATGCGTGCAGGTCATTCAACTCGACGATGTTGCCGATCCACGCCTTTTCGTCCTCGGCGAGCTTGCCGCTTCCGGCAGAATCCGAGACCGCCGCGAGGATCTCCTCCGCGATCTTCTCGGGACCAGTCGGGGGAGCGTCCGGCATCTTGAGCGCGCGCAGCACCGGTCGGCTCACGCGTATCAGGGGCACAATCAGTGGGTAGCGCAGCACGATGTGTAGTGGTCGCATCCAGGGCAACATGCGCATGACTATGCGCTCGGGACCACGCTTGGCGATGGCCGCTGGCAGGACGACGACGACGAACACCAGGACCACGCACACGCTGACGAACAGCACGCGCCCGAGCAGGCCGGGCACGCTGTCGCTGGTCATCAGGATGCACCCCGTCGCGCCGCCCACTGTCAGGAGCCGCGCGAGGATGCGGCACTCGAGGTCGTGCGCCCGCAAGAACCCGAGCATGTTGTCAGCTCTGTCCGCGTCCATCTTCTGCAGCTTGGTGGGGGAGAGCACCAGAAGCGCGGCGCTCGTGGTCGCGCTCAGAGCAGCGATGAGGAGCAAGATGCAGCCGAGAGCCATCGTGAGCGGTTGCATTTCGCCCATCATGGGTTCGTCGATCAGGCTGGCGATGTAGATCAGGGAGGTAGCCATCATCGTTGGCGGCCTCCCCTGGCTGGACAGCATTCAGGGTCTAGCACGAGGTCTGCGAGCATACTGAACCCCCTGCGACCGCGCCACCGAGCCTGGCCAACGGGACGCCCGAGTGGCGACGTCGGTCGCGGATCGCACACGCGAGGCGCGCGGAGTGTTGGAGGACGCGGGTTCCATGGTTGGCGTTCCGGGGTCAGGGCTTTTCGGGGCCGCTCACTTGACACTATCGACCGAAAAGCGGTTCCGACCGCGGGACTTGCTGGCGTACAGCGCCCGGTCGGCGCGGGTCAGCACCGATTCCACCGTGTCGCGGTCGGTCAGGACCTGGGTGAGCCCGACGGAGACGGTGAGGGGCAACCCCTGTGAGACTCCCGCAGACTCGACCGCAGTGAACAACCGGGTCGCGATGATGGACGCGCGCTCGATGGTCGTCTCGGGGAGCACGACCATGAACTCTTCGCCGCCGTAGCGGCAGATGGTGTCCTGCTTGCGCAGGGCCTTGCGCATGACGTCGGCGCAGAGACGCAGGGCGGAGTCGCCCTTCACGTGGCCGAAGCTGTCGTTGAGTTTCTTGAACTCATCGAGGTCCAGCATCAACAGGGTCAACGGCGCGCCGGTGCGGGAGGCGCGGGAGATCTCGCGTTCGAGCGTTCCCAATCCGACGCCGCGGTTGTAGAGGCGCGTGAGTGGGTCGGTGAGCGCGAATCGACGCGATCGCAGGCCGACCTTCTTGAGCAGCAGGTTCTCGTTGAGGATCGACGCCGTGCTCGCGAGGGCGGTCGCGGCGCGGAGGTCGTCGTCTTCGATCACCGGTCGACGCGTCAGCGTGCGGTCGAGCAGCAAGAACGATGGATACTGGAAGCTGTTGTTCATCGGGACGCACAAGAGGTCGTCGACGCCCAAGGCGTCCAGGAGACCGTTCTCGATCTTCGCGACGCGCTCGATGCGGGCTGCCATGTGGGTCTCGAGGCAGTTCTCCATGATGTCGATCTCGCGCTCCGAGGGATTCGCCCGCAGGGGCTCCAAGGGGCGTGGCGACATGTCTGACTTCGCGCGGATCCAGCAGCACCGTTGGTCCGGGCTCCAGACGGCGAGGAACGCGCGCTCGTAGTCCAGGAATCGCAGGGACGCCGCAGTCGTCGCGGTGATGTTCCCGCGGTAGCGGAACGTCGAGTTGCAGTGTTGGAGGAACGTGATCACGTCGGCGAGGCGGCTCTTCTCCCGCTTCCATCCGAAGAAGGTCAGGGTCTCGTTTGGATCGACGGCGAGGTCCCGCGGGACGTGACCCGTGCCGTAGAGGTTCAACCGGGACAGGATCTGGCGGATCCGGCTGCGGAGGTTCTGTGCGGCGATGAGGTCTTCCTTGCTGGCCCGCTCGAGCAGGAGCTCTTCCTCTTCGGGCCCGCCGGCTCCCGGGTGCCAGAATCCCGCGAGGTCGGCCAGAAGCTCGGCCTTGCAGATCAGCTTCTCCGCGTCCTCGATCGGCGTGACGCCAGCCGCGTCGAATGCGAGCTTCCGCCGGTCTGCTCGGGACAGGAGGGCGACCCGTGGCGTCCAGTTACCCGGTCGCCAGAGGTTCTCGGACAACGCCGAGTTCTCCGGGGACGGACCGGCGAGAATGTGCACCCAGTCGTTGAGGTGCAAGAGCTGGCCCTGGAAGTACGCGGCGTCCGGGTCGATGCAGTTGCTCACCTCGGCGAGTGCTGCGGCCGCGTGGGCGACGGCGAGGGTGTGCATCCACAGCAGGCGTACGTCTTCGGAACCTTCGACCTCGGTGACCCGCACCTCCAGGGCGCGCTTGACGAGGATGGAACCGAGGCACTTGATCAGGTCGTCGACCGAAATGATGTCTTCCGTGATGTTGTTCACGGGAGCACGCGCCATGCGCAGCAATCGCAGCACGGTCAGGGGGTCGAGGTCGAGGAGGTCGCGCAGCGAGGTCTTCTCCGCGGACGAGTCCTGGAGGGCTCCGACCACGCGCCGTCTGATGTCTCGGATCGCCAAGACGGAGTCCAATCCCACTTTGCAGAGTCGTGGTTCCGCAGCGCCCGAGTTCTGAGTCACCCTCGAAAGTTCGTCCATGCCCTGACTTGAGATCGGCGCTGCGCAGCAAATCGCTCAAGTGCTGTTCGCTTTGTCACATCGAAGCCCGCCCGGCGGTCGGTGCCACGGTGGGTTCACAGGCGATTTGAGGGTCTAAATACGTTTGAATTAGTGGTTTACATGACGATTGCTCCCGCCGTCGGAGAATCCGGAGGGAGTGGCCCGGATTTCGCTTTTGGCCACGCGACATGACCGCGCTTGCCACGACACCCCTCACCCGCATACCAGACACCCATCCCCGCCGATCCGAGACAGCCAGGGGCCACGCGCTGGTCCTGCTGAAGGGGGGCAATCCTGACATTTCAGAGAGTCCCGATGCCACGGCCACCGCGCTCATGGACGTGTTCCGCTGTACGCGGTCCCGCGAGGTCTTCGACACGCTCGTCGAGTTGACCCGCGATCAGTTGCTGGCGCGCGTGAACTCCCGGTCGCGCTTCCTCGAACCCGCCGTGGATCCGCAGGAATTGCTGCAGGACGTGTTCATCAACATCTACCGCTACCCGGATCGGTTCGACGCCAGCCGCCCGGGCGCCTTCCGCGCCTGGTCGACGACGATCGTGGACAATTCGGTCCGTCGCTACCTTCGCAAGGCCCGCAGTGGTCCCGATGTGTGTTTCAAGCCGATCGAAATCCTCGCGCAGGAGGCTGACGTGCCGCTGCGGGGACCGAGCGAACAGGCCATCCTGATCGAGCAGTGCCGGGAGGCGAGCCGGACCTTCGCGCTCTTCCTCGCGATGTACTTGCGGGCATACCGGGGCCTCTCCGAGCGGGAACGATTCGTCCTGCACATGGTGGAAGTGAGGGGACTGCGCTACGCCGAGCTCGCCAAGGTCGTCGGGATCCGTCCCGAGGCGTTGAAGATGGTCGTCTTCCGGGCACGTCGCCGCATCGCCAAGCAGATAGCGAGTCGCCTGGCCGTGTCGGCTGCATCGTAATTACGCGAAGCTGGCGCTGCAGACAGCGGTGCGTAGTCTTGGTCCGCGATGACGAGCGCGGACCGACTCTACACGCACTGCCGAGAACTCGTGACCCTCGGAAACGGACCGGCGGCGGGTGCGCGGCGCGGCGCGGATCTCGCGGACGTCGGCGTGATCGAGGACGGCGCCGTCGCGGTGTTGGATGGGCGCGTGCTGGAAATCGGGAAGACGTCCGACTTGAAGCCGCGTCATGCCGACGTGCCGGAGATCGATCTCACCGACTACGTCGTGCTACCCGGGTTCGTGGATTGCCACACCCATCCGGTCTTCGCGGCGACGCGCGAGGACGAGTTCCATATGCGGTGCGCGGGCGCTGACTACATGGAGATCGCGGCGGCGGGTGGGGGGATCCTCAATTCCAGTCGAAAGACGCGCGAAGCGAGCGTCGATCAACTCACGGAGATCGTCGTCGAGAACCTCGATCGCTTCCTCGAGATCGGCACGACGACGATCGAGGCCAAGAGTGGGTACGGGTTGACCACGGAGTCGGAGGTGAAGAGCCTGCAGGTACTGACCGACGTGCTCGCGGAACACGCGATCACGGGCAGCCGGACGTTCCTCGGCGCCCACGAGTTCCCCGAGGGGTACCGCGAGTCGCCGGAGGTGCGCGAGGCGTACGTGCAGCTTGTGATCGAAGAGATGCTCCCCGCGGTCCACGGGCTGTGCGAGTCCTGCGACGTGTTCGCCGAGCCGAAGGTGTTCGATCGCGACCAGTCGTCCCGGATCATGCTCGCGGCGAAGGAACGTGGCATGCGGTTGCGCATGCACATCGACGAGATCCTCCCGATGGCGGGTGCTGAACTGGCGGTGGAGGTCGGTGCCGATTCGGCGGATCACCTCGGTCGGGTGTCGCTGCAGGGTGTCGATGTCCTGGCGGCATCGGACACTACCGCGGTCCTTCTTCCAGGGACGACGTTCTTCCTCGGCAAGACGAGCCACGCGCCGGCGCGACGCATGATCGACGCCGGGTGTGCGGTCGCGCTCGCCACGGACTTCAATCCAGGGAGTTGCTACACCCAATCGATGCCGTTGATCATCACCCTCGGTTGCATCCTGCTGCACATGACGCCGGAGGAGTGCATCCACGCGGCGACGATCAATCCTGCGGCCTCGCTGCATCTCGACGCCGAGGTAGGGTCGCTGCACGTGGGCAAGAGGGCGGACATGGTCGTGTTGGACCTGCCGAGCTACCGGGCGCTGGGTTATCAGATGGGCGGGAGCCGCGTCGTGATGACGATCAAGGACGGCGAGCCGGTCGTGGTCAACACGCACGAACTCTCGGTGCCCGAGCTGGATTCCTGATAGGGATCTGTTCTGCTACACCGATGCAGCCTTTGCTCGAGTGCGTTCCCAATTTCTCGGACGGCAAGAATGCCGCCGTCGTCGACCAACTCGTTGCCGCGATGACGTCGGTCACGGGCGTGAGTTGTCTGGCCCACGAGCTCGACGGGGCCCACAACCGCTGCGTGATCACGCTGGCCGGCGAGCCGGAAGCGGTGGGCGACGCGGCGTTCGGGGGGCTCGCGAAAGCGATCGGATTGATCGACCTCAATCAGCACGTGGGAGAACACCGGCGGATGGGTGCGATGGACGTGTGCCCGTTCGTGCCTTTGGGCGGCGCGGACATGGATCTCGCCATCGCGACCGCGAAGCGGGTCGGCGAGCGCATCGGGACGGAGCTCGAGGTGCCGGTGTTCCTGTACGCGAAAGCGGCGCAGCGTGAGGATCGGCGGATCCTGGGGAACGTGCGCAACAAGCAGTTCGAAGGTCTGAAGGATCTCGTCGGTTCCGATCCCGACTACAAGCCTGACTTCGGGCCGGATCAGCTGCACCCGACCGCGGGCGCTGTTGGCGTGGGCGCGCGCACGTTCCTGATCGCCTACAACATCAATCTGAAGACCGCGGACGTGGCGGTGGCGAAGGCGATCAGCAAGCTGGTGCGAGAGCGCGATGGTGGCCTTCCCCGGGTCCAGGCCATGGGCTTCTTCCTCGATGATCGAAACGTCGCGCAGGTCAGCATGAACCTGCTGGACTACAGCGTCACTTCGATCCGGCGCGTGTTCGACGAGGTCGCCGAGAAAGCGAGCGAAGCCGGTGTCGAAATCGAAGAGAGCGAGCTCGTCGGCCTCGTCCCCGAGTCCGCCCTCGACACCGAGACCGCCACGCACATCCAACTCCGCGGCTTCGATCCCGATCTCCAGGTCGTCGAAGCCCGCCTCAAGGCCGCCGGAATCTGATTCAGCGGTGTCTGGATTTGCGGTCCCAGACTTGTGGGGGCGTGGGGTCGTAGCGGGGGCTCGCGTCCTTCGCGGGGAACGTCGCGAAGACGGCTTCGAGTTTCTTGCGTGCCGCGACGTGGCGGGGGGCGGTGCTGGCGAACACGTCGTTCGTTTCGCCGGGATCGGTCGCGAGGTCGTAGAGTTGGGCGGGCTTGCCTTCGACGACCCACAGCTTGTGGCGTTTGTCGCGCACGGCCCGGTCGGCGTAGCTCTTCGCGGGGACGACTCGACCGTCGCGTTGCCTGGCCACGCCGCCGCCCATCGCCATGATCCACTTCCGGTCCGAGTCGCTCGCTTCACCGCGGATGACCTTCGCGATCGAATGGCCGTCGATGATGAGCCCCGTTGGCAACTCGGCACCTCCAAGTTCCAACATCGTCGGGAGAACGTCGGTGAAGTCCGTCAGCGCATCGGTCACGACGCCGGCGGGCGTGATCCCAGGGGCGTTCACGATGAACGGTTCCCAACACCCAGTCTCACTGATCCGACCCTTTCCGCCGCGCACCTCCCGCCCGGCGATCTGCCCGCGGATACCCCGCGACGTGCCATTGTCCGTGGTGAAGATGATGATCGTCTTGCGTCGCAGGCCGAGTTCGTCGATCGACGCGACCAGTCGGCCAACGCAATGGTCGACGTATCGCACCATCGCGCGGTGCTTGTCCATCTTGGTGGTGACGTCCGGCTCCAATGGTGTCGAGACGAGCGGTCCGTGTGTCAGCGCCATGGGGAAGTACATCATCATCGGGCGATCCCGGTTCTTCCGCATGAACCCGATCAGGAAGTCCGTGAACACCGTGGGCCCGAATTCCTTCGAGTAGGCGCGGCTGCCTTCGCGGGTGTGGATGTAGGGATCCCAGTACCGTTTTCCGCTCGATGGGTTTCCGGTCTCGTACCCGGTCCACATGCACCAGTCGTCGAAGCCGAGTTGACGGAGGATGTCGGGTTGCACGCGAAAGTCGTTGATCTGCCACTTGCCCGCGATCGCCGTCGTGTAGCCGGCGTCCCTCAACACCCGAGCAAACGTCGTGTTGTGCTTCGGATCGAAGTGACATCCTGCGCCCCAGCGCGGCACGTCCCAGTGATTGACCCATCCGTGACGGAAAGGGTATTGACCGGTCAGCAACGTCGCCCGCGTGGGCGTGCACTTCGGCATCGAGTACGCGCACGTGAATCGCATGCCTCCGCTCGCCAGCGCGTCGATGTGAGGCGTGGCGATGCCGTCGGCTCCGTAGCACGAGACCCACTCGGGACCGAGGTCATCGACCATGACGAACAGGATGTTCGGCTTCTCACTCGTCGTCGGCGTCGCGGCGCAGGCGGAGAGTGCGACCGATAGAATGAAGACGATCGCGGCGCGGCTCATCGCTTGGGGGCCTCGAGAAGTTTCAATGTCACCTTCGTCGGGACCACGTGGTATCCGTCAGTTCCGTCGAAGCGAGCGAGTGTGATGGTGATCGTGTCGCCGCCCTTGTGCTTCTCCAGGACGCGGTACAGGCCGTTGAGTGTTTCGATTCGTTTGCCTTCGGCGCGGACGATCACGTCGCCGACCCCCGTCACCCGGCTCATCGCCCGCAACCCAGCCTCGTCCGCGCCGCCTCCCGGTGTCACCTCCGTGATGACGACGCCGTAGCCGTAGCCGACCTCGCGGCCCAGAGGTTGGCGCAGGTTGTGAGCCTTGATGCCGAGTCCAGCGTCGATAGGCGGCTTCTTCGCCATCATGCGTGGGACCATCGGCGCGATGCGGTCGATCGGGACCGCGAATCCGATGCCTGCGCTCTCGCCCTTCTGACTGTAGATCGCCGTGTTCATTCCGATCAGCATGCCCGCGCTGTCGAGAAGCAGTCCGCCGGAGTTTCCCGGATTGATGGCTGCGTCCACCTGGATCACGCCATCGAGTTCCACGTCGCCCTTGGTCTTGATGGACCGGTTGAGCGCGCTGATGATCCCGGAGGTCAGCGTCTGTTCCAGCCCGAAGGGGTTGCCGATCGCGAACACGTTCTGGCCCACTCTCAGATCCCCGGAAGAGCCGATCACCGCAGGTTTCAAGCCGCGGGGTGGCTTGTCGAGCCGGATGATCGCCATGTCGACGTAGGCGTAGCCGAAGACGTAATTGGCGGTGAGGGTTGTCTTGTCGTGGAGACGAACCAGGATCTCGTGGTTGGTATCGCCTCTCGGCGTCACCACGTGGTAGTTCGTGAGGATGTAGCCCTGCGTGTCCCAGATGATCCCGCTGCCGGTCCCCTGGCTTACCACGCGGCGCTGCTGCCGATGCGTGCTCGTGATATGGACCGCGGAGGGCGAGTTCCTCTCGAAGATCTCGATGGTCGTCTTCTCCGAATCGGCGAGATCACCTCGCGGCGTGACGACGCGTGTCTCGATGTCCGGAGCCGAATCAAACGTTCCGATGCGGTCGAGCATGAGGTAGCCGGCGAGCACGAGGGCGGCACCGGCGAGGAGGGGCGTGATGCTGGAGCCAGGCGTGCGCGTGTAGCGGTCGGTCATGCTGCGGACATCGTAGCCGTTTTCGTCGCCGGGCTGTCGACTCGATCCGGACGCTTCGTACTGAGAAATCGCGCCGTCTTCCAAGCGGGAAAGAGTCCCCGCGGGGAAGACGGCTGGTTTCACTCACACGGGGTCGGGCCAGAGTTCTTTCCAGCTGGCGCTGTCGGCGTCCTGGTTCTTCAGCGTTTGCAACGCTGCAGGGGTGACGCGCACTTTCTCGAGGGCGCTCTCGGCGAGGGCTTGACCGCACCCTGCGACGATCTGATCGGCGTCCATGCCGTGGTAGGTGTAGATCTGATCGGGAGTGCCGCACTTGCTGAATCGTCGCACCGCCAGGCTGATCTGCCGCGTGCCGACGATCGAACCGATGTTGTCGAGGAGACCTTCCTCGCCGTCGTGCACGCTCACGATCGGGATGCGCCGACCGGCCAGGTCGATCGCGTCCAACGTGTCCAGCACGCCTCCGACTGGTAGCAGGTGAAGCGCACCGTCGACGTCGAGCCCCTCGCGCAGGTGGGAGTAGCCGCTTTCGCGTCCCTGGAGTCCGATCAGAAGGCTCGGCGAACACGCGATGATCACGTTCGCGTAGATGCCGCGGTCGAGCAGCTTCTCGCTCGCCTCGACGACTTCGGGCACCAACGCGCCCATGCAGAACAGGTGCACCACGTTCTCACCAGGGCTGTAGCCCTGGTAGCCGCGGTAGTCGATGAGATAGTAGGCGCCCTGCAGCACGTCTTCGCGAATCTGTTGCATGATCTCCGCGTCGGGGATGCTCGGCGCCTCTGCCTCGACCAGACCGCCGTCGCCGGAATTTGCGCCGAGCTTCGCGTCTTCTGGCAGCCCTTCCTTGAACCGCAGTTGGCGACGCAGGCTCTTGATCAGGATGTCCTGCTTGATGCCCCGCGTCACGGCGCGGATCAGCACGCCCTTGCGGTTGTCGTTGTCTCCGGTCACGTGCCGTCGGATCGCGTCGCACAGGATCCAGTCGAGTTCCTGCGCAAACGATGGTTCCCAAGTGATCAGGTTCGGCACCTGGATGTCCGATTTCCACGAGTGCTGCGCGCCCTCCGACGAGAGCGTTACGCCACTCGGCGTTCCGACGAGAACGAACCCCGAACTCCAGTACAAGTTGTAGTAGAGCTGGTCGAGCGCCCGCTTGATGAAGAAGTCGTAGACGGTCATCATCGGCAGGAACTGGATACCGAGCAGATCGCCCATCTTGCCGAAGGCGCCGGCGGCCGACATGCAGTTCGCTTCAGCGATCTCGAATCGAATGTGCCGCGTCCAGGCCTCGTCTGTTGGCGCCAGCTCCGGTCGCAAGCGCTCGCGCAGGTCGAGTTTCTTCTCCCAGTTCGTCTCCGAGTCTGGTCCGAACACCTTTTCATCCATCGCCGGATTGATGTTCGTGCTCGTGCCGACGTCCGGTGCCATCGTCAGGATCAGGTCTGCGACCATCTCCCACCGGTGCTCGGCCTCGCTGAGCTTCTTGTGGGAGATCTTCCCGGCACGTTCCAACTCGTCGTGCACGCCGATGCGCACGAGCTTCGCCGCGGTCTGCCCCCACATCCACTGCGTGTGTGCGATCGGGACGAGCTTCAGGTTGATGTCCAGCGACTCGGCGATTCCGTTTGCCTTGTCCAGCTTCTCCGCGATGTGCGCGAGATTATGCGCCTTCATCGCGTCGTGAGACTCGATGCCTTCTCGCAACTCTCCACCGTGCCGGGCCAACCACTGGCCCTCCGTCGAATCCGCCGCGAAGCGCTCGAACGGGCGATCCCACGACAGACCTTCCGCTGCGAGAAGCTTGCCGACCTCGTCTTTGTCGGGGAGAGCCGAGTGATTGCCCGGCGCTGCCTGACACGCCAGGCCGCGGCCCTTGATCGTGTGCACGACGACGATGCACGGCACCGCCGTGTCCTCCTTCGCCTTGGTCAGCGCTTCGATCAACACGCTCATGTCGTGGCCGCCGACGTCATGGAAGACGCGGATCAACTCTTCGTCGGACAAGTTCTCGACGATTTTCTTGCACCCGGCGTCGCACTCGATGCTCGCGCTGCGCATCTCGTCGGCGCAGTCCTTCCAGATCAGCATCTGGTAGTGGTAGTCACTGATGCCGTTCTCGAGCACGTGCCGCATCGCTGCGCCACCGTCCCGCGCGAAGATCTCCTCGCGGTAGCGCCCGTGGCGAACCTGGATCACGTCCCAACCGTTCGCATGACAGGTGCGCTCGATGCGATCCGCGTCGGTCCCGCGCAAGCCGCGCTTGTTCGGAATGCGCGTGCCGTCGAGGTTCTGCCGATTGTAGTCGACCAGCCAGATCACGTTGCCCAACTCGCGCTCGGCGACCTCGGGCAGCACTTCCATCAGTGAGCCTTCGCGGAACTCCGAGTCACCCATCATGCACCAGAAGATCGGATCGGGTGCTTCCCACCCGTGAGCGCGCGCGTACTGGTGCGCCAGCGCGAGGTAGGCGGCTGCGACCGGTGGAATACCCACCGAACCCGACGGCAGGAAGTGGAAGTGATCGGGGTCTGATTCTGCGTGGTACGACTGGAACACCGCCTTGCCGTCGTGCGAGAAGTCGCGCAGCCGGTACATCACCGCCTCGCTCTCCGCGTCGTCAAACCACGCGCCGTCTTTGTGCCGCATCAGACCCATGAGGTTGTGCAGCGCGTGGTCGGTCGGGGATGCGTGGGGTTTGCAGCAGACGTAGTCCGCCGCGGTCCGCATGATCAGGTGGACCGCCGCCATCAGTTCCATGCACGACGAGCAGGAAGCCGGGTGGCCGCCGACTTTGGCGTCGCCAGGGGACGCGTTGTCCCGATGGTTGGCCAGGTAGATCATCGCGTTCATTTGGGCGAAGGCCCGGCTGGTGATCTTCTGCAGGATGTCAGGGTCGTATTTCATGGGTGTCGCGGTGGATATGCCGATCGCGCGGGGCGGAGACGTTAGAGTCGAAGGGCTGGTCCATCTACCCTCTCGGATCGCTTCGAACGGATTGTTGACGCGGGGTCCTCGATGCCTACCGTGCCCCGCCCGAAAAACCCCTGAAATCCAGTCCTTGCAACGCGTAACCATCGTCGGTCGTCCCAACGTCGGGAAGTCGAGCCTCCTGAACCGAATCGCCGGTCGTCGGGTATCCATCGTGGAGCCGACCGCGGGCGTGACCCGGGACCGCGTGGCCATCGCTGTCGAGTGGCAGGGGCGGGAGATCGAGCTGATCGATACCGGGGGTCTGGGGCTCGTCGACGACCACCTGCTGAAGGAGCACGTCGAGGCCCAGATCGAAGTCGCGATCCAGGCGAGTGATCTCATTCTCTTCGTCGTCGACGGCAAGGAGGGGCTGGTGCCGATGGACGAGATGGTGGCGCAGCACCTGCGCCGCCTCGCCAACAAGGTGCACCTGATCGTCAACAAGGTCGAGTCGCGCTGGGAGGAGTACTCGGTCAGCGACTGGTTCAAGCTCGGGTTCGGTGAGCCGATCGCGGTCAGCGCGGCGGAGGGGTTCGGCATCAGCGACCTCATGGACTTCGTCGTCGAGCACCTTCCCGGGAGCGCCGCCGCGATGCGCGGCGACGTCGAAGCCGAAGGCGACGATGACATCCTGCGCGTCGCCATCGTTGGCAAGCGCAACTCGGGCAAGTCGACGCTCGTCAATCTGCTCGCGGGCGAAGAGCGCGTCATCGTCTCCGAGGTTCCGGGCACGACGCGGGACTCCGTCGACGTAGAGTTGACGATGGGGGACCGCAAGCTCCTGTTGATCGACACCGCGGGTGTTCGCAAGAAGAGTTCCATCGCTGACGCGATCGAGTTCTATTCGCAGGCGCGGGCGTACTCCGCGATGCGCCGCGCCCATGTCGTCATCCACCTGTTCGACATCAGGGAGACGATCAGCCAGGTAGACAAGAAGGTCTCCGACTTCTGCGTCGAGCACAGCAAGCCGGTCTTGCTCGTCGGCAACAAGCTCGATCTCGCGGAGGACATGTCACTGGAGAAGTGGGATGCCTACATCAAGCAGCAGCTGACGGGCCTGTCGTTCGTTCCGGTATCGTTCATCTCGGCGCTCGAGAACCAGAACGTCGCGGAGACATTCGATGTCCTGTTCGAGCTTCGCGACCAGTCGCGCACCCAGATCTCCACGGCAAAGCTCAACGAGGCTCTCCAGAAAGCGAAAGAGAAGCTGCGCCCGCGCAGTCGACACGTGACCCCGAAGTTGTTCTACGGGACGCAGGTCGGCACGGAACCCCTCTCCATCGTGATCTTCGTCAACGAGCCGAAGGTCTTCCGGGGGCAGTACGAGCGGTTCCTGCAGCGATTTTTGCAGGTGGCGTTCAAGATCGAGGAGGTCCCGATCAAGTTGATCTTCAAGCGCCGCGGCAAGGTGCAGCTCGACCCGCTCTTGTAGATCCAGCGACGCTAGCCAAACAGCTGGTCGATCATGCCCGCCATCTTCGCGCGGACCTCGTGGCGCTTGACCTTCATCGTCGGCGTCAACAAGCCGTTCTCGACCGTCATCGGCTCCATCCGCACTTTGAACTTCGCGATTCGCTCGATCGGTCGGAAGCCGGCGTCGCGAGTAAGAGCCCGGTCCAGCTCGTTGCGGAAGAGCGCGACGACTTTCTCACCGGTCAGTTCGCCGTCCTTCTCGCCCCATTCCGAACGCGGCACCTTTTTTTCGAGGCATTCCGGCATCGGGATCAGGATCGCCCCGAGGACCTTCTTGTCCTGGCCGAGCACGACCGCCTGGTCGACGAGCGTCGAGGACTTGATCCCCGTCTCGACGGGTTCGGGTTCGACGTTTTCGCCTCCCGCCAGGACGATCGTGTCCTTCGCGCGACCCGTGATCGCGTAGTGGCCGTTCTGGTCGACCTTGCCGAGGTCGCCGCTGTTGAGCCAACCGTTCTGCAACACGTGCGCGGTGGTCTTGGGATTCTCGTAGTAGCCGAGCATCACCTGCGGACCTTTGATCCAGACGATGCCGATCTCACCCGTGGGGAGCGGCTTGCCGTTCGGGTCGCGGATCTCGATTTCGGTCTCGTCGAGCACGGGGCCGATCGTCCCGACGACGTTGTGCGACGGCGGCCGCAAGCAGACGACCGGGCTGGTCTCGGTCAGACCGTAGCCGTTGAGCAGGGGCAGGCCGATGCCGAGAAGCAGTTCATCGACGTGCGCGGGCAGTGCGCCGCCGCCAGAAACAGCGATGCGCACACGACCACCGGTCGTCGCCAGGACCTTCTTCAACAGCGTCGCAGCGTAGATGCGGTTCATCGTCCGCGTGAGCGTTCCGGCGCGCCCTGAGCCGACTTCGCGGCAGTTCGCGAGCACGGTGTGCATCAGCTTGCCCTTCAAACCCGGGAGCTTGCCGACGGTGTTGACGATGCCGTCGTGGATGCTCTCCCAGATGCGTGGTACCGCGGCGAACATCGTCGGTCGCACGGCCTTGAGGTCCTCCTTGATCTTGCGCCGCGTCGTGTACACGAGCTGGCCCCCGACCGAGAGCGCGAGGTAGTCCATGATGCGCTCGTAGACGTGCCACGCGGGGAGCGTGGACAGGAAGACGTCGCTTTCGCGGACCCTGAGCACCTTGTTCACGGTGAACGCGTTGTGCACCATGTTGGAGTGGGTGAGCATCACGCCCTTCGGGTCGGCCGTGGTGCCACTCGTGTAGACGATCGTCAGGAGGTCACCGGGTTGCACCGCTCTGACTGCGGCGTCGAGGTCGAAGTCCGCGGCATCCGCGCTGGCGCCGAATCCGACGAGTTCCCAGACCGTCGCGATATCGTTGTCCTCGCGGACTTCCTCGAGGCTGAAGACCTGTTCGAGTTGGTCCGTGTCCTGGGCGATCGAGACGAGTGCGTCCACCGTCTGCGCCGTCTCACCGAAGGCGAACCGGCATCCGGAGTGGGCGAGGATGTGCCGCAGCTCGCGCGGGGTCGTGTCCACGCCACGGGGCACATTGACGGCGCCGATGTAGGTGATCGCCAGATCGGTGAGGATCCAGGCGTAGGAGTTTTCGGCGATGAGCGCGACCCGGTCGCCGCGCTGGACGCCTTTCGTGAGCAGTGCTCGGGCGAGGTTGCGGATGTCGTCACGGAGCTGGGTGAAGGTGACGGTTCCGCCTCCCAGGCCGTGGCGGCGGAGCAAGAATGTCCGCTCGCCGAACTGCGATGCGGCGTAGTCGACGAGGCCGGGGAACGTCTGGGGTTGGGTGTTCGCCATGATCAGCGTGTTGCGGGAATCGCGGGCCCAAAGTTATCGCCAACTGTTCTCTTGACTTCCAATTTGCCTATCCGATACGAAGTGGCGCCCCGTGAGCGGGTGTAGCTCAGTGGTAGAGCATCACGTTGCCAACGTGAGGGTCGACAGTTCGAATCTGTTCACCCGCTCCAATTTATCTCTTTTGCCATCGCGCGGATAGCGCGAACTGGCCCGCGGCAATCGCCGCGGCGCACGGGGCGGGACGCTGGATATCCAGGATTTTCGCCCCAAGTGGCGGCGCCATGGTCCGAACGAGAACGGGCGGGCTAGAGCCGACCGTCAGCGGGGAGCTTCAGGCGCCATTGCTCGGCGGTGTCGTGCCCGCGAAACAAACCCAGGTACTTCGACCCGTCCAGCTCACCGATGTACACCCGCCGCCCGTGTACCGACACGGTATCAGGGAAGTGATCCTTGAAGACCTTCTGCTCGCGTGACTCCAGGTGAATCGTCGCGAGGTCGCGAGTCCCGCCACCGATCGCGACGTACACCATCCCCGTATCGGGATCGAGGGAAAGGACAGCTCAGGGGCGTACATCTACACCTCGCGGTTCCAGTCCTGTGGCGTGGACATCAACGCCTACAAGAAGAACTGGCGCTACGGCGACGGTGGACACGTGTTCGTGCACAACTGTCAGTTTCTCGACATGACGAAGGGCGTCTTGGCTGACAAGTTCTCTTCGGTCTCGATCTCGAACAGCTTCTTCGACCGAAGAATCGCGTCGACCCGCCGGATCCAGATCGACGCCTCGAACGACTTCGCCGGCGATCGGTGGAAGGAGCGTGCCCGCACTGGAATGACCATGAAACTTCCGGACGGCTTGCGCTCCATCGACGAGCGCGCGCGCCCGCACTTCGAGTCTCTTGACTTTACCAGGCGCGGGCCACGATGAGCAAAGTGACGAACACCAGGCT
>CAYYAQ010000096.1:0-20049 GCA_964469555.1 uncultured candidatus Brocadiaceae bacterium | reverse complement strand
GTGGCCACGCGGTCGCGGCCCGGTGTTGCCAATTGCTGCTGGTGCTGACGTAGACCGTCGGGTCGGCGGGCTGGACACTGAGTTCGGCGAACGGCTCGCGCTCGACGAGGTTGTTCACGCCTTTGAGGAAGTGGTCGCACCAGCGCACGGTCATGTCCCACTTGAAGTCGATTTCCGTCTTGTTGTCAGGGCTCCCGTGTCCCGTCGTCGACAACAGCCACCGCCGCGGAACGCCGGTCTTGAGTTGTGAGAAGCGATCGGCGTTGTGGTTGAGATGGTGGTTGCGGTCGGCCCAGCTGTTGATGACGAGCAACGGGACGGAGCTCTGCTTCAGCAGCGGGAAGAAGTTCTCGACAGGGTCCTTCAAGAGCGATTGCCGTACGACCGCGTAGTTGCCGGCGTTGATCGCGACCATGTAGGGATGCGTCGGGCCGCCGTTCTTGTAGACGGTGTTCGCCCAGCTCGCGCGCACCATGACACCCCCGGGTACGTTGTCCTCGACGGAGTCCATCACCTGCAAGTCCGGGATGGCCGCGCCAAGGACCGGCATCTTGCTCGCTACGGTGCTCGTCTTGGGCATCGTCTTCCCGGACCATGCCGCCGCCCACAGTGTCTGGCGACCGCCGGCAGATCCACCCGTCATCGCGAGGCGCGTATCGTCCATGAGCGCACCCAGTGTCTTTTCCGCTTGTACGACCAACTCAGCCATGTGCAGCACCTTCGCGCTGCTGCCGCCACCGCGGGTGTCGTACGACAGCGCGACGTATCCCGCTGCCGCGAGTTTCTGTTGCAGGGGCACGATGTACGGTGAGTTCCGGTTGCCGCCGCCGCCGTGGATCAACACGACGACCGGCCAGCCGGTGCTCGGCGCCGTGACCTTGGGGTAGTACGCGTTCATCAGGGTCCCGCTGTTGCCGGTGAGCGGAATCCTGATGTCGAGTTGCTGCGCGATCGCGAATCCGCCCGGAGGGGGAGTCGGGTCCTGGGCCAGCAGATTCGACGCGATAGCGGTCAGGGCCGTGAGTCCAGCGAGCGTGATCGTGTTCATGGTTGCCGTCCTCCGGCCGGAGAGACAAGGATAGGGATTTCGCGCCGGCCGCCTGGAAGGACTCTGTCCCAAGAATTCCGCGATTCCTGTCCCACGAACGGCGGGCCACGTCAGGTAACGACAGCGTCGGGATGGGGCCGGTCCGCGCGTTGCAAAACGCGCGTAGACCATTGTCAGAAAAGGGGTTGGAAACACGGACTTCGTGTCACGCGGTCGCCGCGATGGCAGTTGTGCCCAGGAACTGACCGTCCTACCAGATCCGGTCGTGTCGAATCTGGTAGCGCAGGTAGGCGAGCCACTCGCGGAAGTGGCTGGACGTGAACATTCGACCGTCTCCGAGGGGGATGTCGGGCATCTTGTCGATCTTGGCGAGGACGGGAGACCACTCACCGGCGGCTGTCTTCACGAACAGGTGCCTGTCGTGGGACCCCAGAAGCCGCGGGTAGTTGCGACGCTCGGAGAATATCGACCAGCCCATGAACGGGTTCTCGATGTTGATCCCAAGGAGGTGCATCAGAGTCGGGAGGAGATCGACGGAGCTCGAGAGTGTGTCGATTGCCACGCCCTTGTCATGCCCGCTCCGGTTGATGATCAGGGCGATCCGGTCGTACATGAACTTGCTGTACTCCTTCTCGCGAACCTCGATCAATTCTCTTGTCGGGAACATCGCGTGATCCGCTGTGAGGACAAACACGACTTCCCGACTGTTTCCTTTCAGGTAGTCGCAGGTATCGGACAGTGCACGGTCCAACAGATGAACGGAGTTGAGTATGGGTTTCGAGCCGTCGCCGTAGTGAACACCCTCCCCGAAGTCGTACGGGAAGTGCATGCCGATCGTCGAGACGCAGAGCAGGCGGGGTCGCTTGGAAGGCCGCGCCATGAACTTCTGGACGTACCGACACATCAGGATGTCACTCACGTGACCGGTGTAGATGTAGTCCGGATACTCCTTTTCGAATTGCTTGGTGGTGGCCGGAAACTCGGATCGGAGTCCGTAGCAGAACAGCTGTTTCCCGAAACCGAGGTTGACCATCATCTCGCCGAGATTCGTCTCGTGGGGTGATCCCTGGCCGAAGTACGTCGTGTCGTAGCCTCGCTCCGAGAGGATGACCGCCAACGACAGGGTCCTCGCGCCGACGAGAAGCTTGACGTCCGGGTCCGCGTATGTGTCGTAGGTGGAGACCTCGTAGTTCGACGTCAGCGAACCGTGAAGTCCGCACACTGTGGGCGTGGCGTGATTGAAGTAGTTCTCGAACTTGAGGGACCGGTCGGCGAGCTTGTCGATCCAGGGCGACACATCACTCTCTGGCCCGTCGTAGCAGTCGAGCAGCCTGGCAGACAGGGACTCCGCGAAGATTAGCACCACGTCCGGTTGCTGTTCGAAGTCCTGCCACGGCGTCTTGTCTGCCGGGTCGTACACGCGCGGGCGCAAGAACGGTCGATCCGAATCGGGTTGCACGAGCACGCCGAATGACGCGAGCCTGTCCCGTGTCTCCTGCGACAGGGTCGCGCTCTCTTCCACATAGCTGTTGTCGTGACCGCACAACAGTTGAAACAGAGCCACTTCGGCTCCGTGTGGGATGCCGTGCTTGCCCGTGAAGTGCTCGAGGTATTGCTTGGCCTCCGCGCGGTACGACGCGAACCAGGACAGCCCGAGGCAACCCAGCAAGATCGCGGTGTACAGCTTGTGCGATCGACTTGTGGACGGGAAACCAGGAGTCCACAAGAGTCCGGCGAGGAAAAGCACTGGCAGCAGAATGCCCAGGAAAACGGAGATGTTGAGAGCCGTCAGGACGAACTCGATCATGTCCACGTGCTGGAAGATGCCGTGGTGGAGGTAGTACCGAGTCTGCACGACGGACACGGTCTGCGTTGCTCGAGTGACCCCGAGAGCGACGACGAACACGGTGAGCGTGATGCGACCGGTCAACCGCCACCGTCCTCGACCAGTGTCGACGATCCACAAGAGAAGGACCGGGACGGCGCCCCAGAGGATCGGTGCCTGGTATTCCGTCGTGAGCAGGATGCCGAAGTGTCGCGAAACGGTTTCGTCGATCTGGAAGTACAGCACCAACATCAGCGCTGAGACGATGTACGGCATCGCCAACAGCCCTGCGAGGATCACCAGGCGTCGATCCATGGCTCGAACCATGACGGAGATGTTCGCAAATCAACCCGGTTCCGCCAAGGGCGCTGACAACGAGGCGGGCTCTGGTCGCGATCCTACCGATTCTAGTTGTAGGTATACCGAACGACGGGTAGCACCGCCGGTGCCGTGGAGAGCTTGGTCGCGGTTGTTCCGATCTTGTAGAGCGCGCGAAATTTTCCCGTCGGCTGATCGAGGATAATCGTGAAGGCGGGCCGGGAGAGTTTCGTCTCCTTGGTCACGGAGTCCGACCACGCGGCTTGCATGTAGAGGCGCATGCCCTTGAACATGGGGTTCCACGGCGCTGTGAAACGCCTCGAGCTGGAGCCGCCAAAGTTCGCGACCGCGGTGAAGATGATCGACTGGGTCACGTCCACAGCCAGCTTCTGGCACTGGATGCTAGGCAGTGTCAGGTTGGCCGACTTGGGTGCGTACGCCTGGAGCACGAGCGCGCTGGGCCCGGTCCGGTGCGATCGCGTGTCGATCGTCAGCTTGTCGTTGTAGGTCGCGTTGAACGCATTCTTGGCGTACGCCACCGCGTACGTGTAGGCGTATCCAAACGCGGATTGGTAGCTGTCGATGCAGTTCCATGGACCACCGTAGATGTAGTAGTAGCCCTTGCCAGCAGCGGTGTAGCGATCCGCGTCGAGGAGGTAGTTGTTGCGGTCCGTCCAGGCTGCGTTGTTCGCCAGCGTGCCCCCCGAGAACTTGAAGTGCTGCAGGATGTCCTTCGTTCCGGTCGTCGCCCAGACGGTCTTGAACGGGAACTTCACCTGTGCGCCCCAGGGGTTTGGCTTGGTCGTCCCGTTGGGGAAGCCGCTGAGCGCCGGCCAGTTCGTCGAGCCGCTGAACACCATGGTCGGCGTGCTCTGGGCGTTCGCGCTGAACACCGGGTACATCGGTCCGTCCCACGTTCCGTCGGACATGTGCAGCGCGACGGTGGTCCAGGTCCGAGCTGCGATCGCGGTCTTGTAGTCGCGGTAGTCGATCCGGTGCTCGATCTGGGAGATCAGCTTGACCCCGCCGCCGCGGTGGTAGCCGTCGAAGATCTGCGTCTCGTAGTCGGCGTAGCCACCGAAGAAGCTCGAAGCGAGCGGCGCTCCCCCCGTTCCCGCCTCGATGGTGAGGAACTGGGGAGGTGACGAGATCACTTTCGACTGTGCGTGAATGGCGAAGGCCAGGCAGAGGATTGACGCGGTGGTTGTGAGTCTCATGGTGGTGGGGGCGAAGCGGGAAACTACTGGACGAGCGGTCTCGTTGGCCTGCGTGGCCACCCCGCACTGTAGTGGGGTCGCCACGGATCGGCCAGTGCCGAATTCCTGATTCAGCGCCACCTCGATGCGTTGGGTCGGTTCACGTAGCATCATGACATGATTGTCGCTTGCCGAAAGCTGAGTCTCGCGTGCGCCTTCGTTTCAATGGCGTTGCTCGGGGGTTGTGCCGCACCAAAAACGGCGCTCGTGCGCGTCGCGACCGACCTTGGCGTCATCGATATCGCGCTGCAAACGGAAGCCGCTCCGATCACGTGCGCGAACTTCCTTCGCTACGTCGATGCGAAGATGTACGACGGCGGGCGATTCCACCGCGCCGTGCGTCTGGACAACCAAAGCCGGTCGGACATCCAGATCGAAGTCGTGCAGGCCGGCATCAACCCGGCGCGGCGCGGCGACGGGTTCGGGGCGATCAAGCTGGAGCGCAACAGCGTCACCGGTCTCAAGCACGTCGACGGCACGATCTCGATGGCGCGTTCGGGTCCGGATGATGCGACTTCCGACTTCTTCGTCTGTGTGGGGCCGCAGCCGTCGTTGGACCTTGGCGGCAAGCGTAATGCTGACGGCCAGGGGTTCGCCGCGTTCGGCAGGGTCGTCGCGGGGATGGACGTCGTGCGGAAGATCCAGAACTCGAGAACTCGGGGCGAGAACCTCAGGCCGGCCATCCGTATCAACACGATGCGGCGGGCGCCGAGGTAGAGCCTGATCCTGCCAGCATCCGATCGACATGACCAAGACCCTCTTCTATCGCTGGTTCGGTTTCGGGCGGGTGCCGGATTCGTTCCGTGAGCGGCTCGACGCCGAGGGTGTCCTTCGCGAGGAGGAGGGGATCCGCCTGGCCACGAACCTGCGTCGTTTCAAGGGACCCTGGCGCTTCGGGGTGGACAAGGGGTCCCGGCGTTCGGGTGCCCTCGTCGTGACGTCCCGCCGCCTCGTCGGATTCAGTCGTTCCCGGACGGCCATCAACATTCCCTGGGAGCATCCGTCGTTCGGCAAGTTGCGCATCGAAGTCGAGTCGCCCTCGGTGTTGTTGATCGCCTACGAAGCACAACACTTCATTCCGGACACGACCGGCACCATCGAATTGCGCTTCCGGCTCCGTGATCCCGCGGCGTTCCTCGCGGCCATAGCGACCGCACGTGGTGCGAGGAATTGAGTGTCGCGCTGTTTGGCGCGGAAGACAGTGACTTCGAGGGCGGCGTCCACGGGAGCCAATTCATGACCTATTGGTTGTATGGAAACTCCCGCGTGCAGGGAATCTACGGGTCTCGGGAATCGGCGGTCGGACGGTCCTCGGGAGGGAGCCGCCAGCCGTAGATGAGGCCCAGCAGGATCAGCGCGTAGCTCACCGCCTCCACGATCCAACCGGTCGGAGGCAACAGCCGCTCCTTCAGGCCGGGGATCATCCGCGCGGCGATGTATGCGAGCACGAGCAGGAGACCCACGAACGCCAACACCTTGCCGCGGCTCCGATCCCGGTCCCGCCGCAGACACAACACAAGGCCGAGACTGCCGGCGACGAACAACCCGCCGAGGAGGAGGAAGCGGTAGACGAGGTTTCCATCGCGCATCCGTGTCTCGGGGTCGACGGCCTTCACCAGCTGCTGGCCGGTCTTGTGTACCACGCTCAGCAAGTCGAGAGCCTTGTCGAGCACGATGGCCAGGCACGCCATGCCGAGGATCACCCACGCGATCCGGGTTCCCTTGGGGAAACGACAGGCGAGCGTGAACGCGAGCAGCGTGGGCGTCGTCCACAGGGCGATCTCGGTCGCGTAGATCAGGCCGGATTCGTGTTCTGCGAGCATCACGCTCATTCACTGTCGGGTCGCATGACGTGCTTCGTGTGCTTTCGCGTGTCCTGGCGATTCCCGTCCGGCATCGGATCGTCAGGTGAGCGTTTTCCACGCACGATGCGGTAGCGGGCGAGCATCATGCCGAGCATAGGTCCGATGCTGGTTTCAGGCGTGTAGATCTTGACCATGTCGCAGGTTTGTGCAGAGTTCGGGTCGTGGATGATCAGGCCATTCGAAACGCACTCGTTCACGGATCGAACGGTCCGCGACTTGTGGTGGGTTCATGGTCTGGCTCGCCGGTGGTGGCGTCAAGAAGGGCCACGCCCACGGTTCGACGGATGAGATCGGGCACTACGCGGCGCAGGGCGCGGTCCACATGCATGACCTGCACGCGACGATCCTGCACATGCCCGGAATGGACCACGAGAAGCTGACGTACCGCTTCGCCGGTCGTGACTTCCGGTTGACGGACGTGCACGGCAAGGTCGTCCACGAGCTGTTTGGGTGATCGAACGGCGAGCGCCGGGAACAGGGAGAAGAGTGGGCTAAGGCTCCGCAACAAACATCGCGTAGGCGTCGCCCGCCGTACCGTCGTCGAGGTAGCGCTGCTCGATCGCGAACAGTTCCGCGAGGCGTCGGTTGTGTGCCCAGTTGCTCGGATCGAACGTGTGCATCTGATACATCAGCATGGGTTGCAGCAGACCACAGCCCGCGCCGCGGTGTTCCACGATCTTGAAGTCCGCCGCTTCCAGCGTGGACAGGATCTCCTCTGATCGAACCGCTTCCGACGGATCCTCCGCGATGATCACGGCCAGGGGAATCGGCTCGACGCGGTCGTGGTGGACCTTGTGTTCGGCGGGAACGTGCTCGCGCAATAACGCGGTCCCTATCTCGCACTGGACATCCGTCCACTGGAAACGGTTGGGTCCTACGTACTCCTGCCCGACGACGATGCCGCCCGGTCGGAGCGTGTGTCGACACTGAGCCCAGAACCCCTCGAGGTTTTCGATGTGGTGGATGGCTCCCGAGCCGAGCACCACGTCGAAGTCGTTCGCGTCGAGACTCAGGTCATTGAAGTCTCCGGACACCAACTCGAGGTTCTTGACGCCGTTCACTTCAATCTTCTGGCGGGCGCGCTCGAGCGCCGACTCCGCGAGGTCCAGCCCGACGAAGTGCCGATCCGGCAGATCGTTCACGAAGTGCATCTCCTTCTCAGCGCCGCCGCACCCAACGGAGAGGATCCGCGAGCCCGGTCGCGTGCGAGAGCGAATGGCTTCCACGGCGAGCGTCTGGTGTGACGTCAGATCGCCGCACGAGCGAATCGCGACGTAGGCCTGGATCATCGGATGATCGAGAAACGTGTCCGGGTCGCCGTCCTCGTGTTGGCTCTCCCAGTACCGCTTGACTTGTTCCCGAGACTTGTCGCTCATGCATTCCCCGCGCTCTCAGCCGCGCGTTTCTTCCACGCGTGCGCTTCACGTTCGCAGGTGTCGCTGTGCAAATGCTCGAGTTCGAGGTGGCCGAGGAGATCGAACCGGTCCGCGTTCGGAGTCGGTCCACGTTCTGAGGCTCTGGCGTATTCTGCCTCCACGAACCGCAAGCAGTTGTTGAACGTTTCCGGGGCGGTCACCGACTGCCGCATCCGGTCGAGTTCAGCAGGGTCTTCGATGAGTCGGTCGATGCGGGCGGCGAGATCCTGGGCATCGCCGGTGCGGAACGCCTGGCCACCGTTCTCGATGTGCTCGGGGTACGCGCCACGGTCAGCCACGAGCGCGGGCAATCCGAGCATCCGGACTTCGTCGAGCACGAGGCCGTAGCTCTCGTGGCTGAGCGAGGGGAGGACCGCGAGATGGAACGGCGCTTGTTCGAGATCTTCGTACTCGTACGAACCATGACGAATGACGCGGAGTCCCTCCGACAAGGTGTCCAGCGCGGCGCTGTATTCGGAGGAATCCGAAGTCCCGTAGATGTGCAGTTCGATCCGGTCGCGGTGCTGCGAACGACGCAGAGCTTCGAGCAGGACGTGTTGGCCTTTGTGTTTCGAGATCTGGCCGAGTGTCATGATCCGGAACGGCGACGCCGCAGCCGGAACTGGGGAGCGCTGCATGCTCTCGTTGCTCACGAACGGTTGCGTGTCGATCCTCGGCGCGTCGTCTCCGAGGACGGACCGCAGTCGGTCCGCCTGGCTGTGCGACAGTGCGTAGACCCGCGAAGCAAGCTGGAGTTCGTTCGCAAGATCCCGCCGTCGCATTTCGAGAAGGGAGGAGACCTGACCGTCGCGAATTCGGATGATCAAGTCGTCGGCGATGCACGAGGTGCACGGTGCCTTGTCGGTCGGCGCGTTGCACCAACTGTCGTCGGGGAGCACGCGGTGAAGCGTTGGGCACGAGGCGATGAAGTCGTGCATCGTCAACAGGACCGGGACTCCTCGCTGCGCGCCCTGTCTCACGAGATCGTTGGTCAACCGCAGCCAGTGATGGACATGCATGACGTCGGGTCGCACTTCCTCGATCAACTCGGCGACGAGCCGGGAGACTCCGGGGTGATACATGCGTTCCCAGCGCTCGTAGCGGTAGTCGTCGCGGTGGATCTTCACGAGTCGGATGCCGTCCACGTCTCGCGAGGAACGGCGCAAGCTCTCGCTCCACTCGAGGGTTCCTGCCAGCACGGTGACGTCGTGTCCACGACCGGCGAGCCCCTTCGCGAGCCCTCGCACGTGCCGCTCCGTCCCACCCCCGAGCTCCGGTGGATAGCCGTGTACGGCGAGCAAGATCTTCATGGGGTGCGAGTTCTCATGGTTCCCGTGGGTTACCTGGACGACATCATATCGATTCCACGCCCCCCGGAGTGCTATCTGGAGCGTCAGCGGTGCAGTATAGGTCCGCGAGAATAGATCGTCGAGTTCTCGGTATGAGCGCGTCGGATCCGCAGGAATCGAACCCTTGGGTGGCCGCAATCGAAATTCACGGTTCGCGCGCCCGCCTTTCCTTGACCCGCCCGACCGCGGGCAGAACACTGCTTCTCATGGGATTGTTTTCAAAGCTACGTGGCGAGTTCGTCGACATCATCGAGTGGCTCGATGACACGCACCGAACTCTCGTCTGGCGCTTCCCGCGCTACCACAATCAGATCAAGAACGGAGCACAGCTCGTTGTGCGACCGGGTCAGACAGCGGTCTTCGTCCACGAAGGACAGATCGCCGACGTGTTCGGACCGGGCATGCACGTGCTCGAGACGAACAACATTCCGATCCTGAGCACCCTGCAGGGCTGGAAGCACGGCTTCGACAGCCCGTTCAAGTGCGAGGTGTATTTCGTCAGCACGACGGTGATCACGGATCTCAAGTGGGGGACGCCGAGCCCGGTGATGCTGCGCGATCCGGAGTTCGGCCCGATTCGCCTGCGCGCGTTCGGAACCTACACCCTGCGCGCCGTCGACCCGAAGGCGCTGATCAACGAACTCGTCGGCACAGATGGCGTCTTCGAGACGGACGAATTGGAGACGTTGATGCGCGGCGTGATCGGCTCGACGTTCGCCGACGTGCTCGCTAGTTCGGAGATTGCTGCGCTCGATCTCGCGAGCAACTACATCGAGATCGGCGAGCAACTGCGGCTCGCAGTGTGCGAGCGGATCGACGATGAGTACGGACTCGATGTCCCGCAGATGTTCCTCGTCAACGTCTCACTTCCTGAAGCCGTGGAAAAGGCGCTCGACAAGCGCTCGTCGATGAGCGTGATCGGCGACATCGGTCGCTATCAACAGTTCCAGATGGCCGAAGCGATGACCGCTGCAGCGGAGAACCCGAGTGGCGGCGCCGGCGAAGGCCTCGGCCTCGGCATGGGCTTCGCGATGGCCAACCAGATGGCGCAGGGCTTCGGTCAGCGACAGCAACCGGTCGGCGCGGCACCGCCGCCGTTGCCCGCGTCCGCTCAGTGGTATTTTGCCGACAACGGGCAGTCGATGGGGCCGATGTCCCAGGCGCAGCTGCACGGCGCGATCGGCAGTGGTCAGGTCACCGGAGAGACAATGGTCTGGTGCGCCGGCATGGCCGGGTGGCAGTCCGCCGGGCAGGTGCCGCAGCTCGCCGCCGCGTTCGGTCCGCCGCCCCCGCCGCCGGCCCCGTAGTGCCACTCCTGCATCCCTGAACTGAGTCCCGAAGCGGAGTTCGCCCATGACTGATGCTCCCTCTCCTCCTCCGGTCGACACCACAGGCGTTGGACGCGAAGTCGAGCAGGGAAACCCGCGGGTGTTTCCGTGTGGAGGCTGCGGTGCGGACTTCGAGTTCGCCATCGACGCCCAGAGTCTGAAGTGTCCCTACTGCGGTTTCGTGAAAGACCTCTCGGTCGACGCCGACAAGAAGGTCGAGGAGCAGGATCTGCGCGATGCGATCGAGGTCCAGGCCGAGCGGCGTTCTGGTGGGAAGAACGTCATGGAAGGGATCTCCGAGGTGGGATGCCGTGACTGCGGCGCGAAGGTGAGATTCCAGGGCACACTGACGAGTCAGGAGTGTCCGTACTGCGGCACGCCGATCCAGTTGGACGGCGTGTACGACGCAGAGGACCGCATCGCCGTGGACGGTGTCTTGCCGTTCAAGATCAAGCGGGAGACCGCGCGGTCCAACCTGAAAGAGTGGGTGGGGTCACGTTGGTTCGCGCCGAACGAGTTCAAGCAGCGCGGCGTCCAGGGTCGCTTCGCCGGCGTCTACATGCCGTACTGGACCTACGACGCCCTCACCCTCAACGACTACGTGGGTGAACGCGGGGAACACTACTACGTTACCGTCAAGCGCGGCGATGACAAGGGCCGGGAACAGAGGACGCGCTGGTACCACACGTCGGGTTCTTTCCGGCGGTTCTTCGACGACATGCTGGTCGTTGCTGGCAAGGGATTGCCGAGCGAGGTCGTGCGGTCGCTCGAGCCATGGCCCTTGCACGAGTGCCTGCCGTTCAACCAACAGGTGTTGGCTGGCTACATGGCTCGGACGTACGACGTGTCGCTGCGAGCCGGATTCAAGGAGGCCGAGAACCGGATGGAAGCGGAGATCCGTTGTGACGTTCGCAGAAGAATCGGCGGCGACGAGCAGCGGATTCACCGGGTCGTGACCGAGTACGGTGCGATGACGTACAAGCACCTGCTGCTTCCAGTATGGATTCTCGCCTACAAGTACGGCGAAAAGACCTACCAGGTGGTCGTCAATGCCGCGACCGGCGAGGTCCAGGGGGAGCGACCCTACAGCTGGATCAAGATCACCCTGTTCGTAATGATGATCGCCGCGGTGGTCGCGACGATCGTCTTCTTCGTGAATCGGTAGCCTATTGCGCGACGATCCAGAACTGGTCGTCCTGGCCCGAAGTGTTCGCCGCGATGGTGGATCCCATCGCGTTCCCCGCGCCCTTCAGGAACGCGGCGGTGTAGGCCGGCACCTTGGTGGCGCCGCCGTAGCGTTGGCCGAGGTTCTTCGTCCTGAGGATGTCGCCGGACTGGTTGACGAAGAACGTCTTATTGCCGCTGTTGCCGAACGAGCTCGGCCACGCGTAGCAGCACCAGAGCAGTTCTGATTGCGTAGCGTCAGGGGCCGTCGTGCCAACTCCGCCCGTGTCCGCTTCAGGCACGCCGATGCGTGTCGAGCTCGGGAGATACATCTGGAACTGGTATCCCGATCGCGTTACGACGCCGCCGGTGATCCCCGTCTGGGTCACGACGTTCGCGAACGCCCCGGAGAGGATCGGAGGCGCGATGCGATCGGTGCTCGCGGTTCCGCCGCTGTTGCGGACGCCGACCCCGCCGCTGAGTTCGGCGAAGTACCCGTACTCGCCCGCGCCGTTGTTGTTGGTGTCGATGGCGCCGGACGCCTGGCACTGTGCCTGCGCCGAGGCGATGTTCTTCAGCGTCGCCGTCGCCGCGGACTCGTTCGCCGCGAGTCGCGCTCCGATGAGATTAGGTATCGCGATCGACGCGATGATTGCGATGATCGCGACCACGATCATCAGTTCAATGAGAGTGAAACCAGTCTCCCTGTTGTTCATCATCTTCTCCAAACAGCAGTGACATGGCGCTGCCTGCACGCAGCAAGGCGCGTCACGTCGTCCCCAAATAACGGCATCCGACAACGTGGTCGGTGCCACACCAAGCAAGCGTGAGAGCCCGCCAGAAGACGACCGAGGCCCAACTCGGGGCGCCTGACCGGATCAAGTGATCCGAGGTGCCGTGTCTACTCGCGCAACACTCTGCTTGTGCTCGATGTCGGATGATTCGACACTCGGCTTGAGCAGGTATTACGCAATCGAACGCGACCGGTTCTTGGTGCGGTTGCTACCGCTTCCGGGTCGGGCGCGAAGTTGGGCGAGACGTCGGGCGTTTCTTCTTGCCCTTCTCCTGCGGCCTCTTGGCCTTGTAGGCCCTCTTGCCCGTCATCGAGGCCTTCGACTTCTGTTCCTTCGGCTTCTTGCCGTAGTACTCGTCGACGCGCTGGTTGTTGTCGTAGTACTTGCGACCGTAGTCGACGAACATTGCCGTGTCGAAACGGCTGAACCGGACGAACGGTCGCGCCGCCATCCGCTCGTGGACGACCGTGCTCGTCGGCTTGATGCGGGTCGGTTTGCCGTCCTTGTAGAAGAACGTGTCACGTGTCCTGCCCGTCTTGAGCATCTTGAGTCGGTTGCGCTCGTTGGCGGCGTCGAAGCCCTGCCATCCGCTGCGGGTCACCATGGCCCGGGGAAGGTTGCGCATGGTCTGCAGTTGGATGCGCTTGAACATCGTGCGCTTGGCCTTCGTGCTGCTCTTGGACTTCCACAGACGGTGGAGGACGCGCCCCATCTGGAGTTCATGCTCCAGGTCTTCCGGATGCCAGAAGCCGGGCAGGCAGTGCAGCACGATGCCATCAGGGGACAGCATGAACATCTGCATGTTCCCTGGCCCCGCGCCGTTGGTCATGCCGACAGCCGGTTGGTCGCACCCGTAGGAGGTGCCGACCCACTTTTTGCCATTGATGTTCTTCCAGCCGACGACGTAGTGGTCTTTGAGGACGGAGAAGGCAGGATCGAGTGAGAGGGACACGCCCCTCAGGCTTTGGCCCGCGCTTCAAAGGAAGCCCTTGAGATCACCGAGGGCGTGGATCCACAGCACCGGCTTGCCCTGGGAGCGTCCAGCGGCGAGGGCGCTGCCGAGACTGGAGTACCAGTGCATCTCCTTGGTCAGGCGCTTGACGTTCTCCTCGACCTTCTTGCCGGGGACCGTGAGACCGCGGAACTCCCGACTGGACATCCGTTCCGGAACGGATGTCGCCGCGGCGGTCTGCCCTGGCGGTTCGGTTTGTCCCTGTGCCTGGAGGGTGGGGATCAGGAGGGAACAAGCAGCCAGAATCAGTGCCGAGTTTCGCATCATGGATCCCCCCTGGGTAACCGATCCCCCCTAGGCTAACCGGATGGTAGCAAAGCACCTCCGGCGCTGGCGGTCTTCCTGGCATATCGGCGCGGGGATTCGTGGTTGTTTAGGCATTTCGGGGATGTCTCGGTGGGATGAGCGCGGGTTGTCTTCCCGACCGTCCTACCCCATGGAAGACCCCGAATCCGTCCTTCGACCGCTTCTCGCTGGCCATCCGGATGGGTACGAGACACCCCCCTCGCGACCTGCGCGGCGGTCCGCAAGGCCGCGCCGGGGGTCACCGAGTTGATCTTCCTCTCGTACGTGGTGGGGGACGTGTTCACCTTTACAGGTGGATCGGGCACCGGGTTCATCCACGTGGTGGCGTACGCCAACCACGTCAACCTGGGCTTTCTCCTAGGTGCCGGACTCGACGATCCGAAGGCCCTGCTGGAGGGGTCCGGGAAGAAGATCCGCCACATCCGCATCGAGGCGAGCGCCGAGCTGTGCCGGAAACCGGTGCGCGACGGGATCCAGCCGCGCTCAGTCAAGGTCTCGGCGAAGGCGAGGCTGGCGACGAGGGCCCAGAAGAAGAAGACGCAGCAGAAGTCCGAGAAGAAGACCAAGACGGCAGCCGCCAACAGGCCCCAGAAGAAGGTCGCGAAGAGAGCCACGAAGAAGGTGCGAAAGAAGCGCTGAGTTCACCTACCGTGCCGATCGATGTTCACCTACGAAACCTACAAGCTCCTTCATCTGGTCGGCTTGATCCTCGTATTCCTCGGGTTCGGCGGATTGCTGTTGGGTTCGCGGGACGCGGACGCGGACGCGCCGCCGAGTCGCATGGCGATGATCCTCCACGGAGTCGGGATGTTGGTGATGCTCGTCGCAGGCTTCGGTGTGCTCGCCCGCATGTCGATCAGCTGGTCGTGGCCGTGGCCGGGGTGGGTCTTCGCCAAGTTCGGGGCGTGGCTCCTGATCGGCGCGCTGCCTGTCCTCTACAAGCGCCGGCTCGTGCCGCCCATCGTCGTCCTGGTGATCGCGATCGCGATTGGCGTGACCGCCGCGTGGATCGCCATCAACAAGCCGTTCTGATCCCGCCTCTCTGCGATCTGGCTAGGGGTTCAGGCGCTCTTCGTCCTCGGGCCAGACGACCAGGAACTCCTCGGTGAACTCCTCTACGGACGAGTGGAAGTCGTCGTCGATGATCAATGGCTCGTCCGCAGTCGGGAGCGCCACGGCCACGGCGGCCCGCGAGCCGTAGAGTGCTGCCGTGACACATGTCCGCCGCCCTGTGGGGATCGGGAGCCCGCGCTCGAGATTCCCGGTGCCGACAAGTACCTGGACCGCTCGCTCCTTCTGATCGTCGAAGGTCGGCGCGTCGCCTGAAGCGGAGCACACTCCGCTAGTTCTTTGGCTTCGCCGACTTCTCGTCTTCCGGCTTCTTCTTTTTCGCCTTCTCGAGGGGTCGCAGTTCCACCTTCCGGAACTCGCATTCCGCGCCCTCGGCTTGGATCGCGATCTGTCCCCTGTCCACCGTGCAGTCGAAGCCGTTGTTGACGTGGTCGTCGTTGACCCACACGTCAATCTTGTTGCCGCGGCATTCGATCACCATCCGGTTCCACTCCTTCAACGGCTTCTCGGAGTTGTCGGTCAGGTTGCGGATTCGGCGGGCCTTGCCTTCGACCACGCCCCATCGCTTCTTCGGGCCGCGCCGCTTCAACATGTCCGGCACCTTGATGTCCTCTCCGATGCACCAGAAGTCGCCGGCGTGGCCGTGGTTCATCTGGCACTCGATCGACTGGGGGAACATCTTGTAGAGCATCCGCGGTTTCGACGCGTGGACGAGAATCCCGCAGTTGCCGGGTCGACCTGGCCACCGGTATTCGACGACGAGCCGGTAGTCCTGGTACGACTTGTCCGTGATCAGGTGCCCCTGCGGCATGCCGAGGCTGACGAGCAAACCATCGCGGACGATGAACGTCTTCTTGATGTCCGGGTTCTTGTCCTTCTTGGGGATGTCCGAGTGCCAGCCGGTGAGGTCCTCGCCGTTGAATAGCGCGAACTTCGTGTCCTTGTCGAGCACGACGGGCCAGGGTTCCTTCGGTGACGTGTCACCTCGGTACGTAATGTCGGACGGGCCGTACCAGGACAGCACCTTGACCTTGAACAGGCCCGCCTTGATCGACGGATCGGACTGGCAAAGCTCGAGCGCCTCCTCCTTCGTTTTCACGTCGAGAAGGAACAGCCCGGCGTACGTGTCCTTTGGGGCGTCCTTCGGCTGTCCGAACGGGCCGGCGAGCCGCAGCTGCCCGAACTTCGCCAACCGGACCATGTTCGCCTTGTGGCCCTGCATGGCCTTGGTCCGGGCCTCGCCTTTCAGCGTGTCGTACGCGGGTCCCTGTTGCAGCAAGACGAGCTGCCACAGGCGCATCCCGTACGGACCGTTCGGCTTGGGATCATCTTGCGCTGCTGGCGAACCGGTGAACACGAGGAGACAAGTAATGGCGAGGGGGGAGAGTCTGTGCATCATGGTTCTCGGGGTTGTCGGCACTCTAACCGGCGAGTTCAATGGTGGGTGCGTCGTAACCGCAGTTTCCTCGAGAGCACACATGATCCACCACTGGCCCCGTTCCGAATGCACGCGATCGCTCGTCGCGCTCCGTCCTGGCGACCGCGTCCGTCGCGCCCGCCCAGGATCCTCCGAAGGTCGTCCGACTGGAACCCGGGAACCGTGCCGTCGAAGTCGATGCGAAGGGAGCGACGAAGCTCGTCATCGAGTTCGACCAGCCGATGAAGAGAAGTGGGTTCTCGATCTGCGGTGGGGGGCCCCAGTTCCCCAAGATCACCAAGCGACCGAAGTGGAAGAGCAAGACGACGCTCGTGATCGAAGCCGAACTGAAGCCGGCCCACTCGTATCGGATGTCCTTGAACTGTCCGTCGGCCAAGAATTTCCGCAGCGCGAAGGGCGTACCGCTCGTTCCGGTGTCCTGGACGTTCACGACGCAGCCGACGAAGCTGCGATCGATCAAGGAGCAGCGCGCGCGGAACGAAGCAGGGTTCGTGGCGCTGCAGGACGCGCTGGCTGAAAAGTACTCGTACTACGAGCACAAGAAGATCGACTGGAAGGCCCTGTTCAAGAAGCACCGCAAGGCGATTCTCGCCGCGCGCACCGATCGGGGCTGGGCTTTTGTGGTCGGTCAGATGCTCTCCATCGCGAACGACCTCCATATGTACCTGCGAGTCGGCGGCCAGACGATCGGCACCGGGAGTCGCAGCGTCGACCCTCTCTATCGACCACAGCTCATTGGCAAGTACGTCGGCAGTCTGAGCCAACCCACGCCAGGAATCTCGACGGCAATGACGAAGGACGGCATCGCGTATCTGCTGATCAGCGGCTGGAGTCGCAACATCGATTTCGACGACGTGAACGAGTGGATTGTCGCGATGAAGGACGCCAAGGCGATGGTGATCGATGTGCGACCGAACAGCGGCGGCGTGGAGACGCTGGCCCGGCAGGTCGCCCAGTGGTTTGTCCCGGGGACGAAGACCTACGCGAAGCACGCGACGCGCAAGGGCAAGGGCGCGACCAATTTCTACAACGTCAGCCATCGGAAGATCCGGGGCAAGCCGAAGAAGGAACGCTTCGGCAAACCGGTCGTCGTCCTCATGAGCAAGTACTGCATGAGCAGCAACGAGGCGTTCCTCTTGATGATGCGCCAAGCGGAGAAGTGCCAGCTGGTCGGGCAGACGTCGTACGGGAGCAGCGGCAATCCGAGGAGCAAGGTGCTCCCCAACGGCGTCGAGATCGTGCTCCCCTCGTGGAAGGTCATGCGCCTGGACGGGACGGTCTTCGAGGGAGAGGGGTTGAAGCCCGACGTCGAGGTCGTCCCGACCGCCAAGGAACTCGAGAAGCGGGATCCCATCCTCGAGAAGGCGCTGGAACTCCTTCGCAAGTGAGGGGCGTGCCCCGGGATGGGGGCATTCTCGAAAACCCGCAAGTGCCGCGTGATTCGTCGGTGGCGAGGGCCCTCCTTCGGGAAATCGTCCTCTTCCAGCGGACGAGTATTCGCGAGGCCGCTTCCCAAGCGGCAGGCGTCGGATCGCCCAGCCCAGTACGAGTCGCGCTGGAGATGAGGTGCGGTGTGACAACGACCCAACCGGCGTCCGCCGCCTCAACCCGCGCCGTCAGGCTCACCGCCTGCGGCGCTTCTTTTCTCCCACGAGCACGGCATCGGGATCCCGCTCCGGGACCTTCGCGCGTTCGAGTAGCTGCTTCTCGCGCTCGTAGTGCGCCGCCATCTTCCTCTTGAGCTTGCGTTCATCGACTTCGACCTTTTCGAGCGTCGTCTTCGCGGACGAATCCACGCGGTCGCCGATGCGGACCCGCTTGGCCTCGAGGATCTTCTGGTGCGCGATCATGTTTTTCGTGTCGCGCACGAACTTGCCGTACTCGCGCACCCAGTTGTCCCAGCCCGGCCGGTTGTAGCCAATGGTCGCGACCTTGAGGATTCGCACGAGCTTCGCGGGCACCGCCTTGTATCGCTTCATCGGCACCTGAGCGATCTTCTCGCCCGTCTTGCCGAAGACCACGAACGTGGGCACGACCTTCACGAGCTTCTTGCGCGCCGGAAGGTTGTTGGCCAGGTCGACGCGTCCACACTTGAACAACCGCAGGCCGGGGTTGACCTTGTTGTGGTTGAAGATCGTCTGCTCGAACGCCTCGCGCTTCTTCGTGTCCTCGGAAGAGTCGTAGAAGTAGATCAACGAGAGGTGTTTCTCGGCCGCAGCATTCTTGACGTGATCGGTCTTCGCCAGGTCGCTGACGATGTTGTCTTGCGCGCCGGTCTTGATGCTGATCGTCGTGAAGTAGTTGCCCCAGCGTTCCTTCACCTCGGGTGGCACTTCAGGTTGGTAGCCCCTCTGGCTGGAGACGGAGTCGGCGATCGTGAGCGAGGTCATCACGAACAGGGCGAGCGTGCAGCGACTGCTGATCATGAGGTGTGCGGGGGTGTTCAAATGGGGCACCCCGCACGATACCTCGTTCTCGGCTCCGCCACGACCTCCGTTTCAAGTTCGATACCCTGTTGCGACGCGCGGCCATACGGTCATCATGGAGAGACGATGCGTGTCGCGATGCTCAGCCAGGTCTTCGCCGGGGATGGGGCGCCCGAACGGCTCCGTGAGGCCCTGCGGTCGCCTGCCGGATTGGGTGCCGATCTCGTGGTGCTTCCCGAGCTTCCCTGCGACGAATGGGTGCCTTCCTCGCGCGACGCGACCGCCGGGGATGCCGAGCAACCGGGTGGGCCGCGTCACCAGTTGCTCGCCACCGCCGCGCGCGAAGCTCGAATCACTCTGCTGGGTGGGGCGATCGTGGTCGATCCGGACACCGGCATCCGGCACAACACGGCGCTCCTGTTCGATGAAGGTGGCCACCTCGTACACAAATACCGAAAGGTCCACGTGCCGCAGGAGCCGGGGTTCTTCGAACAGGACCACTACGAGCCCGGCGACGAGCCGCCCTCTCCGGTCGGTAGCCTGGGGATGTCGATCGGCTTGCAGATCTGCTCCGACCTCAACCGGCCCGAAGGCTGCCACATGCTGGCGGCGCTCGGCGCGGAGGTCATCCTCGCACCACGGGCGACCGAAGCCGCGACGTTCGACCGCTGGGAACTCGTCATCCGCGCGAACGCGATGACTTCTTGCTGCTACGTGTTGTCTGTCAATCGTCCGACTCCCGAACGTGGCGTCGCCCTCGGTGGGCCGAGCATCGCGGTGGCGCCGGACGGCGAGGTGGTATTGCGCAGCAAGGAATCACTGGCCGTCGTCGATCTCCAATCCGATCGTGTAGAACAGGCTCGCGACCAATACCCTGGTTACCTCGCCACGCCCGCCAGTCTCTACGCGCGGGGTTGGCGTCGCGCGGAATCCCCTCCCCCCTGATTTAACCGTTGCCGAAGGCCTTCAAAACCATGTTCGTCCGTACCTCGTCTCTGGCCGTTTGTTTCACCGTGCTCGGCCTTGTGCCAGTGTGCAGTGGCCGTGTCCACGCGCAGGATGTCGTCGAGGAGACGAAGCCGGCTTCGGCCAAGCTCCAGAAGATCAAGCTCTCCACCAAGAAGAAGATCGTTCTCATCTCCGGGCGCCGGAGTCACGGCTACGGAAGTCACGAGTTCAACGCCGGCAACTTGCTGATGGCGAAGCTGCTCGAGTCGCGCTTCGACGGACTGGAAGCGAAGGTTTTCCTGAAGGGTGTATGGCCGAAGCCTGAGGATTTCGAGGGCGCGGATTCTGTCGTCATCTTCTGCAATGGCGGCGGTGGACACATCGTCAACAAGCACCTCGACGAGTTCGACAAACTGATGAAGAAGGGCGTCGGCGCGGCGTTCCTGCACTACGGCGTCGAGACAGTCAAAGGTCGGCCGAGCGAGA
>CAYYAQ010000095.1:0-20511 GCA_964469555.1 uncultured candidatus Brocadiaceae bacterium | reverse complement strand
GATGGGTCGAAGTACGCCTGGAAGCCGTCGCCGCCGCCAATCCGGGACCAATCACTGGTGCGGATGCCGACCCGGTTGCGCGTCCGCGACGGGCCGGCGACCGTGCCATTGTCCTGGGCGCCGCCGGTGACGCGGTAGAACGGTCGCGAGTCGTCAGCACTGACGCGATAGAACTGCGACAGCGGCAGGTTGGTGAAGTGCCGCCACGTACCGCCGCCGTCGTAGGTCTCGTAGAGTCCGCCGTCGTTGCCGATCCACATGTGTTTCGGGTCGGACTCGTCGAAGACGATCTCGTGGTGGTCGACGTGCATGTCGAAACCCATGCGCTTCCAGGTCGCGCCCTTGTCCGTGCTGCGCATGATCCTCACCTCGATATTCCAGATCGTGTCTGGTCGATGCGGATCGACGAAGAGCTCGCCGTAGTACTGGGGATCGCCGCCCGAGTAGCCGCTCATGCGGGTCCACGAGTCGCCGCCGTTCTCCGACAGGAAAAAACCACCGGCATTGCCGCGCGCGACGACCATGGCGTAGACGCGATTCGGGTTGCGCCGGTCGACGCCCAGCGCGATGCGTCCCATCTCGACGTCGGGAATGCCCTTCTCGATGCGCTTCCAGGTGCCGCCGCCGTCGGTGCTTCGGAGGATCCCCGCCTCGGGTCCGCCAGCGATCGTCATCGCATTGCGGCGCCGACGTTGGTAGGCGGCGGCGTAGATCACGTCGGGATCGCCGGGCTTGAAGACAGCATCCGTGATCCCGGTGTCGTCGCTGACGTGCAAGACGCGCTTCCAGGTGGCGCCGCCGTCGGCGGTCTTGAAGAGACCACGGTCGCCGCCGGCGTTCCACAACGGCCCTGGCGAAACGACGTAGACGACGTCGGAGTCGCGCGGGTCGATGAGGATGGCTTGGATCTTCTGCGAGTCCTTCAGGCCGACCTGCTTCCACGTCTTTCCCGCATCGATCGACTTGAAGACGCCGTTCCCCCACGACGCGCTGCGGTTGTGGGTGTTCTCACCGGTGCCGAGCCAAACGACATTCGAGTCGCGCGGGTCGACGACCACTGCGCCGAGCGAATACGAGGGGTACTCGTCGAAGATCGGCGTCCACGTGTTGCCGCGATTGATCGTCTTCCAGAGGCCCCCGGAGCCGACGGCGAGGTACCAGACATTCGGATTCTTGGGATCGATCTCGAGATCGGAGATGCGCCCGGTCGTCAAGCTCGGTCCGATGCTGCGAAACGCCAGGCCCCGGAACCGCTCCATCGTCAGCTGGTCGGCGGACTGCGAGCACAGTTCCGTCGCGGCGATCAGCAGGAGGACGGACATGGTCGAAACATTTGCTTTCATGGATGCTCTCGCGGCTCGGACGGGGTGCTTCGCGAGCCTGACCGTGCCGCATTCGACCGTCACACGCAACCTGTCGGATCCGTTCTCAGCGTATGCGGCGGTCGGACAGGACGAAATCCATGATTCTGCTCGAACTTTGCGGCCTTCCCCTGCCTGTCACTGCATGACCGTGTTTCACATCCTCTATCGCTCTGCTTGCGTGACGAAGCTCGAAGGCCTGTACCCAGATGCCGCCTGGACACCTCCAAGCGATCCGAATAGCCGCTCTTGGACGAACAAGCCGGTCGGTCTGCCATGATCGGCTTGACCAGGTAGCCCTCGACGCCTTATCAGGCCAGCCATGCACGTCAGCAAGATGATCCAGGCGGTCGATGCCCACGCTTGCGATGGCTACCGACCGACGCGAAGTGGCCGTGAATGCTGTGCCGCGCCGGAAAGTGCCCCGTCATCACGGCGGCGCGGCTGGGCGAACAGACGCCGCTCGCGACGGTGAATTGACGAAACTCGGTGCCGTCCGCCGCGAGCTTGTCGAGGTTGGGCGCCTTCAGATACGGATGGTCGTGGCAACCCAGATCACCCCAGCCCCAATCGTCCGCGAAGATGAAGACGATGTTCGTCTGCGCACTGATGATCGGGGATGTGGCAATGAGGAAGGCGGTCCAGGGCCCGATCATGTTCCGGAGGTTCATTCGCGTCACCCGATAGTCCCGAGACTCTACTGGCCGACTACTTCGACGGGGGCCGAGCCAGCTGGGGGATTCTATTACTTCGCCTCAACCTCACCGTGGTTCCACCTGAGTATGCCGACCCGGTGTTTCCGTTACAAAGTCGATAAAACGCGGACGTGGCACGACGCGACCGCGGGCGGATGTTTCGATTCGAACGGGCCCAACGGGGAGCCGCACGCCCGCGCGACGCAGTTCCTCGCGCGCTACTCGCCGGCGTTCGAACGATAGCCGGACGAACGCGATCAAGATGAGCTCCGCTTCCTCGGCGAAGGTGCCGGTGTTTCGGATTCTGCGCGACCACGGAGCGTGCGTCAGCGCGGACCGCGCGGCAAGTGGTCGAGCAGGTAGCGGATCATCAGCATGCGAAGATGCACCGACGTGCCCCGACCCTCACGCAACCCGTGTCGGCGATTCGGATACGTCGTGTAGTCGAACCGCTTGCCCAGTTCGATCAGTCGATCGACGAGGCCTTCGGTGATCTGGATGTGCGTGTTGTACTCGCCGGTTCCGTGGATGATCAGCAGATCACCCTTCAGGCCTTCGGCGAAGTGGATCGGCGCGGACCGCTTGTATCCCTTCGGGTTCACTTCGCGGGTCCGCATGTAGATCTCCTGGAACCAGGCGTTGTAGAGGTGCGGCTGCGGCTTGGCGGCGACCGCGATCCCCACGCGGTAGAGGTCCGGCTTGCGGAACATCGCGTTGAGGGTGTTCGAGCCCCCGCCGCTCCATCCCCAGATGCCAACCCGGGACAGGTCGACGTATCGACGAGTGCGGGCGAGTTCCTTCAGGGCCGCCGCCTGTTCTTGGGTGGAGAGCGGTCCGAGGCTGCCGAACACGGCGCGGCGCCACGCGGCCCCCTTCGGCGCCGGAGTGCCGCGGCTGTCGATCGACACCACGAGATAGCCGAGATCGGAGATCAGGCGATGGTAGCCCGCATGGCCCGCGCCCCATTTGTCGAGGACGGTCTGCGCGTGCGGTTCGCTGTAGACGTAGACCAGGACGGGATACTCGCGGGAGGGATCGAACCCGGGCGGCTTCATGAGCCAGGCGTCCAGCGTGATGTCGTCGTCGATCTTCAGTTGCAGGAACTCGGTCGGTCGGTGGCCCGACTTCGTCGCCTTGTCTCGCAATGCCGTGTTCTTCTCGAGCACACGGACGACCCGATGACCGGGCAGCTCGACCAACTCGGTGACGGGCGGCGTGTCGAAGGACGAGTACGTGTGGAACGCATACTTGACATCAGGCGAGAATCGGTAGTCGTGGGTACCGGGCTGGCCCTTCGGCGTGATGCGCGCAGGCTCGCCCTTGCCGTCCAGGCGCACGCGGTAGAGGTACTTCTGCGCGGCGTTGTCCGGCGACGCGTAGTAGTAGAACCAGCCGCCGGCGTGATCGATGGTCGCGCGCTCGATGATGTCGAACGAGCCCTTCGTCAGGAGCGCCTGCTTCTCACCGTCCCGTGAGTACACATAGGCGTGCCGCCAGCCATCCCGTTCGTTGATCACGACGAAACTCCGACCGTCCCGGATCCACGAAAGACCGGAGTTCACGCCGTAGCTGGCGACGACCCAGGCGGGATCGGTCTCGCGGTAGATTCGCCTGACCTTCCCCGTCCGCAGATCGACGATCAGGAACTCCCGCTTGTCGCGGAACCGGCTCAGCTTCTCGATCAGTAGCTCGTCGGAGTTTCCAGCCCACTCGACCAGACCGAGGTAGAAACCCTCCGCCGGGCTCTCGATATCGAGCCAGCGCGTCTCGCCGCCTTTGACATCGACGACCCCGACCCGCAGCGACGCGATGGTCCCACCGACGCGGGCGAAGCGGGTCTCGCGCACTCCCGGATACGACGGGTCGTTCGGAACGAGCGAGGTCCGCAGACGCACGCGCGAGACATCGGTCTCGACGAACGCGATGCGTTTCCCGTCGGGACTCCAGACCGCCCCGCCATTGCGGATGCCGGGCTTCGCGTTTTGCGTGAGCTTCGTTCTGCGGCCACTCTTCGAGTCACGCACTTCGAGGTTCCCCCGGTCGAACGCGAGAACGCGGCCGCCGTCGGAAGATCGACGCCGATCGCGATCGAGTTGCCGGCGCTGCTCTGCGCTTAGCGCCGTGCGCTTGCCAGTGGCGGCGTCGACCTTCATCAGCCCACCCCGCCTCGACTCGCGCCTCCGCCCCGAGACCGTGTAGCCCGAGCTGTCGGGAAGCCAGTCCGCGCGAAACCTCCGGGCGCGGAACTCGCCTCGGTCGTAGACCGCGCGCATCCTCTTCTCGGCCCGATCGAGAAGCGGCTCGCGGCTCTTTTGGCAGGGAACGACGGGAGCGAGAACGAGGAGGAGAACGAGACGTGCGGTGTTCATACCGTTGCCACACTAATACCCACGGCTCCCGCGCGTTGCTTGTCATTGCGGCTCTTGCGATGGCGGAGCAGGTATCTGACCATGAGCCCATATGAGTAGACCACATACTGACTCGCTCCGATGAGACTCCACCGCGCCGTCCTCGCCCTCGGAATCTGCGCCGCCGGCTGTGCGGGGGTGCAGGAGGACATGCCCGTCACGCCGTCGAAGTCCGCAGCGCCGAAGGTCGATGTCGAGAATAAACGAATCGAGCTGCCCGGCCTGATCATCCACCGTCAAGCGCGGTACGTCGACGTCGCCGCCCGGGTCTGCCTGCGGGAGGGCACGTTAGAACTCGTCGCCTGCACGAGGGCGGGCAAGGTTCACGAGTCGATCATCTCGGTCGACGCCCGACCGGCGCACATCCACACAGCCTTGTTGCTGCTCGGCGCCAACCCCGGCAACCCCGCCATGCGAAAGCGCGACGCGGATCGCTGGGTCGACGTGCCGCCCCGTGGCAGTGCCATCGATGTCTTTCTCTTGTACGAGGACGAATCCGGCAAGCAAATCGAGCGACCGATTCGGGACTTCATCACGCGGGCCGGCGTGGAACCGGCGGAAGCGAAGCGGAAGGCCAATCGCTTTCCCACGCACACGTTCCTATTCGCTGGTTCCTGCGTGGTGGATTGGAGGGAAGGAAACAAGCCGTACGTCTGCGATCTGAGCGGAAACGTGATCTCACTCTCGACGTTTGGTGACGAGGTGTTGTGCTTGCCCGGCGTCCATGGTCACGCCAACGCCGCCCTCCTCTGGCAAGTCGATCCAACCCATCTCCCTGCGTTGGAAACGAAACTCACGCTCCGGCTGCGACCGCACAACGGCGGCAAAGAGAAGAAGGGCGGTGGGCGATGACGGACGCACGTGGCCGATGAAGGGACTCGGCCACAGGTACAACTTCGAGCATCGATGGATCAACGCGCGAACGTGCCTACACTTCGCACGGGAGTCGCTGCCGCTCCCGTGCCCACTTCCTACTTGACCAAGTCGAGTTCGACCTTCTGCGCGGCCTGACGTGGTTGTAGTGCCAGCGCCAACTTTCGAGCAGGACCTTGGCTTCGCGCAGTGTACCGTTGAACGACCCGTTGCAGTCGTGCTCGGGATTCAGTGCGTCCAGGACATGCGCCTCGCGGACAAAGCAGACGATCGGAAGTCTCGATCAGATAGCATGTCGAGTGCACGCAAGGAACGAGCTGATGAGTGAAATAACGAGACGGGACTTCATCAATGGCGCGTTGGCGACGGCGGGAGCTTCCATCGTTCCCTTGGGATGTGCCAGCGACGAGGTGTTGCTGCAGATCGACCCCTCTTACTACCCGCCCTCGCTCACGGGGCTCCGCGGCAACCACCCAGGATCCAACAAACACGCCCATGACCGAGCCTGGGCGAAGAAGTCGGATTGGGGTCAGACCACCGACTTGAAGGAGACATACGACCTCGTCGTCGTCGGCGGTGGACTCAGCGGGCTGTCGGCAGCCTATTTCTTCCAGCGAGAGCACGGCGCGGACAAGAAGGTCCTCATCCTCGACAACCACGATGACTTCGGAGGTCATGCCAAGAGGAATGAGCACACCATCGATGGCCAAATGCGATTGAGCTATGGAGGGTCCCAGACCCTGATGAATCCACGCACAGGGGGCAAGGTCGTACAGAGCCTGTTCGAGGACGTCGGCATCGACCTGGATCGATTCAAGACAGCCTACGACCTCGACTTCTTCAAGAAGAATGGGCTCGGGGGCATCACGTACTTCAACAAGGAAGTGTTTGGCGAAGACAAGGTGGTCCGGCACCCCTTCTGCAACTACCCGAACTACGTGGAAGGGCTGATGCCATCACCCCTTTCCCACGAAGACGCGGCGCGACAAGCGCCCTTGAGTGAGAAAGGTAGAGAACAGCTGCTTCGCGTGCTGAACGGCGGACTGCACGCGATCGACGTTCCCAAGGAGAGAATGAGAAGGTACGTCCGCTCGCATTCCTACTTCGACTACCTGAAGAACACCCTGGGCGTCGACGATCCCGGTGTCATGAGAATGGCCCGACATTCTGGATTGGACTGGGCGAGTTCGGGAACGGACCTGATGACGATTGGGTCGGCCAAGAGCTGTGGAGCAATGGGTTTCACCCCTGTCGCCAAGTACGACGAGGATCATCCGTACATCCATCACTTCCCCGACGGCAATGCCGGCCTTGCGCGAGCACTGGTGAAGAAGATGGTTCCGCAAGTCGCCAAGGGGAACAGCGCTGAAGAACTCGTCATGTCCAGGTTCGACTATGCGGAGCTGGACAAGCTCCACAACGGCGTCCGCATCAGACTGAGCAGCACGGTAGTCAACGTGCGACATCAGGGTGATCCCAAGTCTGCAAGCGAGGTACTCGTGGACTATGTGAACGACAACAAGTCCTATCGAGTCAGGGGAAGGAGCGTCGTGATGGCCTGCTACAACATGATGATCCCTCACATCGTGACGGACCTTCCGCAGAAGCAAGCCGCGGCTCTCAGACTTCAGTCGAAGAGCCCGCTGCAATACACGTCGGTGGGACTGAAGAACTGGAAGGCGATCAAGGAGATCGGGCTGGGCGTAGCGATGTCCCCCGGCAACATGCACCAGGCAGTCCTCATGGACTTCCCGGTGAGCCTAGGTGGCTACGAGTACACGAAGACCCCCGACGACCCATGCGTCATTCAGATGATCAGCTGCCCATACGGAGAAACCGTGGGCGCACCAGCGCTCGATCAGTTCCGCGAAGTCAGATACAGGATGCTGGGCCTGCAGTTCGCTGACTACGAACGGGAGATCAGGGCACATCTCAGCGGCATGCTGCCGAAGGCGTCATTCGAGTTCGACAGGGACGTCGAGAGCATCACCGTGAATCGTTGGGCCCATGGCTACTCCCATGGTGGACCCGGGGACTCCGTGAGGACGGGGCGGCAGCCGTTTGGCCGGATCACCATCGCCAACTGCGACTCGGCCCCTGGCACGGACGCGAAGACCGCGATCAAGATGGCCCATCGAGCCGTGAGGGAACTGGGATAGAGCACCGGTTTCGGGGCAGGTCAGCTTTTCACTGCATGCGGCGGTTCGAGTCGGTGCCGGCAAGCGCGACGAACTCGAGCGCCTGTGCCGATACGACACCCGTCCCCCACTGGCAGAGGCGGAGCAGGGGCAGCTGTTCCGGCATGGATCTATCCATGGCAATCCAGGTGGCGAGCGGGAAACGTCTCTCCCACGTTCACCACGCAGGATTGCCCAGGAGGTGGCGGCGGCGCGCGTACCACTTCGCCCACGCCTTCAAGTACTCTGTCTGGTCCACGCCCTTGGCGTTCGGCGCTTCGGGGTGACCTTGATCCTCGTTCCACCGGCTGCCGAAGACATGCAGCTGCTTGATCGCCCGGTCCCGAGCAACCATGGCATCAGCCTTCGCGGCATCGGCCAGGTCCGGCCGCGCACGCGTCGCTTCGAGCAACGCGGCAACCTCGACCTCCGGGGGCATCCAGTGCTTCACGCGCCGCAACGATGCACTCGCTTTCGCCTGCCGGTCGAGGAGCAACTCTCGCAATTCTGCGTCGAGATCCGTCTTGACGTGCTCCGTGACGACGGGCTCGAGCTTCTTGTTGTACTCGTCTCGGTACTGGATGTGGAACGTCCGCGGCGCTTTCGGGTCGCCAACCGTGAGTGTCACGTTACCCCCGGATTCGGACAGCGAGAACGACACACCCGCGAGAGATCGGATGAGGTTCTCGGCAACAGCCTTGCTCTGCGCATCCTTGCTGATCTCTCCCGCGACGGCTCGCATGAGGTCGAGCACCACCATCCCCTTGGTCTCGGCCCATTCATCCCGATGAAACGGCACCGTGACCTGCAGCGAGTGCCCCTTCGCGACGACCCACGTGTGGCCAGCCTGCGCAGCACCGAGAATGTTGTCGAGGGTCCGCCACAGGTCACCGATCTTCTTCGCACGCGCGACGAGAGCCTCCCGATCGAGACGCGTGAGCGCCGCGTTGATCAGGCGGTTGCCTTCTTTCAAGAACGCCTTGAAGTCCTTGATCGTCACGATCTGCGCCGCACCGACCCGACCGTCGGGCTCTCGGTAGCGCCCCAGCACCTCGACATCCACCCGATCCACCAGCCGTGCCGCCGCGGACTCGACGGGATCCGTGCTCGCCTTCAATCGATCGATCTCGTCCCGCTCCACGTGGGCGCCCCAGTCGAGGATCATGATGTCGCCGTCGGCAATGAACTTCGGAATCTGGTTCTTGCCCTTCACGATGCTCCCTTTCCCCTCGTGGATGCCGTCGTACTGGATCAAGATGTAGAACGTGTCCTTCAGCGCATCGTGAAACCACGTGATGCGCTGCCCGGTCAGGGAAACACAACCGTAGAGGGCGAGGAGGGCCAGCAGGAGCAACGCATATCGACGGTTCTTCATGGGATGGCAACGGTCTTCGCCGCTCGGCCCGATTGTAGTCGACGAGCGTCTCCTAAATCGGCTACGAACTCATCGACGGAGGCTGCCGGACACCTCCAAGCCTCTCGCCAATCCACATCGTGCCGATCGCGACCATTTCCGAGATGCAGGTGCCGGTCTCACTGCACAAGCGAGAGCGTCTTCTTCGCTGCTTCGCGCACACCTGGGTCCGGGTCGCTCCGCAGCGCGGCGACCGCCAGACGCGCGATGATCTGGAATGTGATCGTCGCACCCAACTCTAGGTGGATTCGCCCGGTCGCGCCGCGTAAGTACGAGCGGCCTGCGGAGATCCACCAATGAGAAAGCGCTCGGTTGTTGCTGCTGTCCTCGGTCCGGCGGCCAGGGCGTGGTCTACCTCGCGGTTTCGAGTAGACTCCGGTCGTCCGAAAACTAGGTTCGGCCCCCTTTCGCACCGGAGCACCCCCATGCGACGACTGATTCCCCTCGCGGCGTTCTTGTTCGTTCCGTCTGTCCTCGTCTCGCAGGAACAGCAATCGAAACCCTACACCGAGGGCGATGTCGATGAGTTCTTGCAGCAGGCTCGAGCCAAGGGGCGCCCAGCGATCGTGCTGTTCAACTTCGACCTCAAAAGCGGTTGATGAGGCGTCAAGAATGCGGGAGCCGTGTTGCTCCCGTCGCAGGAACTCCGGGACCTGGCGTCGCGCGTCGAAATCTGCCTGTCGGGGAAGAAGACGCCAAGAGGGTGCGACATCCGCTTCCGTCAGTTCTACTGGCTGATGATGTTCAACCCGAAGGGCGAATTACTCTCGGCGTTTCGACTCGGCAGCGAGTTGTCCGCGGGTAAGCGCCTTGGAATGTCCGTGCCGGAGGCGTTGGTCGAGGTCGTTGACCGAGGGCTCAAGGCCGAACCCAGCCTCGAGGAACTCGAGCGCCAATACGTCGCCGCCCGCGGGTCGAAGGAATCCTACCTGGCGCTTCGCAAGAAACTCAAGGAGCTGGCAGGCGTCGGACAGATGCGGGTCGGTTCGTTCTTGAAGACGTGCGCCCCCAAGACAAAGGACCCCGGGCGCTCGTGGGCGCGGGGCGTTCTGGTCGAAGCCGCGGCCTGCAACCGCCAGGTCATCAATCACGGGGCGTACGCTGCCTTGCGCAAGTCCATCGAGGAGTTCGTCGCCGCGCATCCAACCCACCCGTCCTGCAAGGATCTGATCAAGCCGCTGGGCAACGTCGGGCTGAAGTACTGCTTCGATCTCTCTGCGAAGTGCGAGGCGTACGCGCGGCAGTGGACTAGCCGCGCGACCGCGTCCAAGAAGGAGAAGAAGTGCCTCACCGCGCTGGCGAAGCTACTCCTCGAGTACCGAGATGAGGAGATCGCCTCGGCGAAGGAGAAGCGCCGGAACATGAAGCCCAAGCAGCACGGCGCGTTGCGGCTCACGGCCCGACTCGGCCGGGCGAAGGAGACACTGACTGGGCTCGACCGCAGCCAGACGTTCGGTGTGATGCGGCCGATTCACGCACAATGGAGGCGAGAGGCGTCCGCCGGGATGCAAGACCGGTAGACGGTCTCGCGATCCGGGCTCGGCCTCATCGCCGTAACGGGTTCGCGTGAGTGCGCGATCGACGGTTGCTTGGAGTGGTAGGCGACGGTGGACTCGAACCGCCGACGTCCTCCTTGTAAGGCGTCAGAAAACGGCGGCTGGAGAGGGCCCGAAAGGGTAGCTGCACATCTAGTTAGTCCACTTGTGCAGGTCGTGCAAGACGTTGCTTCGGGTGCGCGTAAGTGCTTTGGGATGAGGGGTGGTGAAGCGCGAAAGGGGTAGGCTACCCCCGAACCTCTGACAGTCTCCCGAGACGGGAGTAGTCACGCCGAACGCCTCGCGCCAGGACCAATCCGAACGTGGATTTGGGCGCCGAACAGTTCAGCGCATCCGAACCGAGAACAGCCAGTCGTTAGCGAACCGACACGAGCTTGGCCGGATCGATCTTCCTCTCACCGTCCCAACGATACGCCTTGAGTGGACCGCCTTTGCCGGCGCGCATCATCTCGATCATGGCAGCCGCTCGTTCCGCGCTGAGAGACTTCTCGAGGAACGCGCGCAGATCTGGACTCTGGACGAGGACCGTCAATGCTGCTGCGTGATCGAGCTCGACCTTCAAGTCGCGAGGCAGGGGCTCGACCGACAACCCGGTACTGCTGTCACTGATGAGGAGGTCTTCGAGTGAGCCGATGAAGCACTCCCTGCCGTCCTCGCCACTAACCCGGACCTGGCGGTCCTCGATGGCCCAGCAGACCTCGAACTCCTCACCCTCGTAGTAGCTCACCTCCCTGCGGAGGAGCTCGCCGCCGCCACAGATGTCGAGCCACTCGTCATAGCTGAGGCTGGTACAGGAGTCAGCATCCTCGTTGCCCCACACTGCGGTGAGGGTGATCCGCTCCGAAAGGTCTTTCGTCTTACTGGTCATGGGAATCTCCCAGATGGCGGATGCTTGTAGCCGCTGCGCGCAGATGCCTCCAACGTCTCTCGCGACGGTCCGAGTTGGTTGGATTGCTCACGGGATCACGCGCGCACTACCCCTTCGTCCGAGCGCCTCGCACCTGACCGCCACCAAACACGGCGAAGTATCGAACTCGGGATGGCGCGTGACTCAGCACAACCGAGAGGACGAGGAGTGCAGCGAGGACGAATCCTGCGGACGACCCAAAGCTCGAGAGCATCGTCAGGATCGCAATCTTGCTGGCCACGAACACGCCGCGAACCTGGAATGCGAACGCCCCACTCTCGTGCAAGTCGAGCAGCAGCAACGCCATGCCGGTGGCGATGGTCGCCGTGAGCCAAGTTCGGCGGGTCTCTTCGTCCGCGTGCAACAGGTAGCTGCCCACGAGGACCCCGGCGCACAACACGTGGACCGCGCGAACGGAGACCTTGGTCGCACGCCGTCCGCGAAACGACCGCGGAGGATCTGGAAACACCAGCGCGCTCAGCCGACTCCGTCGAGAGGAGTTGTCCTTCACGATGGACACGCCGCCGGAGCCTCCGCGAACTGTCGCCGCGGCGGTGATCCCGCGTCGGCGGCGTGCAACGCGACGAACTCGCACAACAACTCGGCGGCGATCGAGTATGTCGGAGCCTGGGCGACCATGGAATGCTTGAGAGAAGTGCGCCTGCTCGAGCCGGTCATGATCATTCCGCGTCGCGAGGTTCGGATCGACGGCACGCCACGTCGGCGGGAAGCACGCCGTTCCCACCACGTGAATCCGCCGCGTCGACGGATCTTTCACATTACACAACAAACTGTCGCAACTAGACTTAACTCATCCTTACGCAAGATGGAGGATCGCCTGCAGAGCGCTCGGCGCCGACCCTCACCATGTCGAGCATCAGATTCCCCCACAAGCGTCGAGCCTCTCGCCGCCGCGCTGATTCCACGTGTTCACAAGCAGAAGTCTCGCACTCGAGTGCGCACGTGAGTTGGATGCAGCAATCAGCAGTACTGACTGATCTCTTCGATCCTCTCCTCGATGACCACGTCGGAGATCTTGCCCCCCATCATGCTGGATAGCGTTCCGGGCCGGTCCTCGTACTTGTTCAGTTCGACGGCCTGGAATCCTATCCGCTGCACGGCCTGCACGGTCTTTTCGAAGTCCTCGCGGGTCTCACCTGGGAAGCCGATGATGACCGTCGTCCGCAAGATCAAGTGCGGCAGGTCGCGTTGGAGTTCGATCAGCTTCGACTGCACGGGTTCTGCCTGCTCCGGCCGCTTCATGGCCTTGAGGATCTTGTCACTGCCCGATTGGAGCGCGACGTACAGCTCGCGGATCTTCTCGGGGTGAGCGAGAAAGAGCTCTCTCAACTCGTCGTAGTACTTGACGAGCCAGTGACCGCCGAAGTCGATCATCACGAGCTGATAGTCGCCTTCCACCGCCAACAGCACACGCAGCAGTTCCGTGATACTGCTGCCCTTGTCAATTCCGTAGCAACCGACGTCCTCGCAGACGAGCTGGAACACCTTGTGGCCTTCGGCCAAGCCCTTCTTGAACTCACCGACGATCTCGTCGATCGGCTTGCTCTTGACCTTTCCCGTCGCGGTCTTGATGCAGCAGTAGGAGCAGTTGAATGCGCATCCCTCAGCGATCCGCAGGTTGTAGTAGGGGACGATCTTTTCGCGGTTCGCGAGTCCGAGGACGCGTTTTCCACGGTTGTACATCTCCGACATGAAGATGATGCTCTTGAGGAACACGCGGCTCGTGCTCATCTTCTTGTAGAGACTCAGGAAGAACGAGTGTCGAAACAACCGGTACGCGAGAACGTAGTCAAGCAGCCCGATTTCGTTCGTCACGAGGTTCGCGTCGGGAACGTCGGCGAGCTTGACCTCCGATTGGAGAACGTCATCCAGTCTCTCCAATTCGCCGGTCGGCACGAACTCGAATACGTCCAGGCCTGGAATCGCGTGGATCATCTCGGGGTTCACCTTCGGCAGGCAGCCTGTGATTATCAGTTTCGTACGCTTCCTGATCTTCTTCGCGACGTGTTGGAGCGCGACCGTCGAGAGCTCTTCCGATTTTTCGACTGCGCTACACGTGCTGACGATCACGAGATCGGCCGCCGCGATGTTGTTCGTGAACGACCATCCGTTCTTCAACAGGTAGTCGTAGACGCGCGTCGAGTCGAGTGCTCGCCTGATGCACCCCGTGTTGAAAATGTACGTGCGCTTCGTGTTCTTGGACGGATTGAGCGGGCTGGTCTTCGTTGTCATCGTCTCGGATCTTCGCTGTCATCGTCTCGGATGTGAGTAGGCGCATGGCCCGTGTTGATATCGGGCGTCGGCAAAACAAAATGTACATCTCGAAACCAAACTCATCGTGCCCACGGAATCGTCACTCGCGCAACAGCGCCTCCATGTTCTCCCTCACGTGAGCTTCATTCTCGTGGGTTGCGCGGCGAGTACGATGAGACCGAGGAATGCGAAGAAAGCCAACACGACGCCGAGTCGCGTCGAGAATGGCTCGTACCTGAAGCGCACCGTCCAGGCACCGGGGTCGACGATCACGCCGCGGAATGCGTGGTCAACACGCACGATGCCCACGTCGCGGCCGACCACCCCTACCGGACTGCTCGTGGGTACGATTTCGGCCCGCCATCCGGTATCCCACACATCGCTGAGAACGAGAACTGCGCGCCGTTCGGTCCGCACGCGAATGTCCACTCGGCGCGGTTCGTAGCTCTCGATCTCCACCAGCTCCGTTTCGACGGAACCTCCTTCGCCGTCCAGAGGTTCCAAGGACTCGACCGGACTGGACTCGAGCACCGCGATCCACGGATCGAACTGCGAGCTCCCGAGATACTCCAGGCGCTCCTGCGAATCCGGAATGACCCGCGCGTCGTGCGCGAGGAACGCCCGCGGCATGACGTTCGGATTCTCGTACACGTCGACCTCCGCCGAGAGGGTCTTGCGCAGGGGATCCGGCAGAGGCTCCCCGCTGAGGAAGAAGCGGACCCCCATCAGGCACATCAACGGGAACGCCTCGACGCGATTGAATACCCTAATCTGGGAGACGAAAGGGAACTTCGGCGGCAAGGTGGTCAACTTCTGCACGAGATCCGACAGCCTCTTGTCCTCCATGGAGTCGTAGCCGGACACCATGTTGATCCGGTAGAAGAGATTCGCGTTCGGCTTGAGAATCGTGTTGTCGATGCCCAGCGTGCGGTGCAACCCTTGCTCGCGGCGCAGGTAGTCGGTCACGTCGGTTCGCGGGATCAGAAGATCCCGGTCGACCTGCGGGTTGTATCCCCGCGCGAACCACAACTGTTCTCCCGCGATCATCGTGAAGACGAGGATGATCACGGGAACGCGGTACCTGGACTTGCGCACTAAACGCTCGAGACCCATCGCGCCGAGGACCGCCAGACCGAACGCGACGAACTGCAGAACCCTCATCAGCTTCGTGCTTCGCAACCGCGGAATGGAATCGAAGAACGAGTAGAACGGTTCGACCTGGAATGCGACGAGGCCGGAGATGACCACGACGCCCAGGAAGAAGAACGTCACGCCGCGGCTCTTTCTTCGCCACCCGATCCAGAAAGATTGGGCCAGCGCGAACAGGACGAGAACACGTCCGACGTAACCGCCGATCAGCTCGTTGTAGTTCAGGTTGGGGCCCAGTGGCCCCGTGTAGTTGTGAGTGTGAGGCGCGCCGTAGTAGTACGGATCGAGCATGAGAACCGCCGCGCGGGATACCCCCTCGCGTCCGACGGTGTCCATGCTGTCGAACACGTCGACTGCCTGGCTGTGGTTCAGGTACTCGAAAAACGGAATCAGCTGCGGCGCGGCGAGCAACACACCCAGGCCGGCTCCCATCACCAGCCACCATGCAAACCGTATCCGGTGTCCGAGAGATTTCCGAGACGTGACAACGAAGAACGCGGCGTACGCCGCGGTGAAGATCCCGTGATGGATCGCGGTCTGCACGTGGCCCGCGAGCAGTTGCAATCCGAATAGAACTCCGAAAAGGGCTGCTTCGCGCGGCCCAGGCCGCGTCGACATCCGCTCGACCATCCACAGCATCGCCGGCAGGAACAACGCACAACTCACGTGCGGGTGGTTCAACCAGGCGACCATGAACCCGGACAGCATGTAGCCGAGCCCTCCGACCATCGCGGCTCCCGCGGTCACGCCGAGGCGACGCAGGAACAGGAACGTGAAGAAGCCGGCGAACCAGAGCCGGAGGAGCGCCATCCACGAGTGCGCATGCCAGGACGGCCAGAGGTAGTAGATCCAATTGATCGGCCAGTACAGAGCCGATTGGTACGTCCCAACGAGCGGTTGACCGCAGAAGTTGTGGGGATTCCACAGCGGGAGTTCGAAATCCCGGATGCGCTCGGCCTGGAAGTCCAACCATGGGAGGAATCCGGTGGTCTGGTCGAGCAACAGTTCGTTCGAGGGCCGGAAGTCCTGAGGCGCGACTGCGTCCCACGGCGCGAATTGATAGAGCGCGTCGGCTTGCGTCAGGATCTTTCCGCCGAACAGGGAATCCCAGAGCATGGCCACGAGCACGGCGCAAAGCGCCAGCGCCGCCAGCAAGCTCTCCATGCGGATCTTTCCCTTCGGGGAACGCGCATCAAGCTTGCCGTCATCGGACGCGGTTTCTTGCGCTGACTGATCAACGATACGGTCGCGGGCCATGGCGAGGAACGATACGGTCGCGGGGCACGGCGAGAAACAATACGGTCGCGGGGCACGGCGAGGTCAGCTAGGAATGCGAGTCAGCGGTGGGGGTTGAGCCTCGCCGCACAACGTAGTGCATGTTGCGATCGTTATGCGAGAGCCCCGATCGCTCCGCGTTTCCATCTATGACGCTCACGTGAGCAGGCGTACCGGATCGATCGTCCAACTCAGAATCGGGGAAATCCATGAGCTCATTCATCCGTTGGTCCCGACATGGACCCAATGCGAACACGCGTACTCTTTTTCATCGCCGCACTAGCCACCGCTGCCATGGTCTTCGCTGGCTGCAGTGCCGACGACCCCGTGAAATCAACAAACCAGAACCCAACGGCGAACGCCGACCCAGCGAAGAAAGATCCGGCGAAGGTGGATCCCCCCAAGGGGGCGGCCGATGGTGCCGACGTCAATGCTGGCACAACCACCAAGGAAAAATACACCTCCGCGGACAAGAAGGCTGCCAAGCTCCAGTTCAAGACCTTCTGCGCTACGTGCCACGGTACCACGGGCAAGGGCGACGGTCCGGCCGCGGCCGGCCTCGACCCAAAACCCCGCAACTGGACCGATTCGGCGTGGCAGAAGTCGACCACCGATGAGCGGATCTTCCAGGTGATCAAGGATGGTGGACCGGCAGTGGGGCTGAGCCCGTTGATGACGGCGAACCCGCTCTACCAGGATCGTCCCGGGGTGATCCACGCCCTGGTCCGCATGGTTCGCAAATGTGATCCCGCCAAGTAGTCAGCCTCTGTGCAAGAACCCCAGCCCCTTTCCGGGCTGGTAGTCGGGGAAGAACCCGCGCGGCGCCGTGAAGTCCAGCTGGCTGCGCAACACTTCGTTCATGACGTCGCGGTAATCCGTCGTCACCTTCAGATCCCGACCCATGTAGAGATCGTTGTCTTCGAGGCCGCTCCACTTGCCGTAGATCTCGCCGCCCTTGACCCGACCACCAACGGCCAACATCACTCCGCCGTGGCCGTGGTCCGTTCCGCGGTTGCCGTTCTCCCGACAGGTGCGACCGAATTCGGTCATCGTGAGCACCAAGCACCGCTCGGCGTCGTCGCCGAGATCCGCAACAAAGGCTGCTAGAGATCGCCCGAGGTGATCGAGCATCCGTGCGATCGTGCCGTCGGTGCCACCCTCATTGGCGTGGTGATCCCAACCGTTATAGTCCGCACACGCGATCTGCACAGGCTCGCCGGACTTGATCAGCTGGGCGATCTTCTTCAGCTTGTCGCCGAGGCGGCCTGACGGATATGCGACGCCCCGCGTCTGCCCGACCGGTTTGTCCATGATCTCGTGATACCGGCGCAGCGCTCGAATCGTGGCCTGCCCGGCCACGACGACCCGGTCGGATTCGCGCCGGGACGCGGACTTCACCGCCATCTTCTTCTTCGGGTCCTTCGCGGCTCGCGGTTTCTTGTAGAGCCGGTCGAAGAGGTCCAGCAACTCGTCTCCTCGTCCCGCACCACGCCGCCCACGGCCACTAGTCCGAGGAACGGCGAGCACCGGATATTCACCACGCACCGAACGGGGCAGCAGACCCTGCATCGCGATGGCGCGGAGCGCGGACTCGTCTTCGTTCTTGCGGGGCGTCTGCTGAAGGTACCGATTGAGCCAGCCGGAACGGACGTTGCGCAGCCCAGGAGCCCCGTACTCCATGAAGTCCTGGGCATCGAAGTGGCTGCGGGTCGGGTGGGGCGAGCCGACGTTGATAATGGGAGCGAAGAGCTTCCGATCGAACAGCGGCTTGAGCACAGCCAAGGACGGATGCAAGCCGAACGTCTTGTCCAGTGGGATCACGCCCTTGCCGTCGGGTCCGTCCTTCTTGGGAATCGCGATCGTCGGGCGGATGTCGTAGTAACGCGGATCGCCGTACGGAACCACCGTATTGAGGGCGTCCTGACCGCCGCGCAGGTAGATCAAGACGAGTGGATTGGTCTTTCCACGCGCGGGATCACCGAAGTAGATCCGCGGGAGAGGCATACTCAGCGCGAGGGCACCGCTCCCGCCGAGTCTCAGGAATGCGCGTCGGTTGAATTCGGGTTTGGCGTTCATGTCACCGGTGCTCATTGTCGTTGGAATTCGGGAGAGCCGAGCAACAGGCCGACGATCAGTGGGCCGAGCTCGCTTGGTTTGGGTCTCTTGTTCTTCGCGAGGTACTCGCGCACCATTTGGTCCATTACCTTTCTCGTGTCGTCCCCCATCCCGGCCGGAAGGATGCGCGGCGCGAGCCGGTCCTTCCACGCGAGGGGAATGTTCGCGGGGAGATCCTCATAGAACGAGTCCGGGATCCGTAGGCCGGGAATCCGACCGCGCGCGAGGTTCATCGCGAACTGCCAGCGCACTGCCATGACCCCAGGATCGCGCCACGCTTCGGCTTGGTCGTAATACCCAGTCGGATCTTCGCACTCGTAGATCGGTTCACTCAGATTCGCGAGGGTCTTGTGCAGCCCACGGGTCGACGTGATGCGAGCGCCCGTGACGCGGAGCGCACTGACGAGGAACTCGAAGGGACGCTTGAACTTCGACTGGAAATACCGGGGATCGAAGAACAAGCGGTCCTTGTAGATCGCGCGATAGACGGTTGGAAGGTCTCCCTTGCTGCGACGAAACGCGGCGGCCACTCGGCGGACGAGTGGCTCGGGCGGCTCGTCGTCGACGAAGTAGCGGCACAACTTCCACCCAAGGAAACGAGCCGTGCCCTTGTGGCGGTTCAGGCGATGGATGACCTCCTCGCCTTCCGCGACCGGATTCTTGTTGTTGGATGCGATCATGCCGCCGAGAAACCGTTTCTCACCTCGGCAGTGCATGTCGGCCCTGAACCTGAAACCCGGATTCTTGCCGCTACCGACCTGGACGGTCCATCCGGTCAAGGCCTTGGCCACTTCGATCACGTCGCGCTGCGTATAGAACTTGTCCACCCCGAGCGTGTGGAGTTCCAAGAGCTCGCGAGCGTAGTTCTCGTTCAACCCGCGCTGCTTGGCAATCTCGATACTCTCTTCCGCCCGCGACCGAGAACCGGTCTTGCGCTGCACACGCCGACCGACCGCCCCCAACTCGGCCTTGGACATCGGGCGCCGTGACAGGGCATTGTCCAGGTAGACCAACATCGCGGGGTGTTTGGCGCTGGCCAGCAGCATCGTGCCGAAGTTTCCGAGGACGGAGGCGCGGATGGTTTCGCGCTCGTAGTTCGTCGCCAGATACCGGACCGCCCCCTTGTTCACGTCGACGTTCAGGTGATTGCGAAAGAAATCCGACGCCACCTCGACGATCTGGTTCCTTCCGAACACCGCGCGGTAGAGGATCGCATCGCGTAACTCCTGCCGGGGTTGGTTTCGCAACCGATTGACTCGCTGCCGGTCCTTCGACGTCGGCTTGCGGGGCAGTCGGGGGTTGTAGGTCGAAAGCAACTCGCCGAGCGGGAGCTCGATGCTCTTCAACGAGGCGAGGACCTTGACGAGGTAACCATCCTCCTGAAACTGATCGGTCTTCGACAAGTTGGCCTCGAACCACGCGTCCATCCCTTTCGCACGCACCTCCTCGACCATGCCGGGAGTCAGACCGAAAGAGAACCGAGAGAGAAGGTGGCGGATGCGCTCCGTCTCGGTCAGCGGCGTCTGATCCGACGCTCCTCGCTCTTGCGCGGACAATGCCGTTGCGCCAGCGAGCGCAACAAACAGCAGGGTGGCAACTGGGATTGTCATAACAGTTCAACGGTGACTGGACCGCTGGGTCTATTGAACTTGATCTCGCGAACTCGAGTGACCGCGCAGTCAGTAATGTTAGCACACGCGACTCGATCCACAACGTGAAGAGGAGACTCGCTGCGATTACGCGACGGGCATCCTCCGAGAGCGGGCACACGGTGCCGATCGCTCGCCTTGAATGCGCGCATCAAACAACCTACCGTCCCGCCAACACCGATCCGGTCGTCGGCGAGTCCGTGGCGTTCCCCCTCTCCAAAATCACCCGCGCTGCCCCAGCACTGGTCACCCGCGCGCTCTGCCGGTTCTGGCCCGACGTAATCGCACGCATCCTGTACCGCCGACGCGCGTCGTTCTGGTACAAGAGTTCACAGTCCGAACACGCGCAGCGGATCTGGGGCTACACGAACCGACACAGCATCAAACCTGGTGAAGGATTCAAGCTCATGCTGTCCGCAGGTCCGAACCTGGGCCGGGTCGTCGGTCGAGTGGAGATCTTCCGCGTCGGCTATCAACCGGACGGCGGGGGCGATCGCGAACGCGCGTGGCGCGGCGAGCGCATCGAGGTCGACGGCTACCGCATCAACAACACAGCCGCTTCGCTCGGACCGAACTGGCCAGAAGCCCTGACCGTCAACGGCACGGACGGCTGGCGAACCGGCTACCACTCGATCGACTTCGTGCACGACGACGGCGT